>CAZVRK010000004.1:54800-96796 GCA_964629875.1 uncultured Dehalococcoidia bacterium | reverse complement strand
CTGACTGGCGTTTTGATACACCTGAATGTAATCGATATGTGCAGTTCATTGATAAGGCTACGAGAGGTGATCTGGATACCGAGTTCTACAACAAATATTTGAAAGATTTGAAAGCTCTGTCAGACAAGTGGTGGGGAGGAACAGTAAAGAAATACAGCGGTGTTCTGCCGGCTTCAATGTGCAAATATTGGGGGGAATTAATGGGTATGGCTGGTGGAGGAGTCCGTTCTCCACTGATTGATCTGACTAATGAAGAGAAAGAAACTCTCAAGAGTGAGTTGCTGCCGTTAATTCCTGCGGTAGAAAATACAGAAGTTGGGTCTAGTAGGAATCATGCTGTCTGGCTAAATGAAAAAAGTTCTAGAGATACGGATTTCTCTGGGATGATGTTGTTAGTCAGTGTTCAGGATATGCCGGAAGCTATTGAGGCCGATATGGGCGGAGCAGACATTATAGATGTGAAGAATCTGCAAGAAGCTCTAGTTGGTTCTGGACATCCCAATTTAGTAGATGAAGCTCGTAGGAAGATTCCGGCAGAAAAACATGTTAGCGTTACCCTGGGAGTTGTTCCGAATCAAGCTGGTACAGTGGCCATGGCTGCTAGAGCGGCGGGTATGTTAAATGCGACTTCCGTAAAAGTAGGATTTTGCGAAGCTGACTACGAGACGGCACTTGATATTTTAACGCAGTCCAAAGAAGCACTCCGTGGCTATGATACTAAGCTGATAGGGTCTCTATTTGCAGATAACTTATTATTTGGCGGTTTGGAGCCTAGGCTTATGGTAAAGCTTGCGCGTGAATCCGGTTGTGATGGGTTTTTGATCGATACTTTGACCAAAGATGGACGCAATTTGTTTGACTTTATCCCCGAGAATGAACTTCGGGATATAGTAATGGAAGGGAAAAGTTATGGGTTAAGCACCGCATTATCCGGACATCTTAAACTCAGTGACCTAGATGAGTTGGCGAGGATAAATCCCGATATAGTTGGTGTAAGGGGAGCAGTTTGCCGCAGCGGTGAACGAGATATGGCCGTAGCACGAGAGGCTGTAGCTCATTTTAAACACGAACTTGGATTGCGGAAGAGCGGTGAAATTAACGTGCATCAAAATGGGAGTTACCGAAACGGAAATAATGGTTCACAGAGCCAATCGCAGAATGGTAACGGTAGTGGTTGGGCAGTAGTAGATGGTCGCGGTAAGAATTGCGCGGGTGTGATAGCCGCGTTGACTAGCCAAATCAGCAATGATCAAGGATCGTTAGTTGAAGCTATATTGCATGATGCCCTGAATATCTACGATGTTATATACTGGGCTGAACAATCAGGTCATAAGCTGTTGAACAAACGGGAAGAGACAGATGGGTTAGTAAGGGTTTTGATCCAACCTAATGTTAACGGTTCAAACGGCCATTAATAAATCTTAGTAACCATATTGTTATTTGAAAGCCCTTGTCGATGTGATACGACAAGGGCTTTTAGTTACTTGCCCACGTTTTTGTAAGAATCCTATAATTCGCCCACTCTGATTGTGCTATTCGCAGGGTATTGGTTCTTTTTATTAACGGGGTGAAATGTCTGGATTCGATTATTTATAACTTAAAACAATGAAGCAGGCTGAAGAATAGAAGATATTATCCTACTGTCTATCACTAAGGATTAGCGCCACCATCGTGGGCCATAATAGTTCCGAAGAAACCTCTGGCGATACAGTCTAGTGGGTTGATCCAATGTTCGCCTCTTTTGCCGCATGTGCCGATATTATCGAACGTTATTTCTGAATTAGCCAGTAGAGATACGGATAAATCGATTGATGGTGCGTAAAATAGAACGGAGGAATAGCCGCCGCCACCTCCTGGGTGTCCAAAGGTTAACATCGTCTCGCCATTTTCCAATAAGTGAGTTCTAGTTGCTATGTGATAGCCGTATTTTTGTGGCCCTGCTGCTAGTTCAATTGTTTCGTCAACTATCGAAGTTTTTAGCTCGTCTCTGATCTCGGATAGTATGTCAGATCCGTTGGGACTCAAAAGGCTGTAGCCCCAATAAGCCATATTTTCGGCTGTTGTTACTATTCCTGAAGTGGACCATTGTAGACGCCCGTCTGCGCTCCTGAAGTCTGTGTTTCCGTACATTTTTATTGTTGTGAGGTCCCCAAAGCCAAGGGAATCAAGGGAGTCACCAAACATGGGATTTGCTCCATAGCGGCTCTTGTTGGCATATGGTTTAGCCATTGTAGGAGGTATGCTTATTACCGGTCTCAGTCCTGCTTGTATATCAAGTGGTGCAAATAAGTGCTCTTGGTATAGTTCATGTAATGGTAAACCTCCGGATTCTTCTGCTATCAGTCCGAGTAGTACTGAACTCCCGCTAGTATATTGAAAACTACCACTAGGGACGGGTTTTTTGTCAATCAGCTTAAGCATGTTAGCTGGTTCCCAAGTTGGAGCAAGTAATACCATTGCCTTTGCTTTCTTGTTCTCAGTTTCAGTGCCGATGCCAGATCTCATTCTGAGTAGATCTCTGACCGTAACATCAGGCATAAATTCTGGGTTTACAGATTGATATCCTTTGTTTTGAGAGAGCAGGTCTGAGACTTGAGAGTCCAGCGTATATAAACCTTGGTTAACTTGTTTCAGTATCAATGCTGATAAAAATGTTTTGGATGTACTCATAACACCAAGAGGTGTATCTGGTGTCATGGGAGTATCTTCAGAGGCTAATCCCAGAGATTCAGACCACAATGTGCCATCTTTATAGACGGCAGCTGATATCCCCATTTTGTAAGAGGCCGCCCCGAACTCAGATTCTAATGCATTGGAAAACTCTTCTTGTATCTTCTTAGGGAAGCTATCGTAACCGGTTTTTCTAAAAAACGCCGGAGGAGATACTGCGCTTGAAGCTGTGACATAGGTGCTACGCTTGGGAGTTTGATTGTCCTTCGAATCATCGGAGGTTTGTAGGCTATCGTCGATTGAATCGCTTGCTGTGTCTGGCTCTTGTACGGCTTTGGATTCAGTATTAGATTTTTCATGTTCATTACTAATTGGTGTCGCGGTTGCCGGTTTATTGGAAATACTTGTCGCCGTGGGTTCATGGGTAGCTGGTAAGTCTTGGTTCTTGTCAATATCTTCTGATGAGGAGATGGCGTTAGCAGGCGCTATAGTCTTTTTATCTTGATTAGCTAGTTCTGGCGTTAAGTCTGTGGTGGAGGTGCAACCTGTAGCCAGTATTGTTAGGAATAATATCGTAATCGCCAATTGGTAGGTAAGGTTTTTCAAAATAATCCTCGGTTCTTAAGTAACAGATGTGTATTATACCTCGATCTGTTAGCTTAGCCAGAAAGTTGATCCTGTAGCAGATTTTTGGACTTCTATCCTAACAGGAAACATATCTTTAAGATCTTCGAGATGTGTTATGACTATGATTTTATCAAAGTCGTCTTGAATAGAACTAATCGCGTCTAGAACACGTTCTCTACTGGCGGCATCTTGTGTCCCGAAACCCTCATCTATGAATAGTGTGGGTAGGGGCGCTCCCGTTCGTTGTGCTAAAACCTTGGACAAAGCAATTCTTATTGCAAGATTTATTCTGAACGCCTCGCCGCCGCTATACATCTCATAGCTACGTGATCCTAGCTCGTCACTCACGTTGATTTCGAGAGTTTCTATTGGCTCTCCGTTTCCAGACCTTCTTTCTTTTTGAGTTTCTAATTTAACGTGCATTCGATTATCTGTCATGCGACCGAGTAACGAATTGGTTTCTTCTTCAAGCCGCGGTACCACCGTTTCTATAAGCATGGCTTGTATTCCTTCGCGCCCAAAAATTGTGGATAATTCTCTGAATATGCCTTGCGATCCTTCATATGTTGATAGTTTTGCCGTGGTTGCCTCAAGCTGCTCAGAGAGTCGCATTTTGTCTGATAATTTATTCTCTAATAGGGCTTTCTTTGTTGCTGTAGCTTGATGAGTTGTTTCGAGATCATTCATTTCTAGGGTAAGTTTATTTAATTGTGATTGTTGCTCGGGTAATCCTTCTAAAGCTATAGTTCCTTCCAAAAGTCTTTCTCTGCGATTTGTTATGTCGCGTTGGCGAGATTCCAAGCTTTCTTCTAGATTTGTTAGAAGCTGCTCGTCTTCCGTGATTTGATTCTTTGCCTGTTCTAACCTGGCTGATGCAGACTCTGAGTATTGGAGTTCCTGTATATGTTTGACTAGTATCTCTCTCGCACTGTGGTCATACATTAGGTTCTCTAGTTCGGTGTTCAAATCTGATATCTGTGTTTCTTCCTGTTGAGCAAAAGTCTTGAGAGCCAAAGATTGTTCCATTTTTGACAGTTCTAATTCATTGGTATTGAGTTCTTCTTGTGCTTTGATGGATTCGGTTATCCGTAGTTCAATTTCAGCGTGGTTCGTCTGGATAGCACTTTGTTCTTCTCGAATAGTTTCTTCAGAATTTAATATCTCGTTGCTGAGAGAACTTTTTTTGGCGTCGGCCACCTTTATGGATTCTAATATTTCTCTGTAAGCCTGCCTGCGATCTGTTATGTCTTTGTCGTACGACTCTCTGATACTTCTGTGACCCTCTTCGCCAATGCTAGTCTGACAAAGCGGACATAAGGTTTCACTAGTGCTGGATGCTCCTATCAACAATAGTTTTTGCCTAATATCTTCACCTTCGGATTTCTGTCTCTCGGCCTCACTGTTCAAATCTGCGGTATGTAAAAGCAGGTTCTCGTATAATTGTTTGGTTTCATTGAGTTTGGTCTGGCTTTTTTCAAGTTCTGATGACAATGAGAGTATGTCAGACTTTCTCTGCAATAAGTCGGGGTGTGATTTGGCAAGAGGTTTCAGATTGTTTTCAATCTTAGAACGTACCTGACTGATTTGTGTAGATAAAGTCTGTTCTTGATGTTGTATATTTTGGTAAATTAGGTCTCTCTGGTGCGTTATTGCATCGTGAATCTGTTTGGTTTTGTCTAATTGTTCTATTTGCGATTTGTATTCTTTCAATCGATTCAAGGCTGATTCAATTTCATGGGATGTCGCAATGGTATTTTTCCAGTCTTGGACGCGTGATGAAATCGTTGTTATTTGTGAAGTTATACGTTCGAGTTCCTCGGTGTATCGTGAGATATCTCCCTCAAGTTCTATTTGTTGTTTTTGCAATCCCAATAAATCGTTGACCTGTTGCCGTAGATTGTCTAATTGGTTTGTTTTCTCTGATGAGGCCTTTTCTAATTGTGATAGTTCTACGGTAACATGGGCCAAATCCTTTGTAGGATCGCCTATGTCATTTAATTGTTGTTGAAGGGTTTCTATCATTCCTTGGGAATATGATATTTCCGATTCAGACTCGCGTATCTTGTCACGGGCTCGTTTTTGAAGCTCCTCGTAAATTTGCAAGCCTAGGATATCAGCTAATAAGTTCTTACGTTCTCCAGGAGTTTTACTTGTAAACTCGTCAGATCTGCCTTGCATTAAAAAAGCCGAGTTTATAAATGTGTCGTACTCCATGCCTACGATCTGGTTAATCTTGGTTTGGGTTTCTCGGATAGTATTAGCGGAGATCGTTAAGGCATGATCCGCATCTAGTATCTGCAGCTGTAGGTCAGAAGCACCACTGCGAGATCTGCCGCGACTCCTAGTATGACTGCGAATAACTCGGTACTGCAGATCTCGGGATAAAAATTCGAATTCTACTCTACATTCATCCGAACCGTATGAGATAAGTTCATCTTGTGTTTTACCTCGTGCTGTTCCCCAAAGACACCACGTGATGGAATCAAGTAGAGCTGATTTACCGTGCCCATTCTCACCACAAAGACACGCCACGTGTATGCCGTCGAAGTCTAGTGTAGGTACGTCCTCACGGTAGCATAAGAAATTTCTTACATTTAAGCGTTTTGGTATCAATTGGATGAATAGTCCTTGAGATTTGTTAACATAACAACATTATCAAATAAGAGCAATGATAATCGCAAGATGCTATTATCATATATGAAATATACAGGTTTAGGATAAATGACAAGACCATCTGATTTCGTGCATGTGGTAACAGGTTGTATTTAGTTCGACTATAACAATGGGGATGAAATGTTTGACACTCTTAGCGAAAAGCTTACAGGGATATTCAATTCTCTATCCAGTAGAGGCAGGGTTACTGAGAAGGATATAGATGAAGCCCTTAGCCAGGTAAGGCGTTCATTACTAGAAGCAGATGTTAACTTTCGGGTCGCAAGAGATTTTGTGGTGGCGATAAAAGAAAAAGCTTTGCATTCTGATGTCTTAACTAGTTTGACTCCCGGACAGCAAGTAATAAAAATAGTGCATGAGGAACTCACTGGGATATTAACTAGTGGAGATCACAATTTGACTCCATCGAGTCAGTTGCCTTCGGTATTGATGCTAGTTGGTTTACAGGGAGCGGGTAAAACGACTACTGCGGCTAAGCTTGCACTGCACATGCGTAAACAAGGTCATAGCTGCTTACTTGTCGCTGCGGATCTGAAGCGTCCTGCTGCTATCGAGCAATTACATTCGCTAGGACGGCAACTGGATGTGCCGGTTTATTCAGAAGATCCAACAACTTCTACTCCGTTGAAAGTCGCCCTTTCTGGAGTGAAACAAGCTGCGCAAAATGGCAATACTTGGGTGATTGTGGATACAGGGGGGCGTATACAAATAGATGATGAACTTATGCAGGAGCTGACCGATATCAGAGAAGCTATAAACCCTCACCAGACTCTATTTGTATTGGACGCAATGACTGGTCAAGAAGCAGTAAACGCAGCTAAAGAGTTTCATGATCGAGTCCAACTATCCGGATTAATCATGACAAAATTGGATGGCGACGCCCGCGGTGGTGCAGCGTTGTCGGCGACTCAAGTAACCGGTGTGCCAATAAAATTTGTAGGTGTTAGTGAACGTCCGGACGGATTAGAAGTTTTTCATCCGGATAGGATCGCTTCGCGGATTCTTGGTATGGGTGATGTGCTGAGCCTGATAGAAAAAGCTCAACAGACAGTCGATGAAGATGAAGTAAAAGTGATGGAGAAAAAGTTGCGGCAAGCAACTTTTGATCTGGATGATTTCCTGCAACAGATTCAGAACGTGAAGAAAATGGGATCATTATCTCAGATTATGGACATGCTCCCTGGGATGGGACAAATGGGTAAGCAAATGCCAGGTAATTTTGATGACTCTCAGATGAAAAAAATTGAGGCGATAATACAGTCTATGACGTCTGAAGAGAGGCATCATCCCGAGTTGATTAATGGTAGTCGCCGTAGAAGAATTGCGACGGGAAGTGGTACAACAGCTCAAGACATAAACTTGCTATTGAATCAATTTAAACAAACGCAGAAAATAATGCGTCGCTTTGCAAAAACCAAGAATCCTAGGGCCTTGATGAACATGTTTAAGTAGCATAAAAATGAGATATGCGAGTTAGCTAAACTAGGGATTGTCTTAGTGCGCCGAAAAGATATGTAGTTGCGTATGTACGCCAGGGGGACCATTTCTTAGCAAAGTCCTTTACGACTTCTTCTGTTTGTAGGGTATCTTCAAAATAATGCTTTGATATGATTTTACGAAGGGCGAGGTCTCCACTGGGGAATGAGTCCAATGATCCTTTTCCATTAGCTAATGCCCAGTGAGCAGTCCATTCACCAACTCCACGGATTCCCATGTAATGTTTTATTACTTCTTCGTCGCTAAGATTGGGTTCTGGATGCAGTGCTGAAGCATTATCAAGCGCTAATTTTGCTATTCCACTTATATATTCAGCCTTGCGGCGACTAAGTTTTAATTTCATCAAGGTCTCTATATTTAGGGCTGTTACAGTTTCTGGTGTTGGAAAGCAGAAAAATGGAGTTCCTTTAATCACTCGCTTTGATCCGTATGTTTCGATGAATGTTTTTCTTATAGAATTCGCTATATTATTCGATATCTGTTGACCCAGGATAGCTAGCACAAAGGATTCGAAAATTGATCCTTTCATTGGTACGTGAAGTCCGTGCTGGGCCGTAACAATTCCGTTGAAGAAATGGTCCTCTGATATCATGCTATAAAATTTAGATAGATCCTGGTCGCAGCCCAGTACCCACTCAATCTGAGCCACTGATCCTGTGATTTCTGTGGCGTTCAGTTCAGTTCCAGTCAATTCTAGAGATAGTTTAGGCTTGCTAGTACTTCCTATGGATCTTACCGATGCGAATATGATATTGCTGTTGATATTCAATAATCGTTCGTATGTTGGTGTTCCCTTATCGCCTTGAGTATATGTTGCAGGGTAAATCGCTCCGAATCCAGCTGTACGCTCGAAGTTGTAAGGAGGAGTTGGTGATATAGTTGTTGTTTTCGTAAGCATGTTTGAGTTATATGTGCTGGGTTTCAAGGGATGTGTATATAGCACCTGTAGGTTTTAAAACACTTTCAACAATATGGATATCTGACACAATCCAATCCCCACATTCGCCTATAGTTATAGATCCTAATTCCTGTCCAATTGCTGTCATGGTCTTTTCGCTCGCTTGTCTTCGGGCTCTGCCAAGGGTCATGTGAGGGTTAAAGGGACGTTGGTCTGCCGGGAATCCTGCAGAGCTAATCTGGGATTCAACGGCCTGTTGTAATAGTTGTAACTTTTCCATGTCCCCTTGTAATCCAGCCCATAGGATTTTAGGGTGGGACGTATTGGGAAACGCACCTAGTCGGTATAACTGCAGTTTGAATTTGCTATGTTGGAATTGATCGATAGCATAACCTATCCGTTCAGTTAGTACGCTTATATCACCATTTGGTATATTGCCCAAAAATTTCAATGTTAAGTGAATACCTGTGGGGTCAACCCATTTTACTTCTGTGGGAAATCTTTCAGAGAGACTCTTTATGACAGAATTTAAAGCATGTTTGTATTCATCTGGAGGAATTAGCGCTACGAATACTCTAATCATAGTATCTATTTGCAACTTCTCAATTTAGATCGTAAGTTGCCTAATTCTTTATACCAGTGAGACAGATCATATATGGAATATTGAGCGTTTGCCGGGCTAGGGTTGGGTGTTACAAAAATCTGACTATCTCCTACCTTTAGTTCTTGAATGCCAAGCTTGGGAGAGATATTGAAGCCTTCAGTATTTCGGTGGAAAAATTTATATCCCATCACACCTTGGAAGGCTATTATAAGGGGTTGGTATTCAAGTAATAGTTGGTTTGCTCGTGGTACCCATTTTTGGAAATCTTTTGCCGTTAAGTCCTTTACTTGTGGAGTGGGACGTTTGACTAGGTCAGTAAATCCTATCCCGTAATCTATAGCTTTATAATCCGTTTCAGTGGATAACTCCGTATCTATAATCCCTGATAAGTTGAGAGCTTTCCAAAACCGATTACGCGGATTGCCGTAGTAATGTCCAATCCTGATTGAGTGAGGTGATGGATTTAGACCTACAAAAACGATGTCTAAGCCGTGTTTCAGATAATCTGGTAGAGTTTCGATCCCTTCAATTGTGAAAGGTTCATTGGAGTTCATAAAATTATTCTATGCCAAGAATGTCAGATATATTAGTTCCGAGGATTTTGTTTAGGTCGTCCACGTTTATTTCTGATGATTCTATATGTGAGATTGCTTTTGAAGGATCTAGCAGTGGATAGTCTGAGCCAAAAATGATTTTTCCACTACCGATTATATTCTTAATGACAGGGAATATATTGCTTTCATACAGGTACGGGGTGGCCGCCGTATCGAAATAAACATTCTTCAGAGATTTCAAGACTTCAGGCATGAATCCATATAGGGGAAGGCCGCCTCCAAGATGTGCACAGATTATGACGTTATCAGTGAAATTGTTTATAAAGCTCCAAATTTTATCGGGGGTTGTAACCCCTTTTCCAGGATATAAGTGGCCAACAGGTTCTGAGCAGTGTACTACAATTGGCATTGCTAATTTATGTGCTTCATCCATTATGGGTCCAATGCTGTCAAAACTGGCTATATCAAATTCTTGTGTATCCGGGTGTAGCTCCCCGATACCTCTTAATCCTAAGCTATAGCACTCCTGTATTTCTGATATCGCTTCATTTCCCCATAGAGGATTTACAGAACAATATCCTATTAGCTTGTCAGGATATTTTGACACTATGTCAGCTATGTATCTATTGCATTCCCTCGCTAAATCGATGTTTACCCAGCCCATACCCATAACTATAGATTTATCGATGCCATTTTGCGACATAGATGCCAGCAAATCTTCTATCTGTGCGAACTTGTATCCGCTCTGTGGGAATAAATTAGAAAATGTTGAGTCAGCAGCACGCAATTCACTTTGTCTGTTAATGAAATCTGGCGGGAATATGTGGCAATGGCTATCAATTAACATTCTGTGATTATCACCGTATAAATTAGATATACTAGCAGATTGATTTTAATTAGCTTCGGATCTGTCCGGTCCCTCTAACAAGCCATTTGTAGGACGTAAGTTCGCGAAGTCCCATTGGTCCACGAGCGTGAAATTTTTGTGTGCTTATACCCACCTCTGCCCCCATCCCAAACTCAGCGCCGTCGGTAAACCGAGTACTGGCATTTAAATACACCGCACACGAATCCACTTCATTGAGGAAACGAGCAGCAGATTCAGTATCTTCAGTGACTATCGCGTCTGAATGACCTGACCCGTATGTAGCTATATGATCTATCGCAGACTCAACAGAATCAACGATTTTTACAGCGGCGACCAATGATAGAAATTCTTTACCCCAATCATCTTCCATTGCTTCCTTGAGAATTATGCCAGTTATCTCAGGATTTAAAATCTCTAGGGACGATGGATCGCAGTGCAGTTCCACTTGATACTCTGATAAGTCTTTTGCCAGCAGGGGCAGTAGTTGTGAGGCAATATTGGAATGTACCAGGATAGTGTCTAGTGCATTGCACACAGTGGGTCTTTGAACTTTAGCGTTTACTATAATTGCTCGAGCCATATCCAAATCCGCGCTATCGTCGACATAAGTATGGCATACCCCAATTCCTCCTGTTACAACCGGCATAGACGCATTGTCAGATACAAAACGTATGAGAGATTCCCCTCCTCTGGGAATTAGTAGATCAACGTGATTCTTCAAACCGAGTAGTTCCGTAACTAAAGCACGGTCTGGATTGGAAATGTATTGCACCGCGCTTGTCGGTAATCCAGCGTCTAATAGGGACGAGTGGATAGTATCGACTAATGCAAGGTTCGAGTTTATGCTTTCTGAGCCGCCCCGCATCAAGCAGGTGTTTCCAGATTTAACACATAAAGCAGATATGTCCACTGTTACATTGGGTCTGCTTTCGTAAATGCTAGCGATAACTCCCAAAGGGACGCGACGTTTTTCTAGTGATAAGCCATTGTCCATATGACGTGTTTCTATCGTTTCTCCTATAGGATCATCTAGTTGAATTATGTTGCTCAGATCTCTCGCTATATCTTGTAATCGCGCATTATTAATGAGGAGTCGATCCAGCAAAGCTTCGGACATGCCGTTAGTTTTAGCTATGCTATAGTCCTCCTGGTTTGCTTCTAATATTGCTGCATTATTGTTGGCCAGACGATCTGCTAGGGATTCTAGGACTAAGTTTCTTGTTTCATTACTAGAATTTGACAGTATTCGAAAGGCAGATTTAGATTCCTCAGCCATCCGGATCAAATGGGTTTTGTCTACCAGTTCAGCCATTTCAACGGGGTCTCCTTTTTGTATATGCTCAGTTAGATGAGCACTAAATTGTTTCTGTGTACGACCTCTTGGCCGTAGTCGTATCCAAGCACTTCTTGGATTTGATCGGATTTAATTCCTTTAATTCTAAGTATGTCATCAGAGTTATAGTTGCTTATACCACAAGCGATTTTGTCTTTTTGGGAATCTAACACATAAACTATGTCACCTCGCTCGAAGGTGCCGTTTACATTTAGAACTCCTGCAGGCAGAAGGCTTACTCCATGCTGCTTTAGAGCTAGATTAGCTCCGTTATCAATGATGATGGCTCCAGAATCTGTATCTCCCATCATACTCAATAGCCATCTTTTTCGTGCTTCAAGTTTCTCGGTTGCAGGGTGGAATTTAGTTCCGATGTTTTCATTGTTGAGTGCTTTTAATATCGCATCATCTTGATGCCCATGACACATTATCATTGGAATACCGGATGTGGTAACTAATTGGGCCGCCTCGATTTTGGTTGGCATGCCGCCTCTTGCCCAGGGATTAGTGTGTTCACCTGCAGCGGATAATATGGAATCGTCAAATGTTTTTACATCCGATATCAGATTCGCATTTGGGTTTGTTCTAGGATCTGCGGTATATAGACCATCAGTGTCTGTTAGTATTAATAGCAGATCTGCGTCAACTAGGTTAGAAACCAAGGCAGATAATCGGTCATTGTCTCCGAATACTTCGCCTATTTCATCTACCGCCACAACGTCATTCTCATTGATTATTGGAACTACACCAATATCTAAAAGAGCTAATAATGTATTCCTAATATTAAGATATGATTGCCTGTGGGATAAGTCATTGGTAGTTAGCAGCGTCTGGGCCACCTTAACGCCTCGTTCATCAAAAAGATTCTGGTACTGATGGAACAACTCTCCTTGGCCAACAGCAGCGTATACTTGCCGGCTAATTATATCTTTGTTGGCATATTGATCGATTTTTGAACCTATAGCAGCTCTTCCAGCAGCGATTGCTCCAGAAGTTACAATCAAAACCTGAGAGTGGTATTTTTCGATGGCAGTCGTAATTTGTCTTACCAATTTCGCCATTGTTGGGCCATCTAAACTATTGTTAGATGTATTACCGCTAAGAACGCTAGTTCCGATCTTGACGACAATTCTGTTATATGAAGAGGTACTATAAGGAGTAGACATATTTTTCTAGCACGTCGTCTGATGTGGAGATTTACAGTCGATCTCGCAAGACTTGTAATGTTGACTAGGGGTTCGGAAGCAATTATAGCATGGGATTTATTATCTATTAAGAAGTGGACCGAAGAGGATTTATAGATGATTTGTGCTGTTATTTCGTGTGTTGTCCACTTGTAGTGTGGGCAACTTATCAATAGAATTGTCAGGGGACTGGATAATTCCAGCCCCTTAGTCGTGTGCTACGATAATTGTTGCATATTCTGTAAGGTGACCTTTAAATGCCCCTTGACGAAATATTGGAATCTCTCTCTAGCCATATCTGGGATAGCGATGTTCCGGTAGCACCGTCCAAAGAAAAGGTTACTGTGCGGAACGGGGCTCGAACAGCTTACATTGCCGCTGCTTATAAACGAACGGGCCTGCCAACCCTGATTTTGACACCGAGACCTGAAGATGCCCGCCGGTTGCATGATCAGTTGCTGACGTATCTAGGTGATTCGTATCCGATCCATATATTCCCGTCTTCGGATGTTCTGCCTTTTGAAAGATTGGCAGTTGATTTGACTACTAGTCATGAACGCTTATCTGCTTTGTCAGCTCTGTGGGAATCTAGTCATGAAGAAATAGTTCAACAACCGATTGTTATAGCTCCGGTTGTAGCTGTGTTAAGGAGTGTTTTCTCCCCCGAATTCTTATCAAGTGTGTTGTCTCGTAGCCCCTATGGAAAGAGTTTGAAAGTCGGTGAACGTATACCAAAAGTAGAAGACTTACTGCAATATTGGGTGAGTCTCGGGTATCGAAACCAACCGTTAGTTGAATCTCCTGGAGAATTTAGTCATAGAGGTGGGATACTGGATATTTTTCCAGTTAATCATAGTCTTCCAATTAGAATTGAATTGTTTGACGACGAAGTAGATACCATACGTGAGTTCGATCCCATATCTCAGAGGTCAAGCAGGAATGTGACTTTATTTACAGTTATACCTGCGAAAGAACAGTTGCCTAGTCTAACTGATCGATTAGAGATAGATGCAGCTATAGCTCGCCTGCAATTTGATAGATGTAACCAAGATACCAGAGATAGAATCGAAGATGATTTGGTCTCGTTATTTTCGGAATCAGATATAGAAACCTTGCATTTATACAATGGATTAGTTAATCGAAGTAGTATTCTGGATTACTTGCCCACTAATGGACTGTTGGTAGTAGATAGAGAATCTCAAGTGGAATCCGAAACATATGACGTACAAGAAAAATATGCGCGTATGAGGGAAAGTCGAGAAGGGAGAGGAGAATTACCCGGGAATTTTCCAGCTCCCTATTTGGATTGGTCTACTGTCTCGAAATCCGTAGATTCTTGGCCAGGTCACAAACTCAATGTGCAGAGTATTTTGTCAGGCGAAGTTGATGAATTGTTTGCGGATGCCGGTCAATTTTATGGAAGGATGGATGATCTAACAGATTATCTGAATGCCGAACAGAAACTAGGTAGTGCGATCTTTATAGTCAGCCAACATTCGTCTGGAAGGATAAAGGAGATTCTTAGTGATTCAGGGGTAGTAACCACTAATTACGAACATTTAGACACCGAACGGACTATTGAGGCGGGACAAATTTATCTGATGAATGGGAGTTTAAGCGAAGGATGGAAAGCTCCCTGGAAGCAAATATCATCGCAAGCAAACCTGATCCTGTTGACTGATTATGAGCTTTTTGGCACCTCCAAGCGTACGAGTAATCGACGTGTGGTTAGACATACGTCAAATGAAAATCATATTGCTTTAGCTGATTTGATACCTGGGACCTATGTTGTTCATATAGACCATGGGGTTGCGAGATTTGCCGGTATGACTAACATGGGCGACGAGTCAGCACAGAAAGAGTACCTGGTTTTAGAGTACGCGGACTCTGACAAATTATATGTTCCAACGGATCAATTGGATCGAGTAAGTTCATATATCGGATCACAAGACCAAACGCCTAACTTAACTCGTTTAGGCACTGCAGAGTGGGCTAGGGTAAAAGAACGAGTCCGCGAATCGACAAGAGAGATTGCACAGGAATTGATCCAGTTATACGCAGAAAGGAAAATGGCGGTAGGACACAGATTCACAGATGATACGGTGTGGCAATCGGAATTAGAGGACTCCTTCCCATTTCAGGAAACACCTGATCAATTAGAAGCGATAGATCAGGTTAAGAGTGATATGCAGCAATCACGCCCCATGGATCGCCTGATTTGTGGTGATGTTGGATATGGTAAAACCGAGGTCGCACTACGAGCTGCCTTTAAGACTGTATCAGAAGGAATGCAAGTTGCAGTGTTAGTACCGACTACGGTCCTAGCACAGCAACATTATGCTACGTTGTCTGAGCGGTTAAGCCCGTATCCGGTCAATGTGGAAGTTTTAAGTAGGTTCCGAACCGGTAAAGAACAGGAAGATGTGATTGCACGTATGGATTCTGGAGAAGTCGACATTGTTATCGGAACACATCGACTACTCCAAAAAGATGTGCGCTTCAAGAATCTAGGTTTAGTAGTAGTGGATGAGGAACAAAGATTTGGTGTGTCTCATAAAGAAAAATTTAAGGCTTTGCGTAAAGAAGTGGATGTTCTAACTTTAAGCGCAACCCCTATACCGAGGACTCTCCATATGGCTCTTGCGGGTATAAGGGACATGAGTATTATTCGGACACCACCAGAAGCTCGATTGCCAGTAAAAACGTTTGTGTCTGAATATAGTGAGGACATCATTAAAGAAGCGATCTTAAGGGAGTTAGAACGTGGGGGCCAAGTATTTTTCCTGCATAACAGAGTGAGGACAATAGATCAAAAAGCTGCTGAGTTGTCCGAATTAGTTCCTGAAGCCCGTATTGTGGTTGGTCACGGGCAGATGAATGAGGATGATCTTGAGACCGTCATGACAGATTTTGGTAACTATAGGGCTGATGTTTTAGTTTGTACTACCATCATTGAATCAGGTATAGACATGCCCAATGTGAATACCTTGCTAATAGACCGAGCTGACCGCTTTGGGCTGTCCCAGCTTTATCAATTACGAGGACGGGTCGGTAGAGGAGAACATAGAGCATATGCATATCTCTTGATGCCGGCTGGCAGAAGAGTCACAGAAACAGCAGAGCAACGTGTTGAAGCAATATTAGAGGCGTCAGAGTTAGGTTCAGGGTTTCGGATATCTATGAGGGATATGGAGATTCGTGGAGCTGGTAACCTGTTAGGTTCAGCTCAAAGTGGTCAAATACATTCGGTGGGTCTTTCATTATATAGCCAATTGCTTGAAGAAGCTGTTCTACTATTGTCGAATGAGAAGGAGAATGGTCTCGAAGATACTCAGGTTTCTGTTGGTGACTTACCAAGAATGGATGTCGACATCCCATCCACAATCCCGGAAGAATACGTCTCTCATCTTCCGACACGACTTGGATTGTACCAACGTCTTGGACGGATACTAGATAGAAATGAACTTGACCAGATAGAGGAAGAACTCACTGACAGATTTGGAGCACCGCCAGAGACGGTCGTTAATCTGTTGGAACTGGTTGATCTTAGGGCTCTGGCCGCTTCGGTTGATATCGAATCTATAGTGCAAAGTGAGGGCAATGTAACTGCTCGACTGAGAAATCCTGTTGGTAGTGCTAGAGCACCTTTGCAAAAAGCTCTAGGTCCGTCTGCGTCAGTAGGACTTCATCAGATTTCTATGTCATCACGTTCTCTTGGGGATGAATGGGTGGGACGATTCAAAAATATACTTGAGAGATTAAGGGTTTTCAGAGACAGTTTGCAGGCTATGTCCGGATAAATGCTGAAAATGTATTTCAAGCTATGAGGTGCTTGATTGATAATATAGCACTTCAGGAGTTTCATTCATGGGATCTGATTATAAGGCCCTGAGAGAAGCTATGAACCGTTAAGCTGGACGCTCAGTCGATTGACGTACGGCGGATCGGCTTGTAACTGTTATGGGCAACGTCTATAGTGTAATTGGTTTGTGAATTACATAGATATTAACGGAGGACTGTATGGCTAAGCCTAAAGTTTATTATCGCCCTGGTTGATTCACTTGTGGAAGAACGAAAGAGTTTCTTTCGTCGCAAGGGATAGAATACGAAGATGGTGATGTGGAACACGATAAGCAGTCCATGGACGAGTTATTGGCTCGTGGGATAAAATCGGTGCCCGTTACAATACTAGACGATAAAGTAGTCATCGGCTTTAATCCTCAGGAACTGGCAAAGCTATTCGATTTGAGTGGAGACATACCTGTAGCGGATGTTTCTACTATGTTAGAAAAATACGAGATTGTTCTAGTTGCAGCTGCTAAAACATTCCGACAAATCCCAGCGGATCGTTGGGACTGGGAATCACCTGAGCGGCAGCGCACACTTGGTCAATTTTGTTTTCATTTGTCTGATCGACCCGATAGAGCAATGAATGCTTACAATGTCGGCGTATATTCAAATTATGATAGGGGTAGAACTGTAGAAGACATCTTGGGAGATGTTGGTTTTGAGGAAGTAGCTCAATATTGCGAGGACGTGCTCAAGCGGGTCAAGGCCTCTCTTGATGGAGATGCTTCAATCGATTTAGAGAAAGTTCTGGATACGTATATGGGTAACAAGACTGCTTGGGAAATGATGGATCTTGGGCTAGGACATTCAGTCCATCACATTAAGCAGTTGTATGCATATATGGGCATGATGGGATTGACCCCCATAGATCCGCTTACTGAAAAGGATTTTGAAGGGATCGCTGTTCCTACTGAGTTATTCTAGTTAGGTAACAAGAAGACTTCTGAGCCGAGTTGGTATGGTTCAGGAGTCTTCGTTTTATATTATCGGGGTGTAGCGCAGGGGTAGCGCGCTTCGTTCGGGACGAAGAGGTCGTGGGTTCAAATCCCGCCACCCCGACCATTAATGATCCAGTAATCGTATATACGTTGGGGAAGGCGCAAAAGTAGGTGATGGCAAAATTACCCGGGTCGTTTGACCTCTATAGTCTCGTCAGCTGTTACTGCTACTCGCCTATACCTAATTCCAAGCTTGAGCATCCAATAGCTTAGAGTAGCTGCACTTACTCCGAGTTCTGAAGCAGCGTGGCTTAACCCGTGCTCGTTCACCATGTCAGGCAAGAGAGTTTCCAATGGGCGCTGGAATTTTTCTTCAACGCCTTTCATGAGTTTTGTTTTACGTACTCTTTGTGGGGTCATAGTCTCCTTCCCTGAGTAAATAGCCATTTGTGTCGTGTCGTTCATATACTACAGGCAATAGGTCTATATTGTCTTGCAACTTTTATATGATTTTACACAAGTTTCGACGACTTTGCCTATGGGGTATGGTCAATCTGCAAAGAATAAGTCAGGAAATTGATAGAATATCACTATCGTATAAATATATGTTTTGTAAGTTATATATCTGCTGGGACGTTATTATAATAGTGGCAGAAAGGAATGAATAATGAAAGTATCGGGTGTTTTGGACTTAGTAGGGAATACCCCTATCGTAGAGTTGGTTCGGTTTAATCCGAAACCGGGTGTACGTATATTCGCGAAACTCGAAGGTCAGAACCCGAGTGGAAGCATTAAGGATCGGATTGTTCTGGCCATGGTTGAGGATGCTGAGGCGAAAGGTGAAATCAAGCAAGGAGATACGATTGTTGAAGCTAGTAGTGGTAATACTGCAATAGCTTTGGCACTGGTCGCAAAACAGAAAGGATATCGTGTTGAAGTTGTAATACCGGGTGAAGTGGCTCCTAGCATAGGCGACCTTCTGGAGCTTTATGGAGCGACTATCACTTGGTGCGAGCCAATTGCTGGAATGAAAGGTGCTATAGATATCGCCAAAGATATCGCTTCTAAGCCCAACTGCCATTATCTGGGACAGTTTGATAATGAGATCAATCTCATGACGCACTACAAAAAGACGGCCCAAGAGATAATAGATGCTGGAATTAACGTTGATGTTTTAGTAGCCGGAATCGGTACAGGAGGGACTATAACTGGTCTTAGTCGTCGTTTAAGAGAGGTTAATCCTGAGATTGAGGTTGTTGGGATTGAACCAAAGTTAGGAGAGTCTCTACAGGGTCTGAGAAGTATGTCTGAAGGTTATGTGCCTCCGCTAGTTGATCTTGCTATGCTAGATGGGAGATTTTTAGTAGACAGTGCGACAGCGATATCATTCGCGCGTTTAATCACGGACAAGGAAGGTATTTTGGCGGGTGTATCGGCTGGTGCGGGTTTGCATGTAGCTCTAAGAATAGCCGAGAACAAAGAGCAAGCAAATATTCTTATAATGTTTTCCGACGGAGGGTGGAAGTATTTGCCGGCTAGTCCCTGGGAGGCGGCTCTACAGGGTAAAGAGTCTTTAGATGACATACATTGGTGGTAGAATTATCTGCTTGGGTGTTGTTGACATGCCCGCATTAAAGTCCCTAGACTTCATAAAGACATTTGAGTGTCGACTAATAACATTGTAATTTTATAAGGAAGAATATTTATGCCTCTCGAATTTGGAGTTTTTGACCATATAGAACCGGTTCCCGGGTCGACCTTAGATGAGACCTATAAAATGAGACTACATCAACTAGAGCGATTGGATGAAGCTGGGTTCTATGCGTATCATCTAGCAGAACACCATACACCTGCGGTTCATAGTATGGCACCGTCTCAAAATGTGTTTTTGGCAGCTGCCTCGCAAAGGACGAAGCGTATACATCTAGGTGCCTGCATATATGTGCTTCCCTTACATCATCCTATAAGGCTCATCGAAGAGATCTGTATGTTGGACAATCTGACTGACGGGCGCGTTGAGATTGGCGTCGGCCGAGGTGGCGTTCTTGAAGCATACTTTTGGGGTCAGGAATCCGATGTGGATTCAAACCAGGGCAGATATGAAGAAGTACTTAGTGCAGTAAGACAAGGTTTGAGTACTGACGAATTAACGTTCAATGGACAGTTCTATAACTTTGACAAACTTCCAATGCGGCTTCGACCAAAACAAGCGCCTCATCCTGATTTTTGGTATATGAGGAACGTTGAGACGGCAGCTATGGAAGGGATGAACACCATTATCGTTGGATCATTGGATAGTTTTGAAGCTAATGTGAAAAGATATAAAGAACTTTGGGAAGAGTATCAGGGAGTAGGGGCATTAACCCCTCAGGGTAGGGAGCCTAAGATAAGTCTCGTTAATCACATCGTGGTAGCTGAAACAGATAAAGAAGCTCTGGCCATCGGCGAGCCAGCATGGGAGGACTACACTTGGAACCTTGGCACTCCTCGGAGACTGGAAGCTGAAAGTCGTGGGCTTACCCAGTTCTTAGTTCCTAACGACCAAATGAGGCCAGCTAGCGCTCCTGACAGGGAAGCACGTCGCGATTTGTATTGGGCTATGACGCAAAGAACAGAAGAACAGGAAAGACGTAGGCAGGCACCAGGTGGATTAGGGGGAATTCCGAATAAAGGAGCCGGATTCGGGGTAATAGCAGGGTCTCCAGCATCCATCAGGGAATATATGGACGAATACATGAGTACCGGGGCTAATTATTTTGTCTGTTCTTTCCAATGGGGGAGTTTGACTAACGAGCAGGCTATGCAGTCTCTAGAACTATTTGTCAGCGAAGTGATGCCACATTATGCAGCTGAACCAACGTTGATATAGCTAGGGGATTCGGGTTTACTCAAGAGACATCACGGTGTCTCGTAGGATAGTTCTTACTTATACACTTCCGACTAGTTCTTCTATGTCCGAAACAGAAGATAATATGGAGTCGGATAATACTGAATACCCGTCAGTTGTTACTGCCACGTTGTCTTCTATCCTGATACCGATGCCTTTTAGATTTTCAGGGGATTCTGTAGCCTGATTTCCAAAATATAGTCCGGGCTCTACAGTGAACACCATACCCTGTTCTAAACTAATTGAATGGTCTTCGTTTCTGTAAGGTCCTGCGTCATGCACGTCTAGTCCTAACCAATGGGATGTGCCATGCATGTAATACGGTAGGTAGGCTCGAGATTCTATGAGGCCATCAATGTCACCCTCTAATGCACCTAAATCTATCAGGCCTTGCACCAATACTCTAAGAGAGGCTATGTGGACTTCGTTAAATTCGATTCCAGGTAATATGGCCTTTATCCCAGCGGATTGTGAGGCTAACACGATTTCGTATACTTCTTTCTGAGCTGGTGTGAATTTTCCGTTTACTGGCCAGGTTCTTGTTATATCTGCAGTGTAGTAATCGTATTCGGCTCCCGCATCTATCAGGAGAAGGTCCCCGTCTTTTAACTGTTCACGGTTGTTTATGTAATGCAGGATGCACGAATTGGTTCCAGACGCTACTATCGAGGGATATCCGTTTCTGACTGAACCTAATTTTCTGAAATGCGATTCCATCTCTGCTTGGACCTGATATTCAAAAGCGCCAGGTTTTGTAGCTCTCATGGCATTTTCAAAGCCAACTTTGGTAACATCTATCGCAGATTGAACTAACTCTATCTCAGGTTTAGATTTAATGAGACGCATTCGGTCGATAGCAGGCTTCGGATCTTCTATGCGGAGCAAGTGTACGCCACCTCGCTGGGATAACCCCCTGCGGTTTTGGACTAGGTTCATCATTAGGTCGTCTAATTTGGAGTCGCTCCCAATTGAATAATGTACCGTTTCAATGTCCTCAAGTAGGCGAGGCAACTGATCGTTAAGTTCTGATATAGGGTACGCGCCATCAATGTCTAGATTTTCAGGAGCTGCGTCGACACCAAGACGAGCTCCTACCCAGATCTCAAATTGTGGGTCATACGGATTAACAAAAATAACGCATTGATCTTCGTGATGTGGTCTCAGAACTAGTACGGCATCAGGCTCATCGAATCCAGTGAGATACCAGAACGTAGAATTCTGCCTGAATTCATAGTCTACATCGTTGTTTCTAGGTGAATTATGAGATGCACCAATTATGATGGCTCCTTCTGGTATCTGGCTCATCAGTGAAGTGCGTCTAGATTTAAATTGTTGTTTCTTGATGTATTCCATGTTCTACGCTCTGACTTAGGATTTTACGAACTGCTGACACCCATCTGCTGCTGTACATCTTCGATGACTTGATCTCTACTACGGGTTTGCCAGCGTCTTCGGGCACCGATCGGCTCATTTTCTATATGAGGGAAGACTTTCATAGCTACAAATACCGGACCCGGTTGACTGAGGATTTCCTCTATATTGTTAGAGAAATCTTCTAGGTTATCGAATGCGTAAGTCCTAGTGTATCCAGCCCCCTTAGCTATGACGTCGTATGCTACGTTCTGTGCGTTCGGTACTGGCTGGCCGCCTGTTGTTGCATAGCATTCGTTGTCCAGCATGAAATGATAAAAATTCTCTGGAGCTTTTTCCGCGATTGTTACTAGGGCTCCTAAATTCATCAAGACATCGCCTTCAGAGTCGAACAATACTACTTTCTGGTCTGGTTGAGCTAATGCTAAACCCATTCCAAACGAGGCGTGGCCACCCATTGCTGGGTCGCCGAGGGGAATGTCACGTTTTTCATTAGTGCTGATATCAATCCAATGTCGGCCTCCTCTACCTGGTATTACGACCGCATCGCCTCGATATTTCTGAAATATATTTAGCATGTCTGCTGTTTGAAACATATTTGCTCCTGTTTTCAATTGTTAGCTTAGTATTTCTAATGGAAACCGTGGTATTCGTCACCAACTAATATAGCGACTGGCCTTTTGGTTGCTTGAGCTTCTTCAAAAGCAACTGATATTCTTTCCGCGTCTGAGTCATTCTCGACGAGATAATACTGTATGCCAAAGGCGTTCAAGAATCTTTCTGTATATGTGGCTGCTGTATCTGAATTGACACCATGCCGGGTGTAACCTCTATATCCCACCATCATGACCACCGGTATGTTCATGCCTAGGCACCAACCCCGTAATGAATCTCCGGACTCCATCATTCCTGTGTTTTGAATCAGTATGATAGGATTTTTGCCTCCCACAGATAATCCCGCAGCTACCGAGAAAGCTTGACCTTCTCTGCTGACCGGAATTAGGTCTAATTCTGGATCATTCTTCATGAGCATGTATAACCAGTTCGTTTCACTGTCGGGTAGCCAAACCACGTGAGTTACACCGTTTTTCTTCATTTCCGCTAATACTGTCTCAGGATTGAGGTTAGCTGATTCTACCTGCGCCATTGATGACTCCTTTTATTCTGAGAGTACAAATTCAATGCTTGATTATATCTCGGCCGTACTTGATGTCAAATGAATCCCTTCAAATTTTAGTGGTATCACCATATAATCTGCCATGTCATCCCTGATTGTAGGAGAAATAATGGAAAGTAGAGACTTTATCGGATATGGTGAGAATCCTCCGGATATTGTATGGCCCAATAAAGCAAGAATAGCAATATCTGTAGTAGTGAACTATGAAGAAGGGTCTGAATATTCATTGCTTGATGGGGATACCCATCATGAGACTAATAACGAAGTTCCATCACCCGTTCCTCTAGATCAACGTGATTTGTTTAATGAATCATTTTTCGAATATGGGAGCCGTGTTGGTGTTTGGAGATTGCTAAACTTGTTTGAGAGATATGGTGTAAAAACAACGTTTTATTGTTGTGCAGTAGCTCTTGAACGTAATCCTGAAGTGGCCCGGGCAATTGTAGAGAGAGGACATGAAATTTGTGGTCATGGATATCGGTGGCAAGAATATCATTCAATGGACCGTGATTCGGAGTTAGATTCTATAAGAAGAACAGTTGAGTCACTTGAACGTACTACAGGAGTCCGTCCGGTTGGCTGGTTTACTCGCTATGGACCAAGTCTTAACACTCGAGAATTGGTTGCAGGAGAACAGGGTTTCATTTATGACAGTTTGTCTATGAATGATGATCTTCCGTATTTTGTTAGAGTAAATGAAGCTCCGTGGTTAGTAATACCTTATAGCTTTGAGACGAATGATGCCAGATTCTGGCGTGGTGGCCTAGTCAGTGTAAATGACTTTTTCGAATATCTTAAAGATACGTTTGATTGCCTGTATGAAGAAGGGCAATCATCTCCAAAAATGATGTCAGTTGGTCTGCATTGTAGAATTACTGGCAGACCTGCTAGGTCAAGAGCTGTTCAAAGATTTTTGGAGTACGCTAGTGGTTTCCCAGACGTATGGTTCGCTCGAAGAGATGAGATTGCTTCGCACTGGTTGAGTAATTATAACGGGAGTTAAGTTAGGCGAAGAGTGGCACTTGTACTAATCTGGATCAAGTGTTCCGCTTTAATGCTTCTGTTAAGATAGGCTGTAACTATTGGGAATAATCTAACGTATATGACTCGGGAGGTTTATCGATGCAAACAGCTGTAATTCCTGAGATTTCTACAAATGTGGTTTCATATTTGGATCCCACGGGCCAAGTCCAAGTGGATGAGCGACAAATGGCTGCTCGGATTAGTTCCGTGGAAGGGACGACAGTAGCCTTGTTAGACAATGCGAATGATACATCCAGTTTCTTTTTCCAATCTCTGGCAGAAATATTACAGTCTGAGTATGGTGTTTCTAATGTCATTCTAGAAAGTAAATTTACGTCAACGAAGCCAGCAACGAAGGAATTAATACAAGAAATGTCGGATAGATCTGATTTTATGGTAGCGGGTGTTTGTCTTTGAGGGTCATGTACGTCGGGCAGTATGCTCGATGGAATCAGATTTGAAGAGACAGGTAAGCCGGCCGTGGTAGTGGCAACTACCAGTTTTGTGCGACTTGCGTACTCTATTAGACGGTCGATGAATCTGGATGATCTTCCTGTAGTGGTAATATCTCACCCTTTGGGAGGCGCCGATTTGGCCGGAGAAAAAGCTTCGGAAGCGGCGCCAGAAATAATAAAAGCCGTAATTGGTATGTAGTAGCCTGACAAAGCTATCTTGTTAGTTAATTTCGTATATAACAAATCTTAGAACGGCATTAAGAGGCTTGATTATGATACACGGCTCTAAGGGAAAGATCGTTTCGGGTGTGAACACTTCTCAAGGTGTAATAGATACGATAGAACAGTACTATGAAAATGGTTGGACTGACGGATTTCCTATTGTCCCTCCAACCGAAGTTTCTGTATCGAATATGATAAATGCTTCTGGTCGAGATCCGTACGAAGTGCTGGGTGTTGTCCCTCCACGTAACGGTGTTGCTACAGTAGAAATGGTCGCTACTAATGCGGTTATGGCAGGATGCAAACCAGAATATATGCCGGTAGTACTAGCTGCTGTTGAAGCCTTGTTGGATGAAGAATTTGATGTGCAAGGTCTTCAGGCGACCAGTGATCCAGCTGCACCTATGGTTATTGTGTGTGGCCCGGTGGTTCAGGAGATTGGTATTAATCACGGTGCGAGTTTGTTCGGTCCCGGTACTAGAGCTAACGCTACTATTGGCCGTTCGTTACGCTTAATACTGATCAACCTCGGTGGAGGGTATCCAGATTCTGGTGACAAATCTACATTGGGGTCCCCTGCGAAGTATTCATATTGTGTAGGTGTAGATATAGATACCCCGTGGCCTTCCCTCCATACAGAGTTTGGCTATTCCGAATCTGATAGCTGTGTAATGGTTTATGCAGCAGATGCTCCGAGAGGAAACAATCCAGGAGGATCCGGGAGTATGGAATTTCCCTTATGGATATTGGCAGATTCTATGTCTAACTTAAACCATAACATCATCCATGGAGGCCATGCAGTAGTTGTAATCAGCCCGCTTATTGCTCATGGTCTTGCCCAAGAGGGATGGAGTAAAGAGGAAGTTCAATTTTATCTATATGAGAACGCCAGGGTTCCGTTAGATCGCGTCCAGAGATACAAACAGCTTAGGTACGGGCGAGACCAGGAAGCAGGAGACCCTTATTATTGGCCAAAATGGTTAAATGTTGATGAACCAGATGTTTCAGTGCCTATAGTCAGAGATCCTCGTAACATGTTGGTATTAGTAGCGGGAGACCCTGCACGATCAAGATCGGCCTATTGTCCGGCTCGTCCATACAATCGACCAGTAATAAAGAAAATTACAGTTTAATAAAAGTCAGCGAGAGTTCTACCGAAATGGCAGTATCGTAGATCAGTGGGTTGTCCTTTACAGAGCTTCTTTTAAACCTGGTATCTCACTCGCACCAGTCGGTACGGTTACTGATGCTCCCTCAAAATCATCATCTATAGGTTCGTAACTGCCATTTAGATGTTTGCTTAGAAATGCTTCTGCTACTGCGAAGAAAGAAAGATTGTTCTCAGGTTTAACGAACCCATGGCCTTCGTCTGGATACAGTACGTAGGTTACAGGTATCCCATTTTCATTCATCGCATCTACTATCTGGTCGGATTCAGCTTGATTCACTCTGGGATCATTTGCCCCTTGGCCTATGAGAAGCGGCTTATTTATATTGTTAATGTAATTTAGAGGAGATCTTTCTGATAGTAGTTTGCGTCCCTGTTCGGTTCTATGATCGCCTACCCTGGATGCCCATAATTCAATTTGCGGTTGCCAGTATGGTGGGATTGAGTTGATAAGTGTTAGTAGGTTAGATGGTCCTACTATGTCTATACCGCATGCGAATATGTTCGGAGTAGCAGTTAACCCGATCAACGTGGCGTACCCACCATAACTACCACCCATTATTGCGATTTTATAAGGGTCAGCTATTTGACTGTCTATTGCCCAATTAACTGCATCTATCAGGTCATTGTGCATATTCCTACCCCATTCGAGGTTGGCCGCATTTATGAAGGCTTTTCCAAAACCGGTTGATCCTCGGAAGTTGACGCTTAGGACAGCGTAACCTCTATTGGAAAGCATCTGATGTAGTGCGCTATATCCCCATGTATCTCTATGCCAAGGTCCCCCATGGACGAGCAATACCGTTGGGCAAGGGGAGTCCGGTATTCCGCTGTCATCACTGGATCCGGAGGGCAATGTATAGTAGCTTATTAGGTCGAAATTGTCCCGAGATTTTATGGTCGTGGAATGCATAGTTGATAAATTGAGATCCGTAAGTGAATCGCGGTTCGTGAATAAGAACGAGGCTTGTTGTTCTGGTCTGTTGTATTTGTAGAAACGCACAGGCCCGTCGTCTAAGACGAAAGCGACTATCCATATTTCGTCATTAAATGATTGACTCACTATCTCAATTTCACCCTGAGATATGCTTTCTAAGTATTCAAGATCTTTCTTTACATTCTCGTCTAAGAATATCCATGTCTTTCGCTCATGAGTAAACGCTACCGCTTGTATATTTTTATTATTTGGATCCACCATAGTGTCGCTGACATCTGCATGAGGGTTTTCTGCAATAAGAGTAGTGTCACCATTTTTAAG
Source organism: uncultured Dehalococcoidia bacterium (assembly GCA_964629875.1). Classification (GTDB taxonomy): domain Bacteria; phylum Chloroflexota; class Dehalococcoidia; order Lucifugimonadales; family UBA3495; genus UBA3495. Next base: position 69,540 of record CAZVRK010000004.1, on the reverse strand, counting down.
ATTTAATGACACAAGAGCTGCGGTGTCCCTGTCACGGCTATCCACTAGGTACAAGATGGTCCCTGTGTCGTCAAAACCTATAGGAGAAGTAGTTAATGTGTCTTCTATCCCTATTTTTATGAATGGCTTCCAAGAAGAATCTAATTCTTTCTCCATCAGTTCGCTGCCGCCATCTTCTGTTACTCGGGTAGCAAATCGAACGTCAAAATTGTCGTCTGTTATATATCCGGCAAATCCATCGTTTTTCTGCAATAGTGTTCTATCACCTGTATTCAGGTTAACTTTGTATATATCGTGCAACTGAGGATCGCGATCGTTAAGAGACAGCAGTAATTCATTCGGAAACTTAGGGCTTATTTCTTGAAATCTTGCTTGTACACCGTCGTAAGGTGTTAAATCTTTCGTCTCGTGGGTGTGTATGTTCACAACATACACATGCCAGTTCTCATCTCCCCCAATATCTTGGATATACGCAATATGTTCATTGGTATATGTCCATCCGTAAAATCGAATACCCCTGTCTGAATCTTCGGTGATCGGCATTGCGGAATTAGGATCGTTTGATTTGGCTAACCAAATGTTCAATATTCCATTCACAGGCGCTAGAAAGGTAATATGTTCGCCGTTCGGGCTAATTTGAGGGGATGCTTTGTCAGGATTTCCGAACAATGTCTTTCTGGGAATGAGCCCATCGATGGCCATAAGTATTCAGCTCCACTATCTATAGTTATTTGTAAGTATTGTATGTCGTATTAGAAATCACAACTTTCGAAGTTTAGGTAATAACACAGCCATTATTAGCGCTAATATCGCGAGTGACGCTCCATTTATTAGTAATGCAGTCTTGGAATCAGTTGCTCCTGCTAATAGTCCAACTTCGCTTTGCCCTATAGGCGCCGTGCCAATCCCTATTATCCAGGATCCCATTGCTCGTCCTCGTTGTTCATTTGATACGCTTAATTGTAGGAGAGATTGGTGTAGTACGTCACTCATTGTGGCCATGATGTTGACTATGGCTACTAATGTTACGGCAACCCAGAACGTTTGTGCATATCCCAATACTATTTGTGAAATTCCAAAAAAGAACATTGTTGCCAATAATAATGCTCCAGGTCTCTTTACATCCCCTGCTATCGCTAATCCCGTGATTCCGACGGTTGCACCAACAAATCGTGATGCAGTTAAAAGTCCAAGTCCTTCTGGCCCTACGTCTAAGACCTGAAGAGCGAGTATTGGCAAGATCACCGCATGGGAAAACCCTAATATTTCAGCTCCAGCAGTGGAAATCATAAGGCTCAGTAATAATCGATTGGATCTGAGAGCCTTAAAGTAGTTAATTAAATTTTCTACTATAGTTTCTTGACGGTCAGGGGCTGAATCTCCTACTTCTACTAACAGGAATATACATGTAAGGCCAATTAAGTATCCAATGGCCATAGCGAGGAATGGCCCTGAGCCTCCTATGTACAGAATAGTAGTGCCCGCTAGAAGAGCCCCGATTAGCTGGCTTATTCTTTGCGCGAGTCCGATCAGCGCTAGTCCACTAATAGCTCTGTTTGCCCCTACTATATCGTACACATAAGCCTGCCTGGCTGTCATATACATAGCCTGGAAGGCACCAAGAAAAAATACGCCGCATAGTAGGCTAGATATCGTTATTATGTCAAAATAAACTAAACCTGATAATGTCAAAGCCGTCAGCATAAGTCCTATGACGGCGATTTTCATGAGTATGCGTCGATCATATCGATCTGTTATTGGGCCTGCTGCCAGCCCAACAATCAGGTTTGGTGCTGAACGAACCGCAAACGCGACACCAACGAGTAACGCAGATCCTGTCATATCCAACACAAGCCAGCCGATTATCACATGTGAAGTGCCCTGTCCAAATTGGTTTGCGAATGTGGAGATGAATAATGTTCTGATATCCGGATATCTTAATGCCGCTGTTATTCCTGCGAATCTAGATTGTGGTTCGTGTGAATCGCCATCACCTATAGGTGTGCTCATCGGAGTTGACCTATAGGTTCTTCATATTGTGTATTTACGGTCTTATATAAGCCGTTGGTATGGTAGAGCATCACAAGAGTCTAGCACATATTACGTAAGGATTATTAGTTTCCAATTTTACGCTTATTAATGCGTAGAAGTCTTGAAACCGTTAGTTAATTCTGGCAAGATATCGTTATGAACATCGGTGCTTTTGAAATAGTTGATGAACTTCCGGAGTTAAAAGATCCTCATGTATTTGCCATGGTGCGTCCCTGGGTGGATGTGGGTAGTGTCGGCACCCTTACATTGAACCGCCTTGAACACTTTATGGGATCTAAAGAGCTTGGGAAGTTGACTCAACCCGGAAAGTTTTTCGACTTTACTAGATATAGACCAACTATGAAGTTAGTTCAAGGTAAACGAGAAGTCACTGTACCTAATAGCAGCATCAAATACGCTTCATCAGAAGATGGTAATGATTATTTATTTTTGCATTTGATGGAGCCCCACGCTAACAGCGAGGAATATACTGATTCTATCTTAGAAGTAATCGAGTATTTTAAGGTAAAACGGTATTGTCGTTTGGGAGCCATGTACGATGCTGTACCCCATACAAGGCCGTTACTGGTTACAGGTTCGTTAGGCGAAGTCCCACAAATTAAGGAAGTTTCTAATTTCAAACTCAGACAAAGCACCTATCAAGGGCCTACTACCATTATGAATCTCGTGTCTGAGGGTATTGAGAAGATGGGGATAGAGGCTATCAATTTCATGGTGCATCTTCCACAATATCTCCAGTTGGAGGAAGACTATACTGGAACCTCGAGAATGATCGAAGTTTTATCGTCAGTATATGGGAATATACCATCAGATCTAGCCCCGATGAGAAGAGGACAAAGACAGTATCGCGAACTTAGTTCAGCGGTAGAACGCAACGATGAACTGAAACAACTTATCGAGCAGATGGAAGCTTATTACGATGCCCAGCTAGATTCTGAAGATAAACCTGAAGAGGCTTCAGGGCCAACAGTGACACTCTCTCCCGAAATTGAGGATTTCTTGAGTGAATTGGGTGGTAGACTAGAGTCCGACGATTAGACGTCGTACGCCTAATTCTAGGGGTGCTGCACAATATTGGTGGCAATGACTGGATTTGAACCAGTGACCTAGCGCTTATGAAGCAAATTCCCCGACTCTCAGCCCCTCTTCAACCAACACAAAAGCTTATACATATAAGTCCGCAATAGTTCAGATACCTGCAAACCAACCGGTGAAGAAACTGGTGAAAATCAGAACCCTCTAATACCCAAGCCACAGAATAAATCCTATATGGTTAGGGTATTACCCTGTCAGTTAATTAAAACGCTGTATATCAATCTCAGGGAGTATATGAGGGTTGTATGAATGACAAAACAAATAATCTTTTAGTGTGGATTATTGTTCTACTTGGTGCTCTGGTATTTCTTGAAGTAATTCAAGTATTTATCAAATACGATGACTTTCTGAGATTATTTTAAAGACAGACTTTCGCCCCCCCGGTTGTGCTATTTCGAGATGCTTTTTCTAACTTAGTAGGTATTCCTCAAAAAAAGAAAAATTCTATGAAAAGGCATGCTTGGATAATATAAAGTTATATTAAGAATTAGACTCTATTCTATGCAGTGTAAGCTGAAAACAGGTGTGCTGGGACATATCTAGAAGGCGCTCAAATGCCTATGTAGCGTTTTAATTTTTACCGACTCCTAGTCTCTGGGTCCTCTTTCACTTCACCTGTAACTATTTGTGGCATAGGTCGCAATGACATTATTTGGTAAGCTCTATCTAGAAGAACAAACGCCATGTTAAATCCATCACCAGTGTTTTGAGACAGACCTTCTGCCTCTAGACTACGGTACAGATACATGTAGTCTTCCTTAACCTGAAGTACATCTGGGTTAATCATAATGTGCTCGATTAAGCTGTCAAATTCCATGAGTGTTCCTTTAATCTGGGAATACTTCCCTCAAGTACGGAAGAATACCTATCTGCCTAGTCTTCACCTCATCGAATATCCTATACGCAACAAGTCCCGTCATAGCCCACTCTCTGAAGGATGATTTATAGGTTTGCAAAATGTTTCGCAGTGCAGGTGCTGGGCAGGTTATATCAGAAAGTTATCGGGGAGGACCAATAACAATTCGTATGGGATGCTTATAGAAGCAATTGCCTGCCCAGCGGGATTTACTATTTATAGTTGATATTTATTTCAATCTCTCACTAATTTGCTTTTCTATCTCAGCCACTTGATTGTCGCCTATTATTCTAAATACTTTTTGCGTTGGGTCTTCAGCGGCTACTCCTCGAACAGCCTTTCTGCCATTTTTCATGGTAACTATTTCGGGTTCAGCAATTTCTACTGTCTTTTTTAATTTCACGCTATACGCTGTCAGATTCATTTTAGTTACTCCTCGCTATATGTTTTTAGTTGCCCATACTTGAATTTATGTTTGCTTATTTAAAACTTACATAAAATTAAGCAGCCAACTGCTTGTATAAGAATCATTCTCATTTATATAAGAATAAGTCTCATTCTCATTATTGTCAACCGCTGAATACATTCACAAAGATGTAATAATTACCTAGAGTTGAGCGTGTCCATATAGAACAGATACCACCACCTGAGTCTTGATTAATCTCGTAGCCGTATCACTAAGTCCGCAATGGATAAGCTCTATGAGTATTGGGAAAATAACGGAAATGTCGTGTTTTCCGACGCTTAGTGGTGAAAAAAGTGGTGAAAAAATAGAGGGCTGGGAGATGCAGTCAGCATATATGCCAAATTCGTGCTCACATATTGGTGGCAACGACTGGATTTGAACCAGTGACCTAGCGCTTATGAAGCGCCCGCTCTAACCCCTGAGCTACGCTGCCACTTGGAGTCTTATGGCCAAACGCCAAATTCGACTCGGTATTAATAGTACATTTACGTTTACAATTGTTCAAGGTTATTTCGCCACTAGGGAAGAAATAGAACTTCGTTGCCTTCCTTAAATCATCTGTGAATGTCTTTAGCCAAATAGGAAAAGATAGTTAATAGGAATGCTATTTACGGCGAAATAGGACTAAGTCGGGGAAAAGAGTTATTCCTAAAAGGGGCAAGGGTTTATATGGTTGAGTACTTTTTTGTTTACTCTAAAAATAAATCTCCGCTTTGGCCCCCAGTCTTTCGCAACAATCTTACTTGGTCTATCTGTATTTTGTGATCTACGGCCTTACACATGTCGTATAGTGTCAGGCAAGCTATTGAAACTGCCGTGAGAGCTTCCATTTCTACTCCAGTCTTAGACGAAGTAGAAGCTGTGCCGGTTACAAGAAGCCTGTTGTCAGCGGGGTGTATTTCAATTTGCACGTCAACTTTATTTAGTGGTAACGGATGACACAAAGGTATCAAATTTGACGTTTGCTTTGCTCCCATTATCCCTGCCAACTGTGCAATGGTTATGACGTCGCCTTTTTTCATTAATCCTTGCTGTATAAGCTCTATCGTCTTCGGTTGAACTACAACATACCCACACGCTATTGCTTCTCGGTCAGTTATTGGTTTGTTTCCAACGTCGACCATATTAACAGCGCCTTGTTCATCTATATGAGTAAGGGACAGATCATTGTCTTTTCCATGGTTGCTCATCGTTTAGTACTCCTTTTAGGTCTTCGAGGAGGCTTGGAGCGATTGCCGTTACGCGTATTTGGCCTACTTGTTTGTTCTATCGTATAAATGTTCGCTTCCATATTGGCTATGCGTTTAGCGATATCGATCCCAGGAGCTCGGCGTGGCGGGGCAACTAATTGGTATCTTATGTTTCTGTCATCAAGAATTTTCTGAAGTTGGGTCCATAAGTCTAAGTTGGCCGTTCGTGAGTTTCCATTTCTTATGGCGTTTAAAAGATATCTATCACTTGAGTATAAGACAGTTGGCATTTTGGGGTCGATAGGCTTTATCCCTCTAATGGCCGCCAGTAATGTCATTCTTTGTGCAGTCGTGACTCTGTCATTGCCAGATAAGATGTGTCTCTCATCTTGATCGCTTATAACTGCAGCCCAGCCACCCCTTCCACGAGTGCCTTTGCACGCACCATGTATGGATACTTCTGTGGCTAAAGCACTACCATTGTTGGACGGATTACGTGGCATATTATGACTCTAGTAAGATATTCTTATCCACCGATTTGATACATTTCTATTTTGTTTGCGCTAGACTGTCCTGAACTATTTAAAGTTCTGTATTCAGAATATTTGTCGTCTCGCTTTTCCCAGCAAGTGGTTATCAACGCTTTTAATTCTTCAGGTGTTGCTCCATCGCGCATTGGGTCTCTTAGATTAAGACCTGTTTCCCCAAATAGGCATGTATATAATCGTCCATCAGTAGATAATCTAGCCCTGGTGCAATGACCACAGAAGGGTTGAGATACGGATGATATGATTCCGATTTCACCTGATCCGTCTTTGTATTTATATCTGCTTGCCACTTCTCCGGTATAATTTGGTGATAAGGGCTCAAGAGGTAATTCACTGTCTATTTTTCTAAGTATCTCTGATGCTGGAACTACTTCATTGAGTTTCCACGCATTCAGATTTCCTACATCCATATATTCAATGAAGCGTACTATGTGTCCTGTTCCTTTGAAGTGACGAGCTAGGTCAACAATAGTGTGGTCGTTAACATTTTTTTGCACTACAGAGTTTATCTTTATAGGTGATAAGCCAACCTGATTAGCCGATTCAATTCCCGAAAGAACTCGTTTAGTGTCGAATCCGCGGCCATTCATTTTTTTAAATAATTCGTCATCTAGGGTATCTAGGCTTACTGTTATCCTACTTAGTCCCGCTTTCTTCAAGCCCTCTGCTTGTTGGTCTAATAGATACCCATTAGTCGTCAGGGTAAGATCTTTGATCCCAGGAACCTCATTCAGGAGAAACACCAACTGTTGAAGATTATTACGCATCAGGGGCTCACCCCCAGTGATCCGTATTTTTTCGACACCTAATTCGACAAATATAGATGCGAGTCTACTAATCTCTTCAAATGAAAGAATCTCTTCCTTTGGGAGAAATTCGTAGCTTTCTCCAAATATCTCAGCAGGCATACAATAAGTGCATCTGAAATTGCACCTGTCTGTTACAGATATTCTAAGGTCTTTCAAATTTCGATTAAACGTGTCTTTAAGCATTCGCGAATTATTACTGCTCAGTAACTAAATTTGGTAGGATGTCTGATATTTTTCTAAGAGCATCGGCCCTATGGCTCAGAAGATTTTTCTCTTCCTGTTGAAGCTGAGACATCGTTTTTAGATAAGATGGCAGATAGAATATGGGATCATATCCGAATCCATTATTTCCGAGTGGCTCATATTGTATCATCCCTGATATTGAGCCAACTACTGAACTCAGAAGCTTTTCCCCTAAACAAATTGAAATCACGCATGTGAATCTGGCGGTACGAGCATGCCATGGGATTCCGTGCAAATTGTTAAGAAGCAATTCAACTCTATCGGCATCATTCTTGCATAATTCACCGCCATAACGAGCCGAATATATTCCTGGGTCGCCGCCGAGATAGTCTACTTGTAACCCTGAATCATCAGACAGCGTTATCATTCCACTCAATGTAGAGTAACTTTTAGCTTTCAGGTATGAGTTTTCGTGAAATGATAGTCCTGTTTCCTCGACTTCCTGATTTATACCGACGTCGTCCAATGACAATAGTTGCACGGGTATCGAGGATAGGAGTTGTCCATATTCATTAAGTTTGCCCTGGTTGTGTGTAGCAATTAATAATTTGATCATTTGTTTCTTAAATGGTCGCTTCAGATTCCAGATCGTATATATCTTCTGTACTTAGACCGAGCCACTCTGAATATACTTTAACGTTATGTTCCCCGATGGTAGGACCCGCATGATCTACCGCGCCGGGTGTTTTGCTAAATTTTGGGACTATACCTAGCATCTTTGTATTACCTAATTCAGGATCTTCTAATTCTATGATATCTTCTCGTGCAGCATAATGTGGGTCATTCATTATTTGCTCAGCAGTATATACTGGCCCTACAACTCCGCCGGCGGGTATTAGGTTTTCCATAATATTTTCGAGATTGAGGTTTCCGAGATATTGTTGGAGTATCTCGTTTAGGGCATCCTTGTTTTCTAATCTGGAAGCGTTGTTTGTAAATCTATCATCACTTAGAACCTCTGACATTCCCATAGCTTTCGCAAGATTCTCCCAGGTATTTTGGGATGTGGCAGATAAACCTAACCACTGTTGGTCTTGGGTTTGGTAGAGACTCCTTGGAGCCGCATCTGGGAAATCGTTACCTACTCGTTCTCGGACTAAATTTAATAAGTTGGCCATTGTGATATGAGGTATGCATAGTCGGAATAGGGGTTCAAACAGACTGACATCAATTACTTGCCCTGTGTGATCCTGACCTGAAGATGCCTTGGATTGTCTGTGGTACAAAGCCATCATGCTCGACATTGCACCAAAAACTCCTGCAATTTCATCTGCTAACGGTATGGGAGGCAGTACAGGTGGTGAATCTGGGAATCCGGTCATACTGATATAACCACTCATGCATTCTGCAATAGTTCCAAAGCCAGGGCGATCTTTATAGGGACCTGTTTGCCCAAATCCGGAGTATCTAACGATTATGAGATCTGGGTTAGATGCTAGCAATTCATCTGGACCTATACCCCAATTTTCCATTGTGCCCGGTCGGAATCCTTCTATTAAAATATCCGCTTCATTCGCCAATTTTTTTAACAAGTTTTGGCCTTTGGGGTTTGATAAATCTAGGGTTATAGATTTTTTGTTTCTGGAATGTACCTTCCACCACAATGAAACGTCTTTGTAAAATGGCCCCCAGTTACGTAGAGGATCCCCTGTTTTAGGTCGTTCTATCTTTACGACTTCCGCGCCAAAATCGGCCATCAGGCTACTAGCCGTTCCGCCAGCAACGATGATTGATAAATCTAGTACTTTAAGCCCTGCTAAAGGGCCATTGTTTGCAGATTCTTTCAATTGATTATTTCCTCATGTGTGAGCTTCGCAGAATAGTGTCATTCTATCTGTTGACTAGTAAGTTAGCTACTTTAGTGAATATAGTTTGACATTTTACTACCGGCTTATTAACTGCTATGTTATAATCTGTCCGCATTCTCAACTAGGTCGTAAATTATTTCATGCTTGAGAACTATTTCCTTCAGTACGGGCTAATTGCTATATTTGGCATAATAGCTGTTATAGTCCCGACTGGAATGTTACTAATCTCTTGGATAGCGTCTAAGTTTGGCGTTCGTCCAAATAACCCTACTCAGGTGAAGTCCGAAGCATATGAGTGTGGGGTGGAGACAATTGGTGGACGATGGAACCAATTTCATTTCCGATACTATATGTATGCAATTTTGTTCGTTATTTTTGATGTGGAAGTAGTCTTTTTATACCCGTGGGCTACGAAGTTCCTCAAGCTTCAAACCTTTGCTCTCATAGAAATGGGAATATTCGTTTTGATTCTGCTTGTTGGTTTGATGTACGCATGGCGCAAAAAAGACTTGGAATGGAGGAGGGGATGAAATGCTAAATATAGACCCTGGATCATCACCTTTATCCGATAGAACGTGGGACGTAGACCTGCATGAAGGAACATTGGTCAATGATCTAATTGCGACTTCCCAAGATAGGATACATATCCCTTCTATTGAGGTTCCTGAAGACCTTAAAGGGAATGTTGTGGTGACTTCTGTGGATGCTCTGGTGAATTGGAGTCGCAAATCTGCTTTATGGCCTGTAGCCTTTGGGCTAGCGTGTTGTGCTTTTGAAATGATGGCCACTGCGATGGGAAGATTTGACATTGGTAGATTCGGCATGGAGGCATTTCGAGCGTCACCGCGCCAAGCTGATTTAATGATTATAGCTGGCACAGTAACTTGGAAGATGGCGGTTCCCATAAAGCGTATTTACGAACAGATGGCTGATCCCAAGTGGGTTATATCAATGGGTGTATGTGCTACTAGTGGAGGACCGTACTTTGGGTCTTATAGCGTCGTTCCTGGGGTGGACCATATCATTCCTGTGGATGTTTATGTCCCAGGTTGTCCACCGAGGCCTGATGCATTGCTGTACGGAATAATGGAACTTCATGAAAAGATCAAGCGAGAACAAAATTTGAGAAAAGGATTGTCGTAGGAGCTTTTATGGTCCTATCTCACTTGTCCGGTATAGAGTTGACCGCGGCGATAGAGAAACGTTTCCCTGATTCGGTAGTTGATTCTGAAGCGTCTGCTGTCTGGGTTAAACATGGCATGATGACCGATATAGCCGAGTACTTAAAAAATGATCCAGATCTCGGGTTCGACTTTTTGAATTCTATTAGCGCAGTGGATTTCATAGAATATTTTGAAGTTGTATATCATCTAACTTCGATTGTTAATCAATGTACCACTGTAGTGAAAACCAAGCTCTATGGCAGGGAAGAACTCTCTATGCCTTCCGTATACCACGTGTGGAGAGGAGCAGATTTTCAGGAAAGGGAAATTTGGGATCTAATGGGCATACGTTTCAACGGGCATCCCAATATGAAACGTATTTTGTTGTGGGAAGGCTTTGAAGGACATCCGCTTAGGAAGGATTTTCTGTGATTCTTGGCAATTGTAGCATTGGAGAAAGATTGGTCGGTTTCCGAGCGCGACTAAGTTATACGGATTCATCGGGGTTGGTCCTATGAATATGAGAACTGAGCCGATGACTGTGAATGTTGGACCTCAACATCCGAGTACTCATGGTGTGTTCAGACTTAGGATAACTTTCGATGGGGAAGAAATAGTCGAAGTAGAACCGATATTGGGATACTTGCATCGCGGATCTGAAAAGCTAGCCGAAGAACGCAATTATGTCCAAGTCGTAACTCTTACCGACAGGATGGACTACACATCGTCCATGATAAATAACCAGGCATATTGCTTGGCCGTTGAGCAACTTTTGGGAATTACTCCCCCCAAAAGAGGGAAGTACCTTCGAACTTTAGTTGCAGAACTACAGAGGATAGCGAGTCATTTGATTGCTGTTGGTTTTTTTATACAAGAGCTGGGGGCATTTGGCACTCCGCTAATGTATTCGTTCAGAAGTAGGGAACGAATACTCGATCTCTTTGAAATGCTATGCGGTGCTAGGGTTACTGTCAGCTACATGAGGCCTGGTGGTGTTTTTGCAGATACGCCGAATGATTTTTGGCCTGCTTTGGAAGCTTTTCTTGATGACTTCGCTGTTGAATTTGAAGAGATGGAACATTTACTCATGGAAAACGAGATTTTGACAGCTCGAACTAGAGGCGTTAGTCCGATCTCTCCAGACCTTGCGATAAATTGTTCTGTTTCAGGGCCAGTTCTTCGTGCCAGTGGTGTCAACTGGGATTGGCGCAAAATGAGCCCTTATGACGCTTATGATGAGATGGAATTTGATATACCAATAGGTAGGAATGGCGATAATTACGATCGTTTCTGGGTGCGTATGCAGGAGATAAAACAGAGTATGCGTATTGTTCGGCAATGTATCGACATTATTGAGCCAGGTCCTGTGCGCATAGCAGATTTACCGTTGGTTCTCAGACCAGAAGTTGGAGTGGAGGCTTACGGTCGGGTGGAGGCATCAAAGGGAGAACTGGCCTTTTATCTGGTAAGTGACGGAGGCGTTGCTCCATATCGTTGCAAAGTTAGAGCCCCGTCTTTGATTAATCTGACCATAACTGAACACTTACTTGTTGGCTGGACTCTGCCGGATATGATTGTTTCACTGGGCAGCGTGGACATAAATATGGGTGAGGTAGATCGGTGAACTGTCAGTTAGCCTCGGACAGTATATTTTATCAAAATGCTTTGTATAGATTTATATACGACACGGCAGGTACGTTGGTGCCTTGTTCGTTTTCGCATGTTATAGCAGGATTGACCATTATGCTTATGTTGGTCAACTCTGTATTACTTGGAGCAGCGTTAGTGACTTGGCTGGAACGCAGGTTACTTGGTAGATTGCACAATAGAATTGGCCCAAATAGATGGGGTCCGTTTGGATTGCTGCAGCCGATTGCGGATTTGGTGAAACTTATAACAAAAGAAGATTTAGTTCCATCTGGTGCAGACAGAATAATATTCACTGCTGTACCGCTGGTTATGATGGTGCCACTGGTACTCATGACAGCTGTAATACCATTTGCTCAGGATACGATGCTAGCGGATTTAAATATTGGGGTGTTGTTCATACTAGCTGTTAGTTCTGCTACTACAATCGGTATATTTATGGCTGGCTGGTCGTCAAACAATAGATACGCCCTTTTTGGTGCGGCCAGATCTGTCGCGGTGTTGATCAGTTATGAAGTTCCTGTGGTTATATCTTTGTTGGGTGTAGTAATGATCAGTGGTTCAATGTCACTAAATGATATTGTTCACGCCCAATCAATTCCGTTTTTGCTAGTTCAACCGATAGCTTTGTTTGTTTTTGTGACGGGTATGTCTGCGGAACTCAATCGAACTCCTTTCGATATCGCTGAAGCAGAGTCTGAGATAATCGCTGGTTATCATACTGAATATAGCGGTATAAAATTTGCTCTTATCTTCGCCACCGAAACTGGTGCTATGTTGGTAGTATCTGCTGTGATAGCTACTTTGTTCTTGGGTGGTTGGAATGGCCCGCTGGAAGATTTCTTAGGGTGGTTTTGGTTTTTATTAAAAACGTTAGCAATCATATTTGTATTTATCTGGGTTAGGGCCACGTATCCAAGATTAAGACTCGATCAAATTATGGCTTTGTCATGGAAATTCCTACTGCCCTTAAGCTTGATAAATTTGGCTATAACGGCTGTGGAAGTATTTTTGTTGAGAGATGCGTCAGGCCATTTAAGTTTGGCCGACTTATGGATAATGGCAGCCATCAATATTCCTATGGCCATCTTGTTGATCTTGCTTATGGGTGGATTATTTCAGAAGAAAATTAATTCATTGCCAGTTCGTACTGAAACGCCTATGGTGCCTGGTGTGCCCACGATTGAGGTGAAGTAAATGTATGGTTTAGGTATGGCTAGAGGGTTATTGGTCACACTAAAGAACATGACTAAAAAACCGTTTACAATCCAATATCCTGAGGAACGTGTTAAACAGCATCCTAGGTTTCGAGGAGAAGAATTCGTATGGTATGAAGAGCGCTGCACTGGGTGTGCTTCATGTGCCAAATATTGTCCTCTAGGAATAATAAAAATAGTTACATCCCCCAGTGAGAGTGCTCCAAAAGAAGGGGATAAATATAAACTAGAAGTATTCGATATAGAACTGCAAAGATGTATGTTCTGCGGCTTGTGTGTGGAGGCGTGTCCCTACGATTGCCTATTTATGGGTAGTGGCTTTGAGCAAGGTAGGTATAGTCGTGAAGATATGGTGATCCACGTCGAAGACCTCCGTAATTCGGCTAAGAACCCAAGCACATTTTATAGACCTCAGCTAGAGCAAAGCGGTTACGATCCACGAGGGGGTAGGCCATTGTCGTGGCGGGAGGTAGGACGAGAAAAATGGGATTGGCACAAACGTGAGAAAGCCGGGTTAAGATTGATAGAAACAGACATAGATAGCCCATCAGAGGAATCTAGATAATGATTCACGATATCGCTTTTTGGAGCTTATCGGTAGTCACGGTTGTGTCTGCTATTGGTGTAGTAGTGGTAAAAGATCTATTCAGGTCAGCTCTTTTACTGGCGGTAGTTTTCGTTGGAATAGCCGGTTTTTTCTTTTTACTCAGTGCAGAGTTCCTTGCGGTTGTACAGGTGCTGATATATGTGGGCGCTATATCCATTCTTTTCATATTCGCGGTCATGCTAACAACGGATATTCAAAGAGGTAATACTGCAAATAAACTGCAAATAGCTGCGATGGTAATTCCAATGCTACTTCTGATAGTTGTTTTAATTGGTGTGTTTAATTCTCAATGGGTGGAATTTGGCGCTGATAAGCAGGATACCGTTAACCTCGTTCAATCTAGAGCGGTAGGTGGAATATCTGATGCCGAGTTTGCTGCCGAGTCTATAAATGACGAATTTGTTCGACAGGCATTGCAGGATACAGATATTGCCGATTTGTTAGTTGGTGAATACGTGCTGGCTTTTGAAGGTGTCTCAGTGTTATTGTTGGCAGCCCTTATCGGTTCTTTAGCCTTAGCTAGGGGAAGAGGTAGTAGATGATATGTCTTTAGAATCTCTATTATCAGTTGCAGCTATTTTGTTCTGTATAGGCCTATATGGAGCTCTTTCTCGTACCAATGTTATTGCGGTGTTCATGTCCATTGAAATAATGTTTAATGCTGTGAACCTTACTTTTGTAGCCTTCGGACGTTACATAACGCCTCAGGCTTTTGATGTACATTTAGGCAGTTTGTTAACTGGACAGGTTTTTGTGATATTTGTTATTACGGTAGCGGCGGCCGAAATAGCGCTAGGTCTAGGTATCGTATTGGCTTTATACAGATCTACCAATTCGATTGATCTTTCGCAAATAGTTAGATTGCGGAATTAAAGATTCTATGAATATGATTGACAATGGTGCAATAAATTTAGAAGAGCAAACGCAATAATGTGGATAGAGTTTAAAACTGCTGAGAATCTTATCCTCGCTGAAATGTGGAAAGAAGTCCTTGAAGCGGAAGGATTGCCAACTCGTATACTACCTGAGGGAGATATAA
>CAZVRK010000004.1:0-54700 GCA_964629875.1 uncultured Dehalococcoidia bacterium | reverse complement strand
GAAGTCCTTGAAGCGGAAGGATTGCCAACTCGTATACTACCTGAGGGAGATATAAGAGATTGGGGCCAGATGGAGGCTTATCGGATTTATGTGCCCAAAGGCCGTGAACACGTTGCAGAGGAAATACTGAGGAAGCTATAGATGATTAGTGAATGGTTAGTTTGGTCAGTATTTCTATTGCCCTTAGCATCTTTCTTGGTTATCGCACTCATTGTGAGGCCATTATTCAATAAATATGCAGTTGCTAGTGGACTACTTCTGATAGCCTGTTTAGGAAGTGCTTTCCTGATATCAGTGTACGTGTTATCCATATTGAGTCGTGGCGATAAAATAGTTTTCGACGCTCATGATTGGCTCGTACTAGGTTCTGCGAAAATAAGCATTGGCTTGCTCATTGACCCAGTGACAGCAGTTATGTTGGTAGTAGTAACAGGAGTGAGTCTTCTGGTTCAGATATATTCCTTGGGGTATATGAAGGGAGATGCTAGTTTCTGTCGTTACTACGCATACATGGCTTTGTTTACAGCTTCTATGATTGGTGTCGTCATAGCAGTGAATATCGTACAACTATATGTATTTTGGGAATTGGTAGGTGTGTCGTCGTATCTGCTTATTGGGTTCTGGCATGAACGGAGTTCTGCAGCAGCAGCTGCTAAAAAAGCATTTATCATTACTAGAATAGGAGACGTAGGGTTCTTACTGGCGATTATATATTTGTTTGTTCAATCAGATGCGTTCGCCGGCGTTGGTCTTAATTCATTCCATATACCTGATATTTGGGTAGCTGCTCAACCATTAGCAATTGGTGGCGCTGGATTATTAGGTGGCGTAGGTTTGTTATGGTTTACGTTAGGTATTTTCGCAGGGGCTGCAGGTAAATCCGGTCAGTTTCCTTTGCACACCTGGCTTCCTGATGCCATGGAAGGCCCAACTCCGGTCAGTGCCTTAATACACGCAGCTACCATGGTAGCTGCAGGTGTATTCCTTGTTGCGAGGTTGTACCCGGTATTTGAACAGTCTGCAGATACCTTGCTGATAATAGCTATTGTTGGTGCGGTTACAGCATTTATTGCGGCTACTTTAGGCCTAGTCATGAACGATATAAAACGGGTTATGGCGTATTCGACGATAAGCCAACTTGGGTACATGATGGCAGCGCTTGGTCTGGGAGCGTTTGGTCCAGCTCTGTTTCATCTCTTTACCCACGCGTTTTTCAAAGCATTGCTATTTTTGTGCGCAGGTAGTGTGAATCATGCTGCTGGAACATTTAACATGCAATATATGGGTGGCCTGAGAAAATCAATGCCGGTGACTTACGTGGCAACTGTAATAGGAGCTCTTAGTCTTGTGGGCATAATACCTTTCGCTGGTTTTTGGAGTAAAGATGAGATCCTAACGTCTGCACACAAGGCATCGGGCTTAGTAGCAGGTAGTATGGAGATGATCGTGTGGATTCTACTTCTAGCAGGAGTATTCCTTACAGCTCTTTATAGTGCCCGCATGATACATCTTACTTTCCATGGCCAATTTAGAGGGGGTGGTGCCAAGGAGACGTCAGATGCGGAATCTAAAGGTGTTGATCTTGGACCTAGTGTATCTACTCATGTCCATCTTGCGGAATCACCAGTTCTAATGGTTATTCCACTTGTGATTTTATCTTTCTTAACAGTGACTGTAGGTTATATATCAAACCCGCAGTGGGTGAAAAGTATCTTCGGAATACCTAAACATTGGATTACAGAGTTCTTTATTGAGTCTTTACCTGCATACCTTAATATGCACTCGCTTGCGTTTGATCCTATGGTAGCTATTATATCGAGTGCGATAGCCATAACTGGGTTAGGAATAGGTTCGTGGATATACCTGAGTTCTAGATACTCTGGCACTGATCCTGCGGAAGACCCAATCTCTAGGTTAGGCCCTTTGTATGTTTTATTAAGCAAGAAATATTTTATTGACCACTTGTATGAGGACATTATCGTGCGGAAACTATTCTATAAAGGGATAGTTTGGACTTCTGACGCCTTCGACAAATACATAATAGATGGGATGTTTAATGGTTTGGCTTTTGTATCTAAGCGACTTGGTAGCACATTAACTACGTTTCAGACTGGTCAAGTTCAGTTATATGGCATGGTGTCAGTTGTAGGTACTGTTGTTTTATTAGCCATGTACCTTGCATTCGGATTGGAAGTTCGGAACTAGATAAATGAACGAATTTAACGGATTGCTCACAGCGACGGTTTTTCTCCCAGCTATAGGGGCTTTGGTAATACTCCTAGGTCCTGATAATAGACTTTTTAGTCGCTTTATCGCTATCAGCGTTGCTGCGAGTGATTTTGTTTTAGCGATATTGGTGTTTGGCCTTTTTGATAGGACAGACACGGCGTCAAGATTTCAGTTCTTGGATCAGTGGGTTTGGATATCCTCAGATGCAATCAAATCCACTTATTTGTTGGGGGTTGATGGGCTTAGTGCGCCGCTAGTATTGCTGACCGGTCTTTTGGGAATTTGTGCTGTCCTTGCCTCGCTCAAAATTACCCTGAGAGTGAAACAATATTTCATTTGGATATTGTTGCTTCAGACATCTGTTATGGGTGTTTTTACCTCATTGGATGTCTTGCTGTTTTTCCTATTTTGGGAAGTAGAATTGATTCCAATGTATATGTTGATAACAACCTGGGGGAGCGGTCGCCGTGAGTATTCGGGAATGAAATTCCTGATTTTTACCATAGCAGGTAGTGCCGCGATGCTCGTTGCAATATTAGGCTTGATTTTGACACAGGGTGACCATGCCTTAAATATGATAAGTACTCTGGAGTCAGGATCAGGGTTGTTGCCGACCACTGGAATTATCTCCCTGTCTGTACTATTTTGGCTTTTCTTTGTAGCGTTTGCTATCAAGTTGCCGGTATGGCCTCTTCACACGTGGTTGCCAGATGCACATACAGATGCTCCAACAGCAGCAAGCGTCATCTTGGCAGGGGTGATGCTAAAGATGGGCGGATATGGTTTGCTTAGGATAAATGTAGGTATGTTTCCCGAGCAGATTCAGAGTTTCGCATGGGTGTTGATGACCCTAGGGGTTATCAGTGTAATTTATGGTGGTATTGTGACTCTAAGGCAAACGGATCTCAAGCGTCTTGTAGCTTATTCCAGCGTAAGCCACATGGGGTTGGTTTTGGTGGGTATCGCATCGGTGGGTGCATCTTACTATGTTAACGTAACGGGCCTCACGGGAGCTGCTATGCAGCTTTTCACCCATGGAACTATAACCGGATTGTTATTTCTATGTGTCGGTTTAATTTATGATAACGCGCATACTCGGTCTATACCCCAACTAGGTGGAGTAGCCCAACGCATGCCAATAGTCGGAATAGCCATACTTATAGCAGGATTTGGCTCTTTAGGTCTTCCGGGTCTTAGTGGTTTTGTTTCGGAAATATTGGTTTTCTTTGGAGCTTTCATGGCTTTCCCCATCCTTACGGTAATAGCCGTGCTAGGAATTGTTTTGGCCGCTGGATACATCTTGTGGATGATTCAACGTGCGTTATTTGGGACACTACCTGATCATTTGGCTGATCTAAGAGACGCCGACATGGTGGAGTCTGTCCCACTGTTATTGATGATTGTAAGTATTATAGTAATAGGATTGTATCCATCAGTTTTAACAGATGTGTTCAACTCAGGATTAGAGCCAATGGTGTCCGTAATTAATAATGTTAGCTTGATAAATACAGGGTTGTTGGGTAACTGATTAGTATATGAATTTTAATGATATATATTTATTGTCTCCGCAGATATCGATTGCTGCGCTAGCAATATTGACCATATTGGCAGACTTAGTTATAGCTCGAAAAAAAGCGGTACTGTTGATCGCTTTAATTGGTCTCATAATACCTTTAGTGTTTGCTCTTTCATTGGTGTCTAGTCTTCATGTATCTCAAGATGTCGCGCTGGTCGGCCCGAGCAGTATTCTATACTCAAGCTTCAGTTTGTCTCTTTTTTCTTTATATTTTAACTTTCTCGTTCTTGGCGCGTTAGCAATTGTTATATTGGGTTCTAGTGACTACTTGCGAGATTCAGGTGTTCCGACGGGAGAGTATTTGGGATTGCTCCTGCTCTCAGCATCAGGCATGATGTTATTAGTTTCCGCTGAAAACTTAGTCACTATTTATATAGCACTAGAGTTGACTACATTACCATTGGCTGCGTTATCAGCATTCTCATTGAATGGGAAATCAACAGAATCTGGCATAAAGTTTCTTATTGTTAGTGCTCTGAGTTCTGCGGTAATGTTATACGGTATGGCGTTCATATATGGTCTGAGTGGAAGCATAACGCTCGGGGGTATATCTGAGGGATTAGCCAGCGCTTCGCTGGACACAATGGCCTACCAACAATATGGAATCCTGCTAGGGGTAATTTTACTCCTTGTTGGATTTGGCTTTAAATTATCCGCTGTTCCATTCCATATGTGGGTTCCAGATGTTTACGAAGGTAGTCCTACTCCGGTGGTTGCGTTCCTGTCAGTTGCTAGTAAATCTGTCGCCTTCGCGCTTGTTCTTAGATTTTTCTATGTCGGTTTGGGAGATGTAGATCTGAACTGGGCTGTTTTATTCGCCCTTATATCTGCTCTGTCGATGACGGTGGGCAATCTATTAGCTATCTCTCAAACAAATATCAAGCGTTTATTTGGATATAGTACTATCGCCCATGCCGGTTATATCTTAGCCGGCGTTGCAGCTATTTCGTATGTTGGGGACTCCTATATCGGGATGAGCAGTGTTCTGTTTTATCTTGTGGCATATGCTGCTGCTAACCTAACTGCTCTACTAGCTATTAGCCAAATAGGAGAATTATTAGGCAGTGATGATATAGATTCGTATGCAGGATTATATAAGAAAACTCCCTTCTTAACAGTTGCTCTAGTGATTTCTCTTATTGCGTTGATCGGTGTCCCCCCTACTGGGATATTCATCGCAAAAATCTATGTATTTACTGCTGCTGTTGATTCAGGTTTGATGTGGCTGGCGATTATAGGGGTTATTAATAGCGTGGTTTCAGCTTATTATTATGTGCGTGTGATACGCGTTATGTTCAGGAGCGATGATAGACTTAAGGAAACCGATAACATCAAGACAGGAATTTTCGTTAAATTATCTATCGTAGTATCTGCGGCGATAACCGTGTGGTTGGGCATAATGCCGAGCTGGATGTTGGAAACTGCAGAATTGGCGGCGGTTTCGCTGGTAGGCCTGGTCAATTAACGGAGAGATGTGTGCAGTAATTGACACTAAATATGGGCAGTGCTAGACTTCGCCTGCCTTTCGGCGATCAGCATACGTTAATAGGTACATGTTGGTCAGTTACTCTTGAGATAACGCTTAATTTATGAAGACAATTGGAATTATATATAATGCCAGGATTCCCGAGGCTCTTGATCTAAGCACGGCTATCGTAAATGAGTTGTCTTTGGAACAGGACAGTTGGGTTTCTCCTGCCGAGAATCTAGAAGTTCTGCGTGAGAAAATTCCGGATACAGACGTTGTTATTACAGCGGGAGGAGACGGTACGATTCTTCGCGCCGTAATGCTTACTGCGCCTAGAGATATACCTTTGGTTGGTATAAATATGGGACGTCTAGGATTTATGACAGAATTGCAAGTGGATGACGCTCTGGAAAAGCTACCAATGTATCTCAATGGTGATTGCAGAACCGAAGAACATAGTATGATTCGTTGTAAACTCTACAGAAATGGAGAAAAGGCGTCTGACGATGCGAATAATTTCCATGCGTTGAACGACGTCGTTTTAGGGCGTGGATCTATTTCTAGAGTGGTAACTATAAGGACAGTAATTGATGGAGCAGACCTAGCTTCTGTACGAGCTGATGGAATCATAGTATCGACCGCAACGGGTAGTACTGGATACAGTTTAGCAGTAGGGGGGCCTATACTGGACCCATCTTCAGACTCTATTGTTCTTAAACCGATCGCGGCTCATGTTGGTTTAGCTGCTTCCTTGGTGCTTCCAGCCGAAACGAAAGTTAACCTGCACCTCGAAGGAACACAAGAAGCAGTACTGAGCGTTGATGGATTTTTGAATCTAACTGTCGAACCAGGGGACTGGATAGAAGTGGATCGCAGTTCATTGAAAGCTAGATTTCTGAGAGCTAATCCTCCAAATCATTATTACGCAACGTTGACTCGGCGGCTGGGATTCAGTATCCGAGGACAGTAGAAGGATTCTAAATATGACAGATAACTTAAATGAAGAGACGTTAAGTACAGAACGACCATATAATGGCAAGATACTGAACTTGAGAATAGATACCATTAAATTGCCCAGTGGACGGATAGCGACTCGTGAAGTTATTGAACATATAGATTCAGTTTGTATGGTGCCCGTAGATGACGATAAGAATATCTGGTTTGTACGCCAATTTCGAACTCCTACAGGCCGCGCGTTATTAGAATTGCCCGCTGGTGGAATGGATGATGGTGAATTAGCCTCTGACGCAGCGTTACGTGAACTTCAGGAAGAGATCGGCTGTACTGCAGAGAATCTGCAACATCTATCTAGTTTCTTCCTTGCACCGGGGTGGTGTGATGAATATATGCACGCATACCTGGCGACTGGTTTGACCCCGAGTAAACTGGAAGCAGATGATGATGAAAATATACTAATTGAGAAAATACCTGTCAGTGATGTCATGAAGTTGATTCACAATGGTGACATAGATGATGTAAAAACTATTGCAGGGCTGTTGCTGGCAATGCAAGTTTTGGGAGATAATTAGATAGGAGTCTATCGTTACAGATGTTAGCTGCGTTATTTATGTAGCACTCATCGGATTCGATAAAAACGGGACGAGGTATAAATGCTTGAGCACGATGTATTAATAGTTGGGGCCGGTTTGGCTGGTATGAGGGCAGCAATCGCAGCGCGAGATGCTGGGGCGAATGCCGCGATCATCAGTAAAGTACACCCTGTACGTAGCCACTCAAACGCAGCTCAGGGTGGGATTAACGCGGCTTTGACGGACCGAGGAGACAATTGGGAAGACCATGCATATGACACCATTAAAGGTAGTGATTTCTTAGGAGATCAGGATGCAGTAGAAGTAATGTGTAGAGCTGCCGGTCAATCTCTAATAGATATGGAACATATGGGAGTCACATTTAATAGAGATGATGAAGGAAAACTGGGAACACGAGCCTTTGGGGGTCAGAGGGTAGCTAGGACTTTCTTCGTAGGTGATTTCACAGGTCAGGCTTTATTACATGTCATGTTTGAACAACTAGTAAAATCTGGTGTTCAGAGTTACGAAGAATGGTTTGTCACGTCTTTAATTATGGAAGATGGAAAGATATCGGGGGTGACAGCGCTAGAGATTCGTACTGGTCAACTGCACGCAATCAGAGCAAAGACAGTTATATTATGTACGGGTGGTTGTGGGAGATTATTTGAACCGAGTACCAATGCCCTTATCGTAACTGGCGATGGTATGGCTCTTGCATACAACGTTGGTGCTCGTCTTATGGACATGGAGATGGTTCAATATCATCCGACCACAATATCAGGAAGTGGTGTGTTGCTATCAGAAGCTGCTCGAGGTGAGGGAGCTTATTTAAGAGATAAAAATGGCAACCGATTTATGGAGAAGTATGCTCCGAATATGATGGAATTAGCATCTCGGGATGTAGTATCCCGCGCAGAGCAGACTGAAATTAACGCGGGCAATGGTATTGATGGGTGCGTTCATCTTGACTGTACGCATCTGGGTGAAAAATTCATCATGGAGAAGTTACCACAGATCAGAGAACTGGGAATAGACCTGACAGGCAAGGATATGATTAGGGAACCAGTTCCGATACGTCCTGGAATGCACTACATCATGGGTGGAATAAAAACAGATGTAGATGGCCAGACCAATATACCTGGTATATATGCGGCTGGTGAATGTGCCAATGTAAGTGTCCACGGGGGTAATAGACTTGGCGCAAATTCGCTACTCGATACGATTGTATTTGGTGAGCGATCAGGATCCCACGCAGCGGATGCTTCCAGAGGGGTATCCTTCTCTAATTTTAACGAAGACGAAGTTGTATCTCGGGAGAAGAAGCGCCTTCAGGAAATTCTAGATCGCCCAGATAACGGGGACAGGTGGAGTAGGATCAGGAGAGAGATGGGCGACTCCATGAATCGCAACGTAGCTGTCTTCAGGACAAAAGAGGGAATAGAAGAAACTATAGAAGAGCTGCAAGGATTAAAGCAAAGATATGGAAGTGTGCCTGTACATAACAAAGGCAAAGTATTTAATACTGACCTCATTTTTGCACTTGAATTAGGCTTTATGATCGACTGTGCCGAAGCTATCGCTATCAGCGCGTTGGAGCGTAAAGAGAGCAGAGGAGCTCAGTTTAGACTGGATTATCCTAACAGGGACGATGACAACTGGCTGAAACATATTGTGGTTACGCAGGGTGAACTTGGCCCAGAGTTATCTGAATTGCCAGTGACAATTACTAAATGGACTCCAGAAGAGAGGAAATACTAAACTATGGATGTTACTGTAAAAATAAAGAGATACGATCCAGAATCTAATAACTCTGGTTATGTGTGGCAAGAATACCCTATTGCTATTGATGAGAATGCTACAGTGCTGGATGCCCTTATTCAGATCAGGGAAGATGATGATGGGACTTTGAGTCTGAGATGTTCATGTCGCAGCGCTATTTGCGGTTCATGTGCGATGAAGATTAACGGTCAAGGTGGATTGGCTTGCAAGACTAAAGCTTCTGAATCTATGGATAAAGATGGCGTAATCTTGGTAGAACCCGCAGGGAATATGGACACAGTAAAAGACCTGGTCGCGGATTTCGATATGTTTTGGAATAAAATCCGCGAGATTGAACCCTACTTGCAACCTGAAGGCGTGGTGCCAGAAGGGGAATATGTAGTCTCTAATGAATCCATGTTGCATCTTTCGGCTGTTACGGCGTGTATTCTCTGTGGGGCATGCGTGTCCGATTGTACTGTGCTTGAAGTCGATAAAACTTTCTTAGGACCTGCTGCATTGGCTAAGGCTTATAGATTTACGGCTGATCCAAGGGACGGTGATGAAGATGGCGTATCCCGAGATAGGTTAAAAGTTCTCGGGCAACCCTCAGGAATGTGGGATTGTACTCGTTGTAACATATGTGTGCAGGTCTGTCCTAAAGGAGTAGCTCCAATGGATAGGATCATGGCTATGCATGATCAAGCTATAGAAGCCGGGTACGGCAATAACAATGGTGCTAGGCATGCGGACGCATTCATAGAATCCGTTGGGCATACTGGTCGGCTAGATGAATTGAGGCTTCCAGTTAAGACGGTGGGGATTACGAATATCCCTGCATTGCTGGGATTTGCACCAGTGGGATGGAGAGCTATGACTCATGGCAAATTACCCCCGTTGATACATAAATCGGTAGAAGATGTTCAGATAGTCAGGAATTTGTACCGCAAACTTGAACAATAATAGTAAACGCACCATATAAATAATAATGTTGTTTACTAGGCAAATGGGAGGAAACATTGAAATATGCATTTTATCCGGGCTGCGTTTCTCAGGGGGGGGCCCCAGAGCTTTACCCATCCGCGAAGTTGATTTGCGACAGATTAGGGATTGAACTTGACGAAATTCATGCGTGGACTTGTTGCGGGGCAGGGGTTATGCAGGAGAAAAATCAACTATTTTCGGATACGTTGAATGCTCGCAACTTGGCTAAGGCAGAGCAACAGGGCCTGACAATCATGACTATTTGCAGTACTTGCCAAGGGGTTATTGCACAGGCGAATAGGAGACTGTTAGCTGATCCGGATTACTTGGCTGAAATCAATGGTTATTTAGCTGAAGAAGGTTTGGAATACAAAGGTACAGCGGAAATAAAGCATCTCCTTTGGATATTGATAGAAGATTACGGATTGGACAACCTTCTTCCACATGTGACGCGTTCATTGGGTGGGCTGAGGTTAGCACCTTTTTATGGTTGCTATATTGTACGACCGACTGAGGCGTTAGGCATCGAAGAACATCCTGAGCGGCAGACATCTTTAGAGACTCTAATAGAAATCCTAGGAGCAACAGCTGTAGATTTTGAGGGCAAAACTAAATGTTGTGGATTTCCAATATTGACGATAAACGAAAAGAATTCTATGGCAATGGTGGGTAATCATACTTCCGAGGCGAAGGATCTTGGTGCTGATGCAATGGTTACGCCTTGTCCGTTGTGTCACTTGAATTTAGATGGATTTCAGCCAAAAGCTGCTAAGCAAGCGAATCGATCGATTGATTTACCTATATTGCATTTGCCACAACTGATAGGATTGGCAATGGGTATCTCGCCTGCCGAATTGGGACTGAAAAAACACATAATAAATACGGCTCCTTTGGAACTAAAATTGGCGAGTAGCACTAGTAGTTAGTCTAATCTTCTAAGCATGTGAATATATAAGAAAGCCAGGGCTCAAGCCCTGGCTTTCTTATATATTCAGATTCATGTTAACTAATGTATTGGAAAGATAGATTCTCAAAATCGACCTCTCCAAATGTCCTACCTATAGGGAATCGATAACCCTATTCAACGTGCTGCTCGGTCGCATCGCTTGAGCGGATAAAGTTTCGTGAGGAAGATAGTATCCGCCAATATCAATTGCTTTACCTTGAGCCACGTCATTTAATTCTTCAACGATCTTATCCTGATTTTCAGACAGTTGCTGGAAGATAGGGGTAAACCGTGCTTTTATATCAGGGTCTGTTGTCTGATTGGCTAGAGCCTCTGCCCAATATAGGGCTAGGTAAAAATGGCTCCCCCGAGTATCGAGCTCTTTGACTCTACGTGATGGATTGCGGCTAAATTCCAAGTGCTGGCCGATAGCTTGATCTAGAGTATCAGCTAAGAGCCGAGCATGGGCATTGTCGAATACTTCTCCAAAGTGCTCAAAAGAAGCTACTAAAGCACAGAATTCTCCAAGTGAATCCCAGCGTAAATGGCCTTCTTCAACGAACTGTTGCACGTGCCTAGGAGCTGACCCTCCTGCGCCTGTCTCAAACATTCCTCCGCCTTTGAGTAGAGGTACTACCGATAACATCTTAGCGCTGGTACCTAATTCCAAGATCGGAAATAGATCGGTCAGATAATCTCTTAATACGTTTCCAGTGACAGAGATAGTATCTTGTCCGGCTCTACCGCGTTCCATACTGTACCGTACAGCATCTACAGTTGACATAGTACGAATCTCTAACCCTGTCGTATCGTGTTCTGGCAAATATTTGTCTACCTTTTTGATCAATTCAGCGTCGTGAGCTCTATTTTCATCTAGCCAAAATATAGATGGTGATCCTGTGAGTCGCGCACGGTTAACCCCGAGCTTTACCCAGTCCTGAATAGGCTCGTCCTTAGTTTGGCACATTCGGAAGATATCACCTTCCTCCACCATCTGTTCCATTAATGTAGTTCCGGATGAGTCTACTACGCGAATGGAGCCGTTCCCGGGCGCTTTGAAGGTTTTGTCGTGAGAGCCGTATTCTTCTGCTTTTTGAGCCATTAGCCCAACGTTAGAAACGCTACCGAGGGTAGATGGGTCAAACGCCCCATGTTCCTTGCAGTCATCAATGACTGCCTGGTAAAGAGTCGCGTAAGAACGATCTGGTATCATTGCAACGGTATCATGGAGCTCATTGTCAGGTCCCCACGTTTTACCTCCGTCACGTATCATAACAGGCATAGTGGCGTCAATAATTACGTCGCTGGGGACGTGAAAGTTAGTGATGCCACGATCTGAGTTTACCATCATAAGTTTTGGTCTTACGTTATAGACGTCCGCAATGTCCGCTTCTATTTCTGCGCGTTTGTCATCAGTTAGGGC
Organism: uncultured Dehalococcoidia bacterium; assembly: GCA_964629875.1. GTDB lineage: Bacteria > Chloroflexota > Dehalococcoidia > Lucifugimonadales > UBA3495 > UBA3495. Next base: position 42,784 of record CAZVRK010000004.1, on the reverse strand, counting down.
TTCAAGCTTGCTGTAGAGTTCTGCTATTCCATTATCTGGATTAACGCCTAGCTCACCCATCTCTGGAGAATGTTTTTCGAGGACATCTTGATAATATACGGACACGCAATGTCCGAATATTATAGGATCTGATACCCGCATCATTGTTGATTTAATGTGTAGGGAGAGTAGTACATCCTCTGCCTTTGCTTTTTCCATTTCCTCTTTGTAAAACTCGCGAAGTTCGCGTACGTTCATAACAGCACAGTCTGAAATCTCGCCAGCTGTTAATGGTATATCTGATTTGAGAACTGTGGCACGACCTTCACGGGTTACGTATTCGATAACGGCTGTACCGTCTTGACCTATAGTTACAGCTTGCTCACTCCCATAGAAATCACCACTAGTCATATGAGCGACCCTAGCTTTAGATACTTCTGGCCAATCTCGCATCATTCTATGAGGATTTCTTTTCCCATGCTCTTTGACTGCTGTAGATGAACGACGGTCAGAATTACCTTCACGTAGTACAGGATTTACCGCGCTACCCAAAACTTTGGAATAGCGGTCAAATATATCTTGCTGAACTGCATTTGATGGGTCGTCTGGATAATCGGGTACATCATATCCCTTTTCCTGGAGCTCCTGTATGGCGCTTTTCAGTTGTGGGATTGATGCGCTGATGTTGGGGAGCTTAATAATATTAGCCTTTGGGTCGTCACATAAGTTTCCTAGTATCGTCAAATAATCAGGTATTTTTTGGTCTTCTGTTAGTTTGTCTGGAAAGTTTGCTATTATGCGCCCAGTCAGTGATATGTCCCATTTTTCAAACTTGATGCCTGATCCTTTAGTAAAAGCCTCAAGAATTGGCAGCAGCGAATGAGTGGCAAGCGCTGGAGCTTCATCAGTCTTAGTGTAAATAATCTGTGATGATTCTGGCATATTGGTCTCCTTTGCGATTAGTATTTTTACCGGATATATCGGAGTCCTACAGTCTTTTTGTAATTATGATCGCAGACTAGGGACAATTTCTTTGAATGCTTGTATGGTTTGGGATATATCATCATCTGTATGAGCTAAAGAAGGATAATATTTTTGAGGCCAACTTTTTAAGATCCCATGCCTAAGTAGTTCAGTGTTAAATTTGTTCATTGTTTGTGAGTCTGCGAGCAGACCTTGACGATAGTTTGTAACAGGGGATTCGCTGAAAAATATATCGAAAATAGTATCGTCTCCGGAGCTTTGCACTGGAATGCTATTATCCGCGCATATTGAAACTAGTGCGTCCCTGATGGTTTTACCAGTCTTTCGCAGCTTCTCATATGCTCCAGGTTGTTTAAGTTGATCTAACGTTGCGAGTCCGGCAGCACACGCTATCGGATTGCCGTTCAACGTTCCAATCTGGTTGACATAATCATCAGAGGAAACCTCTGACTGGCTATAAACTGACATTATATCGGCCTTGCCCATAACTGCAGCCAGGGCATATCCGCCGCCCATTATTTTACCTACCGAACATAAGTCGGGCGTGACTCCGTAATGTCCTTGAGCTCCCCCATAAGATAATCTAAAGCCAGTCACAACCTCGTCGAATATTAGTGGAATGTTGTATGTTTCAGTGAGTTCTCGTAATCCTTGTAGAAATCCTGGCATCGGAGATATCACACGCTGTAAAGGTTCTACGATCACAGCGGCTAATTCATTATGATGCGATTCAATCAAAGACTGTGTTGTTGCAAGATCATTGTACTGTGATACTAGTACTAGGTCCTCAATTACCTTGGGGACTCCTCCCATATTTGCAGTAGCTTGGGGATATTCGTTGGCTGCTGAGGGAGTAACACTCATAACGGCATAGTCACTAGTTCCATGAAAGCCGCCTTCGAATTTCAGTATTTTATCTTTTCCAGTGTATGCTCTGGCGGCCCGCATAGCCTGGAAACAGGCGTCCGTCCCGCTTGTAGTGAACCTAACTTTTTCTGCGCATGGTACTGCTCTAATCAATTCCTCTGCCAGAAGTACGGCATTTTCGTTCGTAGCAAAAAATGTGCTACCGTGTCTTACCGCATCAATAACTGCTTCGGTGACGGCTGGGTGGGCATGTCCAAGGATCATGGGACCGGACCCCATCAACCAATCAATATATTGGTTGCCACTTACATCCCATATGTGGGAACCTTTGCCTTCTTTTACTAAGAACTGCAAATCATCTGAGAAACTTGTGTTACCGGCAGTTCCTCCTGGAAGGTATGATGTAGCTTTGCGAAGTAGTTCGGCTTCTCTAGGACTCCGGTTTGTCATATGTTAATCTCCTGAATCCTGAATCGTTATATATTGGGTATTAAATGATATGTCGAGTCGGTTTAGGAGTTACCTTTAGCCATGACGTCGATTAGTTCTTTCACGCTATCTGCAGAAGTTTGCAGTGCGCTGCGTTCTTCGTCTGTTAGGTTTATTTCGATTACTTGTTCTATTCCATTTGCACCGAGTTTCACTGGAACTCCCACGCATAGTCCGTTGATGCCATATTCTCCCTCTAAATATGCGCAGGCAGGCAGGATTCGTTTTTTATCCAATAAAACTGATTCAACCATTTGTGTGATAGACGCAGACGGAGCATAGTAGGCACTCCCTTGCTTAAGAAGAGCTACGATTTCTCCTCCACCTTGCCTGGCCCTGACGACTAATCTTTGTATCTGATCATCATCCATAAGCTCACTTATGGGGATGCCTCCAACTGTGGTATATCTAACTAACGGAACCATGTCATCTCCATGTCCCCCTAGTACGTATGCTTGCACGTCCTCAACGGAGACATCTAGTTCTTGGGCAATGAAAGTTCTAAACCGTGAGGTATCTAGTACTCCCGCCATTCCGAACACGCGGTTTCTCGGGAAACCACTTTTTTCATATATATTTTGCAGCATTGCGTCGAGGGGATTAGTAACGGCGATGATAATACAATTTGGTGAATATTTAACTACTTGTTCAGTCACCGCTGAGGTTATTTTCATATTAGTAAGTAAAAGATCGTCTCGGCTCATACCCGGGCCTCTAGCTATCCCTGCAGTGATTACTACGATGTCCGAATTAGCAGATTCTTCGTAACCGTTGCTTCCTGTAATAAGGGCATCAGAACCAATGACAGGTCCAGATTCCAACATATCTAGAGCTTTGCCCTGGGGGAGATCTTCAACTACATCTACTATTACTACGTCTGCATACCCTAATTGGTGAATCCTCTGGGCTGTAGTTGCTCCTACGTTTCCAGCTCCAACAATAGTCACTTTATTTCGCATATAAAAACTGCCTTCCTTTTAGTAAATTACCTTCCCGTATTTCCAGAGAAGGTAATTTGATGATCTTATTCTTCAACGTTCCCTGGTGGTGGGATATAACATTTTTCAGGTTTTGTTAAGACTCCGTTGAGAGGGTTTTGCTTATATGTGACATTTTCTTATTGTGGTAGAAAGTCTTACTACAGACTGTCTCCGTATCAGTAAATGTTTTACATGGTCAGCATATATATTTTTAACCGGATTATTATACCGCGCTATACGTACGCCGGCTACCACTAATTTGCTGCTCAGATGAGCATGCTATTTTCATTCATCTGATAGTTGAGTAAGCAGGGTGAGCGGATCATTTGTAGGGTTAAGGCAAGTATAGTTTTCACATACGTAGGCGGTAGGTTTATCGTTCTGTTGCTCTTTGCCGTCCAATAGAGGTGAAGTGATGCCGTTGTCAGGATTGTGTCTTCCAACGATTATTCTATTAGGAATGTAAGTATGGAAGACTACGTCCTTTAATTTGTCTGTGTCTTGATCCTCTTTAGCCCCAATAATAGCGATTTCTTTTGGTGTATGAATATGGAAATCCAATACTGATAACCAGTGCGCGGTTCCAGATGGAGCTCGGGCCATTAATTGGTGTAATCCTCGCAAAGGAGTTATACCTTTTTCCAAATACTCGTCATTTCCTGTGATGACTGCTACTCTGACCATCACATCAGATGCTATAGAACCACCGCACGGCTGAGCATTGTCAAATATATCGCGTGGTCGGACTACTAGCGTCTCATGGTCATGTCCCGTGTCGTAAAATCCGCCCAAGTTGTCATCCCAAAATAGATTGATCATGTTGTCAGATATCGAGATAGCATTTTGTAGCCAATAGTCTTCAAAAGTGCTTTCGTACAGTGCAATGAGGCCATCTGCTATGAAAGAGTAATCTTCAAGGTATCCTAGGAGTTTAGCTGTACCGTCTCTATAAGTTCTTAGAAGCCTCTCTTCGCTGCGTAATGTTGTAAGGATGAATTCAGAGCATTTTCTAGCGGCTTCAATGTAGTCTTCCCTGTTAAAAGCAGCCCCAGCTTCAGATAGAGTTTTTATCATTAATCCGTTCCAGGATGATAATACTTTATCGTCCAGTAGTGGATGTATTCTTTTCTCGCGTATTTCCAATAGGGTGGCTTTTCCCTTGTTGAGGATTGTGGTTAGTTCTTCGAGACTGATTGAATTGTCCGTGGCAAAGTCTACTTCTGATTTGGATATATTTAGTATATTCTGCCCTTCGAAATTGCCACGTTCGCTGATGTTGTAGAATCGTGAGAATATGTCCCCTGCCTGTTCGCCCAATGCTTCTATTATCTCGCTGCGGGACCATACAAAAAATTTCCCTTCGACGCCCTCACTGTCCGCGTCTTGGGCTGAATAGAATCCACCCAAAGGACTAGTCATTTCACGGAGCACGTAATCTATCGTTTCCTCGGCTATTCGCTTGTATAAGGGTTTGTGGGTTATTTGATAAGCGTGGACATATAGTTTAGCGATAAGAGCGTTGTCGTATAGCATTTTCTCGAAATGCGGTACTAGCCAGTAGGAGTCTGTAGAATATCTATGAAATCCTCCTCCAACTTGGTCGTACATACCACCATAAGCCATCTTTTCTAGTGTGAATTCAACCATTTCAAGTGCGCGCGGATTGTAATTGTGGCTATAATAATGGAGTAAAAACTCGGGAGTCATGGGTTGAGGAAATTTAGGTGCGTTACCAAATCCGCCATTCTGATAATCGAAGTTGCTTGCTAGTGCATTATAGGCTTGGTGGAGTACGTCTATAGTCAGAGGAGTTACACCCGAGGACATACTGCCATTACGGCCCATCTGCTCAGTTAATTGTGATGTCACTCTTTCAATCTCAGATTTATTGTTTTGGTAAGCTTGGCTCACTGAGGTGAGTAGGCGTGGAAAACCTGGCATGCCGGACTGGTCTACAGGAGGGAAATAGGTTCCTCCGTAGAATGGCTTGCCTTCTGGGGTTAAGAAAACTGTCATAGGCCATCCACCGCTTCCTGTGAGCATTTGAACTGCTTCCATATACACGGCATCTAAGTCCGGACGCTCCTCGCGGTCGACTTTAATGTTGACAAAATGTTCGTTCATTAATGCGGCTATATCCGGATTCTCAAAGGATTCGCGCTCCATTACGTGACACCAATGGCAAGCAGAATACCCAATGCTTAAAAGAATAGGTCTATCTTCTTTTTTGGAGATTTGAAGAGCCTCATCACCCCACGGATACCAATTTACAGGGTTATGAGCATGCTGAAGTAAATATGGGCTCGTTTCGTTAATCAGGTGGTTAGCCAACTGTGCCTCCAAGAAAATTTGACCGTTATACTTTGTACAATGGTTATTGTTAATCATTTCTGATGACAAATCCATACCTAATGTTAGTAAGTTTACCTTTGATTTCTTTCCCTATGTTAAACTCTTTTATTACTAAGTTTTAGAGAGGTAGTTATGGCGATCCCCAAGGTAGTTTTCTTCACGAACTTGACCGGAGATTATAGAAACATGGTTACTGATCAAGTTCCTTCAGGATGGAACATTGTGTCAGAATCAATAGATTTGGAGGAAGAGCAGCAAATCGATCTGGTTAAAGATGCCGACCTTATTTTATTATGGCCAGGACGGGTATCGGATAGGGTATTGCAAGCAGCGGAAAAATGTCGCCTGATACAGCTTTTAAGCGCTGGCTATGATCGAATGAACCTGAAGTTAGCGTCAGATCTGGGAATCCCTGTAGCTAATAATGGAGGAGCAAATAGTGTCGCAGTATCTGAGCACACGATTATGCTCATATTGTCGCTTTATCGTAGATTGATACACTACTCCAGCTATGTAAAAGGCGAAGATAGCGGTCCTGCAGCAAACAGAAGGATAGACGTGTTTGAATTTGAAGGAAAAACCTTGGGGTTGATTGGAATCGGCAATATAGCTCAAAAGGTTGCAAAGAGGGCTAGAGGCTTTGACGTAGATATTCAATATTATGACAAATATGCTTCTATTTCAGTATCTGATGAAACAGCTCTTGGAGCGAAGTCGGTTGAGCTTGATGAATTGCTCAAGACATCCGATGTGGTTAGTATTCACGTTCCACTAACGAGTGAGACTTATCATATGATAGGAAAGCGTGAATTAGACTTAATGAAAACAAACGCACTCTTAGTTAACACTGCTCGTGGTGGAATAATAGATGAAGAAGCTCTGTTAGAATCGCTCCAAAGAGGTGGCATTGCTGGTGCAGGGTTGGATGTTCTGGAAAATGAACCTCCTTCGATAGATGAACCTTTACGTCATATGGAAAACGTTATAGTGACTCCGCATACTGCCGGACCTACATTGGAGTCTTTGCCAAAACGAGCCATAAATTCGTTTCACAATATGCAACGAGTATGGAATGGTGAGGAACCTTTGTGGACAGCAAAATTTGACACCCCTGATTAGATTTGTAGTTGTTCTTTATAAGTCTAGCTATTATGGTTATGAATAATGTTTAGTGGAGGAACAGATAATGGTAACGCAGAAATATGAACCTGAAGCCAAATATGAAGTCATTGTTACGGAAGTAGAGTTACGTAAAGACGGGGATACATCGTGGCAAGCCACTATTTTCTCTCCAGATGCGAAAGGGATATTCCCTGGTTTGATTGACGTCCATGGTGGTGCATGGAATAGAGGGGAACGTGATAATGACGCGCGTATGAACACAACTTTAGCTGAGGCTGGAATGGTAGTTTGCGCTATAGATTATCGATTAGCACCAGAACATCCTTATCCAGCTCAGATATCAGATATAAATTACGCTACACGTTGGTTTAAAGAGAACTCCGATAGGTTTCAAATAGATCCGAATAGCGTCGGAGCAATGGGATGTTCTAGCGGCGGACATACAGTTATGCTGAATGCCATGAAGCCAGAGGACCCGAGATATAAGTCAATACCTCTAGCCAGTTCACACGATGCATCTTTACTCTATAGCATTTGTTGTTGGCCAGTATTAGATCCGTACGCACGATATTTATATGCTCAGGGTGCTGGTGAGGAACGATTAGTCGCATCAACAGAGGCTTATTTTCTTAACGTAGATGCGATGCACGAAGGAAACCCTCAAGAAATCCTTGATCGTAGTGAGAACGTTATACTACCGCCGACTCTAATCATCCAGGGAACGAATGATAGTAATGTACCACTGTCAATTCCACAGAACTTCCAAATATCATTTTCAAGTTTGGGTGGAGATATACAACTGGAAATGTTCGATGGAATGCCACATGGGTTTGGTAATATGCCAAGCGTGGAATCCGACCGAGCTTTGACTATGATGAAAAAATTTATTGCAGAAAAGTTGTCTCAGGTGTTGATAACGGCGTAGATGTCGAATGGATATGGACTAAATAAAGCAGATGATTCAACTGTGTGATGATTGTCGCTTTATTTAGTCTCTGATTGCATTTTAGATATCAAATCTTCAACGTTCATCGATCCTAAATCTCCCGATTCACGGCTCCTAACTGAGATCATCTGGCTCTCCTGCTCTCTATCACCAATAACTAGCATGTAAGGTACTTTCTGCATTTGAGCTTGTCGGATCTTTTGGTTCATGCGTTCTCCCCTATTGTCTATCTCCACTCTAAAGCCAGCATTTGAAAGGGTCTCTCGTATAATGTCACAATACTCAGAGTGGCGGTCTGCAATAGGAATGACAGTGACTTGATTCGGGGCCAACCATAAGGGGAAAGCACCGGCGTAGTGTTCTATTAGTACGCCGAAGAACCTCTCAAGAGAACCTAGTATAGCTCTATGAACCATGTACGGTCGCCTTCGCTCGCCGTCAGAATCCTGGAATGTCAGGTCAAACCTCTCGGGAAGGTTAAAATCAAATTGGACGGTACTACACTGCCATTCTCTGCCTAATGCATCTTTGATCTTGATATCAATTTTTGGACCGTAGAATGCTCCTCCACCCTCGTCAATGTCGTGGTCGAGTCCTCGTGACTGTAATGCGGATTCAAGGGATGAGGTTGCATGGTCCCACAGAGCCAGTTCTCCGACATATTTTTCTGGCCTTGTAGATAAGGAAATTTGGTAGTCCGTAAATCCGAAGGCACTCAATATTTCAAAAGTTAGGTCAAGTACCCCTCCAACCTCTGATTCTACTTGGTCCGGCATGCAGAAAATATGAGCATCGTCTTGAGTGAATCCTCGGACTCTCATAAGTCCATGCATTACTCCACTTCTTTCATATCTGTATACTGTGCCCAGTTCACCTATACGCAATGGTAATTCTCGGTAACTGTGAAGGCCGGATTTGTAGATCATGATGTGGAACGGGCAGTTCATCGGTTTCAAGAAATATTCTTGTTCATCAATCTCCATTGGGGCATACATGTTCTCTTTATAAAAGCCCAAGTGCCCGCTAGTCTCCCATAAATTAGACTTACCGATGTGCGGGGAATATACGATGCTATATCCATGTTTATAGTGGATATCACGCCAATAGTCTTCAACTAATGATCTAAGTACTCCACCTTTGGGATGCCATACAATTAGACCAGGTCCTATCTCTTCATGTGCACTAAACAAGCCTAGATCTTTGCCAATCGTTCTATGGTCTCTTCTTAACGCCTCTTCTAGCTTCTCTAGATGCTCATCAAGTGCCTCTTGGTTTTCAAAAGCAGTGCCATATATTCTTTGCAACATTGGCCTAGATTCGTCACCGCGCCAATATGCACCTGCAATATTTAACAATTTCATAGCTGGTATGTCTGCGGAATTTTCTACGTGAGGACCTTGGCATAAATCCGTAAAGTCTCCGTGGGTATAAATGCTTAAAGTTTCTGCGTCAGGTATGGCTTCTATTATTTCTAATTTATATGGTTGGTCGGTAAATAGGGTTGTAGCTTCATCTCTTGTTAATTCTTTTCGGATGAAAGGTTGATTTTGGGATATCGTCTTGTTCATTAACTCCTCAATTTGGATTAGATCATCAGGAGTAAATGGTTGAGGAACATCAAAATCGTAATAAAATCCATCCTGTGTTGGAGGCCCTATGCCCATCTTGGCTTGTGGGAATAATTGCAATACTGCATCTGCCATTATGTGAGCAGCCGAATGACGCAGTTTGTGCCTTAGCATGTCAGTTTGATTGTTGTGGTCTTGATCTAACGTACCGTGGTCTAACATCATCGTCCTTGGAGCAAGAGATATCTTGTATTGTATATGATATGTTGGTCAGTGACAGTACCTGATTATACCCAAAGTGTTATAGTTTATAAGAGTGTAGTTGCTGTCAGTTTCGCACTAAATTCTGTCAGATTTTTATAATGATTACGTAAAGGGCTAAATAAATGGAACATTTACTTCAACAGTTAAAGACATTAACAGTGAAAATTGATCTGCTAGTGGAGCGTCTTTGACGTCTCTAAACAAGAACAGGAAATCTTACGTATAGAGCAGGAAGCTGGTGCCACGGGATTTTGGGACGACTACCAAAATGCCCAGAGTGTCATGCAGGTTCTGGGTAAACTTAAGGAAACTGTTTCAGTTTGGAGAGGGCTACAACGTGATGTTGAAGCAACATTGGATTTAGTCAATTTATCAATAGACGAACGGGATCATTCCTTCGAAAGCCAACTGGAAGACGATGTTTTAAGACTTAATCGTCTTATGGAACAACAGGAAGTTTTGCTCACCTTATCTGGAGAATATGACGACAGGCCTGCTATTTTGACTATCTATGCTGGAGCAGGCGGTACTGATTCTCAGGATTGGGCTGAAATGTTATTTCGTATGTACGCCCGATGGGCAGAAGATGATAAACGACCAGCACAGATTATGGATTTATCCTATGGGGATGAGGCTGGAGTCAGAGGGGCAACTATTGAAATAGGCGGCAGGTATTCTTATGGATATTTGAGCGCAGAAAGAGGGGTTCACCGTTTAGTTCGTCTTTCTCCATATGACCCAAATCATCTTCGACATACATCTTTCGCTCAAGTAGAAGTACTACCAGCTGCTTTGGATGAGGAAGTAAACATTTCTGTCAGACAGGACGATATTAAGATGGATACGTTTAGATCGAGTGGTCCTGGTGGCCAAAATGTCCAAAAAGTAGCATCGGCCGTAAGACTTACCCATGTGCCTACAGGTATAGTGGTTAGCTGTCAGACAGAGAGGTCACAACATCAAAACCGTGAATATGCTATGCGTATATTGAACGCTAGGATTCTTGACATGGAAAACAAGAAACGATCTGAAGAGCGTTCAAAGTTGCTCGGTGATAGGGTGTCTGCGGAATGGGGAAATCAAATTAGAAGCTATGTTCTGCACCCATATAAATCAGTCAAAGATCATAGGACAAACTATCAGAGCACAAACCCAGAGGCTGTTTTGGATGGGCGTATAGCCGGATTTATAGAAGCCTATTTAATGTCCAAAGTTGGCTGATAATGTGATAGATTTTGGCTTATGCAAGGCGGAGTTCATTAGGTGTATGTTATGAACAAGATCCCAAAAAGTGACCCATCTTGTTACGTTTTGTTTGCAAGTAGGATAGATTTTCATCATTAGGCGGGACTTCAACATCAACCCTTTCTGTGATCTCCACTCCGTATCCTGAAAGTCCGACTACTTTCTTGGGACTATTTGTTACTAGCTTTACTTTGCTTATCCCTAGATCAATCAGCATTTGGGCACTAAGAGCGTAGTTTCTCAGGTCCGATTCAAATCCTAGTTGTTCATTAGCCTCTATAGTGTCCAAACCATCTTCTTGCAGTGAATAGGCTTTAATTTTGTTGTGTAGGCCAATACCACGACCTTCCTGGCGCATATATAGGAGTGCACCGGTTCCTTCTTTGCCAATCATACGCAGGGCAAGATCTATTTGTTCGCCACAATCGCATCTCATGCTACCAAATACGTCGCCTGTTAAGCATTCGCTATGGACTCTAGTCAATATGGGATCTCCTGAACTACAGTCACCAATAGTTAAAGCGATGTGCTCTCCAGGATCTATAGAACTCTTATAAGCCACAATCTTAAACTCACCATATCTGGATGGTAGTCTAGCTTCAGCTACTCTTTCGATCAAAGTTTCATTGTGCCTTCTATATGCGATGATCTGCGCTATACTCAAAATTTTCAAGCTATGTTTATCGGCAAATATCTCTAGATCAGGCATTCTGGCCATATCGCCGTCTTCTTTAATAATTTCACATACAATGCCAGCGGGGTACATATCCGCTATTTTACATAGGTCTACCGTAGCTTCAGTGTGGCCAGCTCTAGCTAGAACACCTCCGGTGTTATACCGGAGTGGAAACAAGTGTCCGGGCCTGGCTAGGTCGTTCGGGGTGCACTTAGGGTCAATGAGGGCTTGTATTGTTGCAGCTCTATCTGGTGCTGAAATTCCTGTGGTAGTCCCGATTTTGTAGTCCACTGCAATTTGGAAGGCCGTGGGTAGACTACCTTCAGTATGCTCACTGCTGACTGCAGAGATATTTAATTCTGAAAGTCTTTCAGGAGTCATCGGCATGCATAATAGGCCTTTGGCTTCTGTTATCATGAAATTGACGGCTTCAGGAGTAACTTTTTCGGCAGCCATTACCAAGTCGCCTTCGTTCTCCCTACGTTCGTCATCTACGACTATAATCATTTTCCCTGCTTGCAGGTCCAATATCGCTTCTTCAACGCTACATAATGACATGTTTATAGAACTCTCTTTCGTTTATGAGACGCTATGGATTATTTGGTCATTAGGTTCTCGACGTATTTTGCGACAATATCGACTTCTAAATTAACCAAATGTCCAATTTGTTTCCCTTTCAAATTGGTATGATCCATAGTGTATGGTATCACAGAGATTGTGAAAGATGCAGCATTTCGTTTCACAACAGTTAGGCTTATACCATCTACGGTAATAAAGCCTTTAGATACGATGTATGGCATTAGCTTTTTAGGAGATCTGATGGTTATTATGAAACAATCAGAATCACCTTTTATAGACGTAATCTTCCCTGTTCCATCCACATGACCTTGTACAATGTGTCCACCTAATCTGCCATTGGCTAATAAAGGTCGCTCTAAATTTACGACATCGCTTTGTGTCATATCTCCAAATCCCGTGCGTTTCATTGTTTCTGGTGCGAGATCGACAGTAAAACTTTTGTCGTCGATGTGGACTACAGTTAGGCATGTGCCATTTACAGCAATACTATCACCAAGGTTAGTGCCCTCTAGGACTGTTGAAGCATAAACACTTAACCCAGAACTGCTGATATCTTCGATCTGTCCAACTTCTTCCACAATTCCGGTAAACATGCTATGACCTCCTTGTAGGGTATCCGACTGTCAGCCAATCGTTACCTACCTGGGCGTATCTAGTATTTTTCAATTCATACACTTCATTCATGAGATGTACACCAAGACCCTCAACTGGTGATGGTGCATTAATACCTCCGATTATAATCGGAGCACAGAATGCATAGACCTTATCTATCAATTCGTTATCAAAGAAAGATCCTAAGATAGTTCCCCCGCCTTCTATCATTACTTTGACTGCCCCGTTATGTCCTAAGTGTTCCATTACAGATGGCAAGTGGATTTGCCCGTTCTGGGACTGTTTCGTCTGAATGATCTTTGCGCCAGCCTGTATTAGTGCGGCAACTTTTTCTGAAGGAGCATTTTCTGAGCAAAACAGTAGCACTTCACCTGGTTCAGAGAATAATCGTGAATTAGGAGGGGTCCTACCGTGTGTGTCAATTATAACTTTTAGTGGTTGATGATCTAGTGGATGCTCTTGTTGGTTCCGAGCGGTGAGCTGAGGATCATCTAATATTACTGTGTTAACTCCTACTATGATCGCATCACTAGTTCTACGTATCTCATGAACGACTGCCCGAGACTCGTCTCCTGTGATCCATTTGGAGTCTCCTGAGTTGGTTGATATTTTCCCATCTAAGCTCATGGCGAACTTAGCTATTACAAAAGGCAGGTTGGTCACTATGTGTTTAGCAAACCCTTCGTACAATTCAATTGTGTTAATGGAATCGTCAATTTCTACTGATACCCCAGCCTGTTCAAGAGTTGTTATACCATTCCCACACACTTCAGGGTTCGGGTCTAACGTCGCTATTTTTACTTGCTTAATACCTGCTGAAATTATTGCATCAGTACAAGGTGGGGTTCTACCATAATGACAGCACGGCTCAAGGGTTACATGCATGGTAGCCCCGAAAGCTTTAGATCCTGCCATTTCAATTGCCATAACTTCCGCATGGTTTTGGCCTGCGGGTTGTGTATAGCCTTGGCCAACGACAATACCATCACTAGTTATTATCGCCCCGACGGAAGGGTTAGGACTTGTGGTACCACAGCCCTCTAAAGCGAGTTTTAACGCTAGTTGCATTGGCTCCAAAATAGTATTTATACTCTTTCCGTATAATTTCTAGGGTTATTATTTCCTGAAGTCCTGATGGAATCTGCTGGGAGTTGGGTCTGTTTGCCCTTGATATTTACTTCCTAATGACTCAGAACCATACAATCGCTCTGCGGGTGTGCTCAGCTCTAGAAATGATATTTGCCCAATTTTCATTCCAAAGTATAAGCTGATTGGTAATCTCGATAAATTGCTTAATTCAAGCGTTAGGTGACCTTTCCAACCCGGATCTACGAACCCTGCTGTAGAGTGTATTACCAGGCCGATCCTGCCGAGTGAGCTTTTGCCTTCTAATCTAGCGACTAAGTCGTCGGGAAGTTCTATATTTTCGGTTGTGCTTCCTAGAACGAACTCGCCAGGGTGGAGCATGAAGGGAGATTCGTTATCGATTTCCACTCGCTCGGTCAATCCGTCCAAACTTTTCTTGACGTCTATATAAGGTTGCCGTGAATTGGTAAAAACAAGGAACTTTGAATCAAGATGCAAATCTACGCTAGCCGGTTGTATGTCAGCGTAATCGACCGGCTCAATTATTATTCTTCCGTTTTGTAGTTGCTCCTTTATAGACTTGTCACTTAGGACCATAGATCTCCTTGATTTATAACGATAGTTTGTTTATAAGCTTATGATTCGATTGTAACCTTGAGTTTATTGAGTCGCAACTGAAGTGCCATTTTTTACTGATTACTTTACACTTATCCTTGGAAATTGACGTTGCCGTTCAATAGTGATCTAGCCATGACAAATTTATGAATCTCAGATGTCCCACCGCCAATTCTGGCGTGCCTAAGCATGTGGTACCAATGAGCGATGGGCATATCTAGACTTTCTCCAAGTCCGCCGAATATTTGCATTATTTTGTCTATGCTTCTGAAACCCCATTCACCTGCGCAATACTTAACCATCGATGCCTCGACCCTAACGTCTTCTCCATTGTCAGTGCGTTGTGCGGTTTGTCTGACCAGAGCTCTAAGAGCGGTTAGATCGATATATACATCAGTGAGCATCCATTGGATTGCTTGTCTGTCAGATATAGGTCTACCATAGGTAACTCGTTGTTTGGACCAGTCTATAGCCATCTCTAGAGCTCTACTTAGGATGCCAAGAGCCATAGACCCGCGCAGTAACCGATCATTATGGACTAGCCATTGTTGTCCGAGACTGAATCCATAACCTACTTCCCCTAAAACCTGTGTTTGAGGGACTCGTAGGTTGTCAAAGTGCACGAAATGTTGTTGGGCTTTCGTTGGCATAGCCCATATGCGAATAGGGTCAAAGCTTAACCCTTTACTGGGATTATCGACGATAAACATTGTTATACCGCCTCTTTGTCGTTTATCAGGGTCTGTTACCGCTTGAACTAATAGATAGTCGGCCGATTCTGCTCCCGATATAAACATTTTAGTACCAGTAATGATCCAATCGTCGCCGTCTTGGACAGCCCTAGTTTGCATCATTCCACCTGGGTCAGACCCTGCTTCTGGTTCTGTCTGAGCAAAAGCGTAATAAAGATCGCCGTTAATAGTGGGGTACAAGTATTTTTGTTCTTGTTCTGGAGAGCAAGCCCCAATCATGAACATGGGTACTGGAGATGTTGGGAGATGTACTATGCTTTTTTGTATCTCTTCTTCCAGTATCACATGTCCTAAAGCGCCTATACCACCTCCGCCATAAGCCTCTGGAACGAAAGAGGTATACACCCCTGTGTCTTTGGATATCTGGTGGAGATGATTCCATAGATTTTCTGGCAATGTTCCCATGATGCCCGGCACTGTTTCTAGCACACCTCTTGGCGCACCGGGGTGGTCTATCCCTTCTTGGGGAGGGTTGGCCAGATAATCTGGTTCCAACGGGATGCATTCATCCTTTACGATTTGTCGAATAGTGTTCTTAAAAGCTTCTATTTCAGGAGGTAGAGTAGGTTGCATATTTAGGCTCCGGTGTAATTAGTGTTTGCTTTTTAGGGACGGTAGGAATAGTACTAGTGGAATGGGCAAACGAATTTAAGTGTATTTATCACAAAGCGATCGTTGCTATCACCATTAGTGAACTGATCCCGAGTCATATATCCTTGGGATGCATTCTCTGAAAGCACTGCATTTATGGATTGGACAGCAGTTCCAGCTAATGATATCACCAGTATGAAAACTACTAAGATACCGATGATCTTAACTTTTAAGGGGACGTGACTAGACGTCATTTTCACACCATTAGAATATTTGAACACATTTTATAGACTTTAGGACTGTATTTCTAGTTTGTGTGCGTAAGATGAAGTAGATTATGAGTGGCAAACAATTGTCCCCATCGTGATAAAATGTTTTGTACCTAAATTCATTATAATCAGGAACTGCCTCTATAACTATGCAATATCGAAACCTTCCCAATGTAAATAGCGTCCTCGAGAATGATGCAATCCGAGAAATAGTTGCGATATATAAGCGTGACTGGATACTAGAATTAGTCCGAGAGACTATAGAGCAAGCCCGTGAAGCTATATCAAAGGGAAATACATGTCCGACTCTCTTAGAAATTGTTGCAACCGTTGAAGATAGGGTGGCGTTGCTTACTGTTCAATCGCCTATCCAGGTGATTAATGCTACCGGTGTTATCATCCATACCAATCTTGGTCGGTCTCCTCTAAGTAATCAGGCAATTGAAGCCGCAGTTGCGGCAAGCACCGGATACTCGGATTTAGAATTCGATTTGTCTAATGGTAGGAGAGGGTCTAGGCAATCCCACTTGCAATCTTTGCTTAAAGAAATTACTGGAGCGGAAGCCTCGTTAGTAGTCAATAATAATGCTTCTGCATTACTTCTGGGATTATCGGCTTTATCTGATGGCAAAGAAGTTATAGTTTCACGAGGAGAGGCGGTTGAAATCGGTGGAGGATTCCGAGTTCCCGAGGTAATGGAGCAAAGTGGGGCGAAGCTGATAGATGTCGGAACTACAAATCGCACTTATGCACGTGACTATGCGAATGCCATAAGTTCTGAAACCGGTGTGTTTCTGAAAGCGCATGCCAGTAATTTTAAGGTTGAAGGTTTTACTGCTGAAGTCGCTATTAATGAGTTAGTGGAGCTCGGTCGAGTAAATAATATACCGGTTATCCACGATGTTGGCAGCGGTGCCTTGCTTGATACAGCTAAATATGGACTGGCTCATGAGCCAACTCCTCAGGAAAGTATAGCTTCCGGAGCAGGATTAGTAATGTTCTCGGGAGATAAACTTTTAGGTGGACCACAAGCCGGAATAATCTCAGGAGACCGGTTGTTAGTAGAAACATTGTCTCGGCACCCGCTGGCAAGAGCCATCAGAATTGACAAGATGAGTTTGGCAAGTCTGACTGCTACGTTAATGCATTACCTGAAAGGAGAAGCGGAGACAGAGATACCAATCTGGAAGATGATATCTGCATGTTCAGATGAGATTAGACTGCGAGCTCAGAAATGGAAAGAATGCTTGCAGGTGGATACAGAAATTATTGAAAGCAAATCAGCGGTCGGTGGGGGCAGTTTGCCAGGAGAAACTCTCAATTCTTGGTCCCTGGCGATTGATAGTGCAACCGTATCAGGTGGTGCGGAAGCGCTGGTGACACGTCTTCGTGAGAATATCCCACCGATTATTGCTAGGATAGAGGACGATAAAGTGTTATTAGATCCGCGCACTGTTATGGAGGATGAGGAAGACATTCTAGTCGAAGGATTGCGCAGGTGTGTTGTATAGTGCAGTCAGGAATAGTTGTGGTTAGGTGCCAGCTTACGAGAGTGGAATACAGGTGGTAATAAAGTGACTGATTATTTATTAGTGCATGCAGCAGGGCAAGGAGCTTGGAGTTGGGGCAGAGTTTGGGGGGAAATGACTTCGCCCGATGAGCATCCTCCAAGGTTATACGCCTATCGTGCGGTTGGAAAAGTATTTCCTCTGGATTTGCCTGGGCATGGACTGGATTCAGATGGCGATACTAGCACAGTTCAATTTGAAGAGTGTGTCCAATCTGTAGCTAGGTCAATCGAGCGTCAAGGGTTAGTTAGACCAGTTATAGTAGCGCATGGATCATCTGCTCCGATTGTATTACAGGCATGTGCAACACTAGATCTGGAACCTTCTAGGATAATTTTGATCAGCGGGGTTGTCCCGAAAGATCAAGGGACTATCATATCTCAATTCCCTGCACTTTATAGGTATATGTTGCGATTTTCATATTTGTTGAATGGACTGGTAAGTAGAGACATAAATCTAGCAAAAAATATTATCAGTAGAGTACTGTGTAACACTATGGATGCTATGGATATAGTGCAAAGTATTGGATACTTTGGGCCATTGCCTATCAGGGTCCTAATGACTAAATTATCATTATCAATGATGAATATACCGTGCCCTGTTACCTACGTGGTATTAAATGATGATAAGTGGATCCCTCCCAAGAAACAAAAGATAATGGCGGCAAGAATCAAGGATGCCGAGGTAGTTGAAATAGATTCATGTCATCAGGTTGCATTGCAGAAACCTAAAGAACTAGCCAAATTGCTACGTGGATATGCGTAGCAATTTGGCTAGTTCTTATATATCAGATTCGAATGTTGATGAGTCTGGTTTTTGATCAGGGGAGCTGAGGGTAAATATTTATGAACTTGGGTCTTCGCACTATGCAGGCTGAGGATATTGAGGAAGTGTTATCTATAGAGAAAGAGGCATTTTCTCCATTATGGCCCGGGACTTCCTTCAAGCGACAACTTAATAACAGATATTCAGATTATTTAGTCGCCTATGATGTTCTGGCCCAAGCCTCCGTAGATTCTATTGATACAGATGAAAGCACTCTATCAGAAGGCCCATGGATAGAAACGTTTTTTCATACTATCAAGAATGTTTTTAAAAGCCCTAGTGTTGAGACTGCTGGGTCTCAAACGCTAGCAGGTTATGTTGGAGTCTGGTTTCAGGGTAACGAAGCTCACATAACGGAAATAGCCGTTAGGGAAGCATTGAGGGGTTGCGGGATTGGTGAATTGCTCTTGATAGGGAGTATCCGATCAGCGACTAAATACGGATCTACGGTTGTGACTTTAGAGGTTCGCATTTCTAACTTTATAGCCCAAAGATTATACGAAAAATATGGATTTAGCACAGCTGGTATCAGAAAGGGATATTATTCCGATAACCGAGAGGACGCGTTGATAATGACTACGAGTCCAATCCATACTCCGGAATACCAAACTCAATTTGATTTATTGCAACAGGCCTATACTGACAGAGGGAGGAACATTTATATCTCTGAATAACGGTATTAAGGGTTTAGTTGACCACCTGATTAGGCCTTGATAGAATGGCCCGAGCGCTGCGAAATCGAGGTATCTATGTTAGTCATAGGCTTGACTGGTGGTATAGGAAGTGGCAAGAGTGCGGTGAGTGTTATGTTGCAGGAATTAGGAGCGCACGTAATAGACGCCGACAAAGTAGGCCATGAAGCCTATCAGGTTAATTCAGAGCCGTGGCAAGCAGTGGTTGATGCGTTTGGAAAAGACATTTTAGGGCCTGATGGTGATATCGACAGGAAAAAGCTTGGATCTGTAGTTTTTTCAGATGCGAGCCAGTTGGACCGATTGAACTCCATTATGCACCCTCGAATGGCAAATATGGTTAAAGGAAAAATAGGATCACTGAAGGACGATGGAGTTAGCGTAGTGGTTCTCGAAGCAGCCGTTTTGCTAGAGGCGGGGTGGGATAGGCTTGTCGATGAGGTCTGGACTGTCACCGCTCCGGCTGAAGCTGTTCTGGAACGATTGCATGCACGTAACGGTATGGCGTCTGATGAAGCGAATAGACGGATTGCCGCGCAGATGTCTACTGAGGACAGATTGAATCGGTCTCAGGCTGAAGTAAGTAATAGCGGTGATATGATATTGCTTAGCAAGACCGTTCGTAAATTATGGGAAGACAGAGTAAAAACGAAAGTTGGGAAGGTGTAATGGTAGAAGCAACTGAACCTCAATTTAAAGAATATGCTATAGAAGAATTTCTTGTTAGAAGTGAACCCTACTACCGTCCTGTCGGCGACGAAATGGAACTGTTTACAGCCGCATACGAGCAACATATACCAGTATTGTTGAAAGGTCCGACAGGTTGTGGGAAAACTAGGTTCGTTGAGTACATGGCTTGGAAACTGGGGAGACCTCTGACAGTTGCTAAAGATTCTCCGGCTCAGCCCGTTAACGATGGAGAGGTGAGAGTACCATTAGTCACCATTGCCTGCCATGAAGATCTCACAGCAAGTGACTTAGTGGGAAGATATCTTTTGGACGCTAATGGCACTAGGTGGATTGACGGACCTATGACGCGCGCTGTAAAAACAGGTGCTATTTTATATCTGGATGAGGTAGTAGAGGCTAGAAAAGATACGACGGTGCTTATTCACCCTCTTACAGACCACCGAAGAATACTACCTATAGAGAAAACGGGTTCTGTAGTCGAAGCTGATGACCGTTTCCTGTTGTGCATATCTTACAATCCTCATTATCAAAGCGCTTTAAAAGATCTTAAACACAGTACTCGCCAAAGATTTATATCAGTAGAATTTGACTATCCGCCTGCTGACGTCGAGGCAGAAATTGTTCAGAATGAAAGCGGATGCACATCTGATCAGGCAGAGGCGTTGGCCAAACTAGGCGAGAAAGTCAGGAATCTTAGAGAGCATGGGTTGCAAGAAGGAGCTAGTACTAGGTTGCTTATCTACGCAGGGCGCCTCATGACTCAGGGTATAAAGCCCAGAAGGGCGTGTCAGGTAGCGATAGTCTGGACATTGACAGATGAGCTAGAGTTGCAGAGAAGTGTTGAAGAGGTTGTGACCTCAATTTTTGAATAACTAAGAGATCTAATGTCCCAATTTAGCTTAGAGGCTCTGCGGTCAAATCTTGATAGACATGATGTGAGGCAAATTAATCCGGATGGATTAATGCCTGCTGCTGTCATGATCCTGCTGTATGATAAAGACGGTGAATACTGTGTTCTCTTGAACAAGAGATCACAACTCGTAGAACACCACAAAGGCGAGATGTCTTTCCCTGGCGGAGCTAAGGACCCTACGGATATGGATTTTCTAGATACTGCTTTGAGGGAGACAGAAGAGGAAATGGGTATCTCTAGAGCAGATATCACTGTTCTAGGGCAGTTGGACGATATAATCACTCGTAGTGATTTTATCGTTAAAGTGTACGTAGGGACTATTCCTTATCCTTATGATTTTCATCCTAGCGAGATAGAAATAGCCGAAGTAGTAGAAACCCCAATTAAACACTTATTAGATTCTCAGAGCTTAAGGTATGAATCGAGATGGGTAGACGGAGAAGCCTCAACCTCGGTATCTTACGCCTATCAGGATTACTTAGTGTTTGGTGCCACAGCTAAGATTCTTCAACAATTACTCAATATAGTTGAGGAAGGCTAATAGATGGGAGGTATTTCCTTTGACTAGTAATGGCAATAATGATATCGAATCGTCACTCAGCCAGTTTCCGCCTGCCGTGTTGGAAGCTTTTCAGGAGGCTTCCGAGTCGATGGACTCAGCGTTCAATGAAGAAGAGTTTAACTTGTGGGCTAAAGAAGGAGTGTCTATAGCCGGACAAACAGTGAGGTCTTGGGAATCAGCTGTTGAATATTATAGGGTAGGGTCCCATGTAGCACGGGCTTTGGCTTTTCCATCATTCATGCAATGGGCAAGATGCGGAACATATCTCGCCCAGGACTCTCCAGCCCTTGCGGTGGCGTTCTTTAAAGCAAGTCCATTGATAGTTGGCAATTTGAGGCCTCAGTATATTCCTAGATGGGCAGGATTAGGCCGTAGTTTGTATAAGGGAACTTGGAAATCTAGTACATTATCGGCCAAGTTTTTTGAGGTTAGTCCTGACCTTATTAGAAGTTTGCCGTTTTGGGACGTAGAAGTATTTGCGTCTTTGATAGAATCATTATCCTATAAATCTTACGATGTCAGTATGGAATGTCTAGTGCTAGGACGTGATGTTCTTCCGGCAATGGGCCGAGAACGGGAAGCTTTTCTGTCAATGTGTAGAGCTCTAACCGATAGCAACTGGAGGGAAGTAAAAACTTGTTTAGAACTTGCCCCTAGGGCGCTACAGCAAATAGACGAAGGCCAGACTGGTCGATTCCTGAAATTAGGGGAAAGACTGGCAAAAACTGGCTTGAGAGAGACAGCTAAATTCCTAGCAGATGGTACCTCTACATTAGCGCAGATTCCTCAAACATCTCAAACACATATTTTGGATTTAGCTGAAGGTTTGCTTGCAACGTCCCCTGATGCTGTAGCACCTTTCCTGAAAAGTCTTGATGTAGTTTTGAATAGAATTACTATGAACCAATTGGACACGTGGTATCAGCACGGTGTTGAAATGCTAAAAGACAATCCTGATAGTGGCATAGCATTTTTCAAGATAGAATCTACTACATCAGAATCTATGTTGGAGACACTTTCGTCAAGCTTGGAGCTTGAGAGAGTCAAAGGCGTTGTAAAGCTTTATTGTAGCGCGTTATCAGGTTCCACGATTGATGTTCTTGATACGCAGGAGTTGGTCAATAAAAACATTGGATGGATAGATGAAGATACAGCTTCTACGGACGGCACAAAAGTATTTCTACCCCCCATTGTGGACCACTATCCCCGTAAAGATGAGAACTTTTCGTGGTTCAAAGTTGTCGCAACACATCAGGTGGGACACTTAGAATTTGGTAGTTTTAACTTCGTTTTTGAAAAGCCAGCAGCATGCTTTGAAGATCAGAGGCGAACTGAGTTGGAATCAAGTCAAAGCGAACGGCAGGCAGCTTTACTCAGAGATATGGGAGACGATGCTCCTGACATAAGTGATCAGGCTCACGCTTATACCGATATAGGTAGATTCCTTAATTTATTTGAAGACCGAAAATTAGCATTTGATCTATTTACAGTATTGGAAGATTGTAGACTGGATTACCGGATTAAGATGGAGTATCCAGGTATCAGAACGGCTTCTGAGAGAGTTCAAATAGAGGCTCGGTCTGGTCGACCTGAGATACAAGAACTACCATTACAACAAGCTCTAGTTGAACTTTTAATTCATATGAGTCTTGAGCAGTTTACTGATCTAATGGTGCCAACGGAATATAAGGAAGAATCTATAATGCTTTCGCAGATATTGCATGCTCTTAGGGATGTGAGTGCGAACGTTGAAGACACTGCTGAAGCGGCACTCAGGGCTTACGAGATAATACATAGCATTGAAAATAGAGAAGAAGAAGAAGACCAATGGCAACCCGAGGATCTGGATGATCCAGGAGATTTTTCAGAAGAACAATATGAATCCATGTTGGATAAACTCGGTGCGGGCCAAGAAGATGGAGAAGGTGGAGAAGGCGGAGAAGGGAACCCCTATGAGTCTCCCGAGCCTGTGGACTATAGAGGGGACTTCAAACCTGAGATGGTCCAACTTTTAACTAAGTTGCAAAGTGATAAGGGAGAGAGTGGTGAAGGTGAGGCTTTGTCACAAGAGCAACTCGAACAGATGCTTGAAGATAGTGCTGAGCTAGAGTTAGACGCTGAACAAGGTGATATTAGTAATAGTACGTCTATGTTCGCTCAAAATATCATGAAGGAAGCGGGAGTTCCTCCTCCTGATTCAGAATCTGGGGAAGGGTATGGTCCGCTGCTTCATGACGACGATCAAGGCGGTGAATTAGAAGCTCGTGAACCCCAATCATATTCGTATGACGAGTGGGATTTCAGGGCAGGGGATTATAAACCACGGTGGTGCATAGTAAAAGAAAAGGTTTTGGATGAAGGAGAGTCGGTTTTCTTCAATGAGTCTATAAAAAACTTTAGTTCTCTATTGAACCATGTGAAGCGGCAGTTTGAGTTGATAATGCCAGAAACTTTCCGTAAAACGTATCGTTTGGTTGATGGCGAAGACATAGATTTAAATGCTGCGATTGAAGCCTGGGCAGACCTTCGCATGAATGTTCCTCCAGATGAGAAGATATATTGGCGCAGGAACAAGATTGAGCGAGATGTTTCAGTGGTGTTTTTGCTTGATATGAGTGCGTCAACGGCTGAAGCAATAGATGAAGGTAGAAACACAGTAGATGACAGGGACGCTCCAGATGATCCGGTAGAGTATATGGTATGGCTACGGCGTCGCAGAGAAGGTTTGGTTAGGAGACACTACAAGCGGATCATAGATTTGGAAAAAGAGAGTACGACTCTATTGATACAGGCCTTAGAATCTATTGGTGATACGTATGGTATATACGGTTTCTCCGGCTATGGACGTGAGAATGTGGAATTTTACGTGATCAAGGATATTGAAGAAAGTTTCAATGAGAAAATAAAGCGCAGAATAGATAAGATCACTCCGTTACATGCTACTAGAATGGGTTCGGCGGTTAGGCATGCGATTACCAAATTAGAGAACCAACCATCTACTAGGAAAATATTGTTCCTGATTAGTGATGGGCGCCCTCAAGACAGAGGATACAGTAGAGAAGGCGTTGAAAAAGAATATGCGGTTCATGATACCTATAAGGCTTTGCAGGAAGCTAGGCAAAAAGACATAACACCTTTCTGCTTAACCGTAGATAAATCAGGACATGACTACCTGAAACAGATGTGCGGTGATATGAGCTACGAGGTTCTTGATGATATCTGGGCGTTACCAGAACGTTTGCCTATGTTGTATAGGAAGTTGACTATGTAACTATCTATCTAGATATAGCAAAAATAAAGAAGAGACTGAGTATTCAGTCTCTTCTTTATTTTTGCTATTGATTAGTCTGTTTGATAATCTTCAATAATTCTGTGAGAGCAGTATTTGAGGCTCTTCGCTTTATCTGAAGTCTGCGAGGAGGTAGTTTAAGAGATATATTTTGTTGCTGATTGTGGCCAGAAATGGATATATAAACTTGACCGACAGATGTATTTTCCAACTCATCTGGACCAAGTACGCCTATGATAGCCAATCCAAAGTCCGTGTCCAATGTTTCTCTTATCGTTTCTGATGCTTTCTGGGCGAAATCGGGATTTATGTATGGGCCTTGGTCTGGTCCCTTATTCGTAAGTTTTAATTTGTCTAATAACAGTGGTGTAGGTGAGATGATGCTACCCTTTAAAAACGAGGCACTTTCTGGTATATGCGTGATGTTGTCTGATAAAAACCCTCCGGTGCAACAATCAGCTATACTCAGAGTCATTTTGCGCTGGGTAAGTTCACGCCCTACACATAGAGCAGGGGTGTCATCATCGTATCCCCAAATATAATCTCCTAATCTATCATTTATGGCATTTTCCACAGGTTTAATTAATTCGAGAGCAGATGATTGATCCGACGCTCTCGCGATTATCCTCAAATGTATCCCATCTGCTTTTGAGTATATTCCTAAATATGGATTTTCATTCCCGAAAAATTCATCCATGATTTCGTCAATTGCTGATTCTGACATGCCTATAGTCTTAACATTTCGGGTTAAGGTGACTTCGTCGTTTACTAATGTTCGGAGGTTTGGTTCTATCTCGTTTTCCCACATGGGATGCATTTCCGTAGGCGGACCTGGCATACATATAATATGGGTGCCATTTTTTTCGGCCCACCAGCCTGGAGCAGTGCCGTTAGGATTATCTATAAATCTAGCAGATGGGATTAAGTTGGCTTGTTTTATATTTGCCTGAGGCATAGGGGTTCCACGAGATTCAAAGTAGTTTTGTAGCTTTTGAACTATGTCTTTTTGAATAGTCGCGGTTTCTCCTACTGCGAGTGCAACTGCTTCCCTAGTAAGATCGTCTTGTGTGGGTCCTAAGCCGCCGGTAGTGAAAATGAAATCGACTTTTTCTATACCATGTACAAAGGCTTCAGTGAGTGCCTCTAGGTTATCTCCTATACCTGTTATACGATCTACTTGGATTCCGAGTGGGGGAAGTTTAGAAGCGATCCATGAACCGTTTGTATCAGATAGTTCTCCCATTAATAATTCAGTGCCTATTGCAAATATCTCGGCTTTCATAAACCCTCACTTTATTCGGTGTCCTGATGAGATAACAACGAATGTGATATTTTTGTCTACTTATGATAGTAGGAAAGTCCGCTGGCAGCTGTACTGTTAATAGTTACGAGTTTCCGGCTACATCTTGCTCGTCTGGGTAAGGGGGCGCGGTAACCAGATTATTTACTACTAAAGCCCAAACTTGTGGTACCGTAAATAATTGCGGATCATCGGCTATAGCAGCATACTGATTTGCCCCGTCAGGTGTTTGGTACCCTATATGTAGCTCTCTCGTTACGCCGCTCCTCTCTGTGATCAGAGCGATAGTTTGCGGTGGGTCAAGGCCATATTCGGAGAGGGTTCCTCTGCCACTGTCTAGCACTCGATTCACTTGTGGGCCGCTCAAAACCAGCGTAGTGCCACTCCATTTCTTTATAGGGATGAGAATAGGTTCATCTTCGGTTTCTATATACCAATCGGAGCTCCCGCTTTTTTTGGCGTAGCGCATGGTACTTCCTAAATGAGTCACCTCTATTGCGATGATAGAACGGTCGTCCATCTTATACAGCCAAGGCTGTTTTTCTTTACGGTCTCCTTGGTCAGTAAATCGAATAACACCGTATGTACCTGCAAATAGGACCAGTACAGCGACTAGTAATATGGACAATCTAATGTTCATGTTACCGTCTAATCCACCAGACTAATGTAGCCATAAGTGCCATAAGCACAGGGAGGAAAAACCAGGAGGAGAATCTCACGAATTTGTATTCGTTTACGTCCAAATTGAATTCCCGAAAGACGGTCTGTCGATTATGGATAGAGATTAGCGAGAAATCCCCTAGTAGATAGTTGGCGGAGTTGAGAAACAATGATTCGCCACTACCGGAATTAACGAATTTATTAGTAGCAAAGTCTGAGTCACCAAATATAACCATTTGGGATATCTGGTGTTGTGGGGCAGCTGATGTTGGGATAGGTGATCCTACTTGTCCAACAGCTTGAATATAATATGCAGGAATGAATACGCCTGATGGGTCAGGATTGTCCCCAGACTCTATGGGCTTGGTACGCTCTATATCATTGATTAAGTAGCTTTTGGGGGATGTTCGAGCTATTTCGACAGGTATTCTTAGACCATCTTCGGCTACAAATAGGGGCGTAGCTCCTTGCATGAAGGATATCTCTAAAGGTATTCCTCTGGGTCGAACTATTTGTTGTACTTCTGGGGCTACAGGATTATAGGCAGATAATCTGATCCTTTGGGGTGTAACGGGGTCAGAGCGTTCTTTGTCTAATATATATCCTTCTCCCAGTAATATTCCCCATTGAGCTAGGAATTCCTTAAAGGAGTCGGATGTATCTGGTTCTGCCATGAATATCAGTCTAGCTGACTCGATTCTAGCCTGTCCGGTACTGTCTTTTCCAGAAAGGTAATTATTTAAGGCATCTCTATGAGTTTCTGGCATGTCAGCTGTTGGCCCTGCTACAACTAAGAGTGCCGCATCGTCTGGTATGCTAACTTCTTCAGCAACCGCGCTAAGTCGTAAGGCCTCCACATCATAATTGAAGGATTCAAGGCTATCTTTGAGCGTGGATAGTCCGTCTGGGTCAGTTCTGTTTATATTTTTCTCTCCGTGCTGTGCTAAGAAATAAATCTTTCGCTTCTCTTGTCCGCTGACAACCAATATGCTTGTGTATAGATCTTGTTCTAGTTCACTATACAAATCATCGGTCCGAGTGATCATATTGGTCTGACTATTTCCGCTAGCTTCGATTATTATGGACTCGTATGTTGATATACCATAATTACGTGCTATTTCAGGATTAATATCTGGATCTATAAACTCATATGAAAACAAATTATTGCGGTTAGAGAACTCTGAAAATGTATCCTCTACTTTTGCTCTTCTAGCGAGCATCTGTTGCGCTCTGACTACATCCGGAAATGAAGCCATATCTTCTCTGAAGAAGGCCATTGCTTTGATCGGCTGATCCAAATCCTCTAGTAAATTCTTGGTTTGTGTTGCCAAGCTAAATTGTTGAGTTGCGGTATTGTCCCATCTCTGATTATTGCCGAAAGATATTATATTGATAAGTAGGATTATCCCCAGAAATGCAGCGAGCATGACTAGAGAATTAGTTCCGTAGCGTCCAGTCCTACTTAGGAACGCTGCAGTAACTGTGCTGAAATATATGATCGCAATAACGCCAATCAGGATAGCCCCGAATATGATAATAATCATCCCATATATTTTCATGGATGAGATAAATGCGACGATTATTAATCCTAGCGCTATGCCAATTATGCCAGCAATGACCATGGGTGTACCAAATGACCCTACAGCGTCTAGTGCGGGCTCTATGAGGCTAAACAGGGTATTATTTTTCTTGGCTGTACTTGATGTGTCTTCGACGGTTACTGATGAGGATTCTTCAGCAGATCTCTGGGTTCGGGTTCGCCGTTGTCTTCTCCAATCAGTAGATCTATTTTCGGGGCGGTCGTTCATTTTATCTCCACCGACGGGACTCTAGAGCCCGTATGGAAAGGAATAGGAAAATAGCGGTGACGCTTAGGAAGTAAACCACGTGTTTTGTATCTAACACTCCACGATCAAAGTCGTTGAAATGGCTCCGCATGCCCAGTTCGCTTAACAAGGTAGCCCAGATTCCTGTTACAGCATCCACCCTTGTGTCAATAAAAAACATTAGCAACAGGATTCCTGCAGCTACGACAAATGATATTATCTGGTTGCTGGTCAATGTTGAGGTCAATATTCCGATTGATAGCGCTGCTGAACCGTATAATATAAGACCAATGTATCCGCAATATATTGGACCGGGGTCAGGTTCTGCAAACCAGAATAAAAGCAGCGGGTAGTAAGCGGTGAGAGCTATCATGACTATCAGAAATGTTAATGCTGCTACGTACTTTCCCAATATTATTTCCCAGTCTCGGACTGGTGATGTTAAAAGTAGTTCTATTGTTCCTAGTTTTTGTTCTTCAGCAAGTAATCGCATTGTCAAAGCAGGAGCCAATAAAACAAGTATTATCGTTGCGCCTTGATAGAAGTTGCTTAATGAAGCTTCCGGAAATGGGTCTCCCAGGTCAAGGGTAAAAAAGAATCCAGTCACACCCAAAAATATTAGGGCGACGATATAAGCCATTGGATTAGTGAAGAAGACTTGTATTTCTTTCCAAGCTACAGCTTTAATTGTTCTCATGGTTGGGTATCCTCGTCGGTAGTAAGCCTCAGGAAAATATCTTCCAAGCTCATGCTCATTAATTGCATGCTTAATAATCCCCAACCATTGCTAACTATAACCCTGGAGATCTCATCCCTAAGATCTAGTCCTTCCCCGCTCTTTATGAGATAAATTTCTCTGTCTGGCTGGTTCCTATGATTGACGTCTATAACTCCTTCTATGGTTCGGAGTGCCGTAGTGACCTCTTTCGGAGGTCCACTTATTTCCACTTGGAGCTGATCTACGCCTTGTAATGTTTGCGCGAGATTTTCTGGAGTATCCTCCGCTACTATATGGCCCTGGTGTATTATTAAGACTCGTTCACAGACCATGCTGACCTCTGGGAGTATGTGGCTGCTTAATACTACGGTCTGCTGCTTTCCTAAATCTTGGATTAGACGACGTGTTTCGACGACTTGTATTGGATCTATTCCGATAGTTGGTTCATCCATTACCAAGAGTTCGGGCTCGTGAAGAATAGCTTGAGCTATTCCTACTCTTTGCCTGTATCCCTTAGACAATTTACCGATTATAGTTTTACTGTAGTCGTTCAACCGACACAGTTCTATCACATCCGGTATACGTCTTTTTAAGTCTCTATTATTCATCCCTCTTAGAGATCCCATGTATCTCAAGTAGTTTGTTACTGGCATTTCGGTGTACAAAGGTACCGTTTCAGGAAGATATCCCACGAGTTTCCGGACTTCTAATGAATCTTTAATTACATCGTGTCCGCCAATGGTTACTTGTCCGTGAGTTGGTGGCATGTACCCTGTTAGGATGCGCATCGTGGTAGTTTTACCTGCCCCGTTCGGTCCTAGAAAACCGAGGATCTCTCCACGTTTTACGTTAAAAGTCACTTCATCAATAGCTGGTTGGGGACCATAGAAGTGGGTCAGGCCGGTAGCCTGAATCATAATGTCATCGGTTGGTGCGCTAGTCATATGTCGTTACGTATTCCATAGCAGCGATGTCAGAAATTGCACAAATTTCCGGGTTGCATGCTTAATTGTGTTCAAGTACAAGTGATGATATTCTAAACGGCAGGTTTTGCCAAGGTGTTTTGTTAACAAATATCAGGCAACCAGAAGACAGTTAGGAGAGGCAATGCACCTGATCATAGATGGTTATGGAGGAGATATATCAAAAATGTGGGATATGGAGACTGTCCGTAGTTTCCTCACTGAATATCCAGACAATCTAGGTATGACTCGCATAACTGATCCCAATGTTATTGAATATAATGGGCCTAATCATGATGATGCAGGTGTATCAGGGTTCGTGATTATCGCAGAGAGCCATATAAGTATTCACACCTTTCCTCGTAGAAATTATGTGAATATAGATATTTTCTCGTGTAAGGCTTTCGACGACGTGCAAGCTTTAGAGGATGCAAAGAAATTGTTTGAGTTATCAGATGTTAAATCTTTGGTATTAGATAGGGGATTGGAGTGGTTAGATAGCGATCAGGGTTTGAATGAGACGACGTCTCAGAGGAGTGCTCTGGTGGTTGAGAGGCCTTAAAGTAAGGTAAATGTGCATATGCCTAAGGATATCCCTTGGATTAATAGTAACTTTTTAGCTCTTTCAGATACAGAGAGTAGTCTCGATATAGCATCGGCTGTTCTATTACCGGTGCCATACGATAGTACTGAGTCTTCCATAGTTGGGGCTAGATATGGCCCTAATGCTATTATCCAGAGTTCATCAGAACTTGAGGATTATGACCTGGAATTGGATGCCGATGTTTCCAATATAGGGATTTATACTAGCCCGTACCTAGAACCTCATATGGGTTCTCCGGAACTCATGGCGCAGCGCGTTCAAATGGCAGTTGAATACTATTTGGACATGGGCAAATTAGTTGGCGTGCTCGGCGGTGAGCATTCTGTATCTATAGGATCTGCGCGTGCTCATCAGAAATACTATCCTAATGTTACGGTCCTCTATCTGGATGCTCATGCAGATTTACGGGATAAATATATGGGGACTAAGTGGGGTCATGCCTCGGGAGCTCGTCGGATTCATGAACAAGGGAATCTGGTGTTAGCTGGTGTTAGGAGCTTGTGCTATGAGGAGAGACTATACATAGATTCCAATGATGTTAAGTGTATCTTTTGGCCCACAGAGGATCCAAATTACATCGATAGTATCCTCGAGTATTTAAGTGAACAGGTTTACGTAAGTGTAGATTTAGATGTCCTTGATCCGTCTATAATGTCTGCTGTCGGTAATCCTGAACCAGGTGGTATGAATTGGCATGATATCACCAATTTGATTAAACATATCTCCGATAATAGACAGATTGTCGGTTTTGACGTGAGTGAACTTTCGCCTAACCAAGGCCCTTTATCATGCTCATATACAGCCTCTAAGCTGGTTTATAAAATTCTAGCTTATGCTTGTAGTAAAGGTTAACGTTATCGTAATAAGCCATTGGTTTCGGGGATTCCCCAACTGACCTATGCTAGAATGATCTCAGACTTAGTTCGAGGCTAATATGCGTCCACAAGGCATAACTTATTTTGATCACGCAGGAACTACACCTACAGCTTCAAATGTAGTAGAGGCTATGTTGCCTTATTTCAGTCATCTGTATGGTAACCCTTCAAGTGTCCATACTGTTGGACAGGAAGCTCGCCATGCCTTGGACAATGCCAGGGAAAGTGTTTCATCTGTCCTGAATTGCAGAACTAGAGAAATAGTTTTCACCAGCGGAGGTACGGAGTCAGATAATGCTGCCATTCATGGAGCAGCGACGGCACTTCGTGAGACCGGTACTCATGTGGTTACATCCAGTGTTGAGCATCATGCGGTGTTGCATGCATGTCAGTTTCTAGAAAATATTGGCTTTGATGTTACTTATCTGCCCGTTGATGGCGACGGTGTAGTGTCAGCTGAGTCAGTTTATAACTCGATTAACGAAGATACTACATTAGTAACTTTGATGTACGCTAATAATGAAATTGGTGCCATCAATCCCATCAGTGAAATCGCAAAAGCCGTAAAATTGAAATCTCAAGAACTTCATCGGACGATAGTAATGCATACAGATGCAGTTCAGGCGGCCGGATTTTTGTCTTTGGATGTTCGGGAATTAGGGGTGGACATGCTCACCTTATCTGGTCATAAATTCTATGGCCCTAAAGGTAGTGGGGTATTGTTCTTAAAACGAGGAACCCCGTTTTTGCCATTGATTGTCGGTGGTGGGCAAGAACGTGAGAGACGTTCTGGTACGGAGAATATAGCGGCGATAGTTGGTCTGGCTACCGCGCTAAAAAGTGCGGACGAATCACGATATTTGAATAGCGAACACTGCATGAATCTTCGTGATGAGATCATACGTAGAGTTATTGAAGACATACCAGCAGTAAGATTAAATGGGGGCAGAAATAATCGCCTGCCAAATAATATTAATTTTGCGTTTGAAGGAGTAGAAGGAGAATCCATTTTACTTGGTCTAGATTTGGCAGGGATAGCAGCCTCAAGCGGTAGTGCTTGTAGTTCTGGATCCTTAGAACCTTCTCATGTATTGTTAGCGCTGGGTCAGACAGCGGAACTTGCTCGAAGTAGTCTTAGAATTACGCTTGGGAAGGACAACACTCATGAAGAGATAGACTATTTGATTAGTACTTTAACTGATCTGGTT
Source organism: uncultured Dehalococcoidia bacterium (assembly GCA_964629875.1). GTDB lineage: Bacteria > Chloroflexota > Dehalococcoidia > Lucifugimonadales > UBA3495 > UBA3495. The sequence continues at coordinate 10,116 of CAZVRK010000004.1, read as the reverse complement.
GGAAATTTGCGTGAATTTCCGACGATGAATATTTAAAATTATCTATTGGTATACGGAGTATCTTTGTGTTAAGTAGAACCAGTCGTCATATATTAATCGTTTGTTTGCTTATGCTTGTGGTATCAGCATGTTCGGACGTCTCATCAGCTCTAGGGCAGCGTTATAGAGGTAAGACTCTTGATGTGGTAATAATGAATATAGAGCGTGCGAACGAGGTGGCGTTTCCTGTGACTTATCGTACAGGTGGAGTTAAGACGCCTTCAAGATGCGACCCGACTTCTTCGGATGCTTCTGAGATAGATCAGACTCTTACCGAGGAAACCAAGCACTGGGAGATAACTCCCTCATCATCTGAGCTAGAATTGGTTTTACTAAAGCTAAAAGTGGAAAATCATACTGCTACTAATGCGGTGGTTAATATTGATGAACGTTCGGCCGAGTTGCGCGATTTTGTACAAGGCAAGTATTTTCCGATCAATGTTAACGAAACTATGATAGAAGTTGGTGAACCGGAGAACCCATATGATGAACGATCTATGGTGTTTTTGTGGAATAAGTTGTTACCGTCCGGCGAAGGAAGGGCCGTGGAGCTCAGAAGAGGATGTGGGCTAGAAGGATGGCTTTTGTTTGAAGCTCCAATAGACACGAAATTCCGAGAGTTTAAATGGGTAGCGGGCGACTCTCTGACGATTGATTTTTAATATAAACACAATTTCATAGTGCTTAGCTACAAACATATAAGAATCTTCGGAGTTATACCACTATATCGCCCCGTCGAAGTAGATTTCTGACGCAATATCACGCTGTAATCTCAAGTATGAATCTTTTGTCATATTAGGGGTATGATTCGCTATAACTTCTTGCGCTTTCCCCCCGTTTGTTGCTAGGAGATCTATTGTTGCCATGGCCAAAAGTTTCGCGGGCGTTATAACTGATGACTCGTAGTCTTTAATAAGATATTCCTTGCTGTGTCCTGCGCCTACAGCTCCTGAGGTATATGGATGACATGATGGGATAATCTGACTAAGGTCTCCCATGTCTGTTGAACCTCCTCGGTTGTTTTCTGGAGGTATTACTATGACATTGGATTTTCCGATCAATGCCGATGCGTTCTCGAAGAACAAGCTTTTGAGTGTAGTGTCGTGTTTCATTGGGAGGTATCCAGGTATGTTAGTTATATTTACGCTGGCACCCACCGCTAATGCTCCAGATTTGAAGCACCTATCTACGATGTTGGAATTTTTTAGTACTGCTCTAGGAGTAGAGGACCTTACCCGCCACTCGAGTTGAACATCTGATGGGACCGCACTTACAGCTTCACCACCAGCTGTCATGATGCCGTGTATTCTAACTACATCTTCATCCATATAGATCTCTCGATTCGCATTTATGGCCTGGAGTGCGAAAGAAGCCGCATTGAGAGCATTTACCCCAAGGTGCGGTGCGCTACCAGCGTGAGCTCCTCGTCCCTTGTATTGAACATATTTCACTATGTGTCCGTTACTAGTACCGCCAACTGCAAATTTTTTTTCTCCCATATCCCCAGCTGTGTGGCACATCATGGCGATATCGATGTCGTCAAATTCACCTAGTCCGATTAATTCCTGTTTTCCTCCGAGGAATTCTATCCTTTTATCTGCTCGCAATTGCAGCCGCTTAGTGACTTCTATGAATTCCTCCGCAGGCACTGCAAACGGTACTATTTCTCCTGAAAGGGAACCTACTATGTCCTGATTAGCTAAGCCGGTTATCGCGCCTAATAGCATTCCTATCTGGCAATGATGTCCGCAGGCGTGTGCTGCTCCAGTTATTGGGTCCGCGTGTGGGTGTTCATTGACAACCAACGAGTCAAGTTCTCCAATCACAGCGACTTTAGGGCCTGAACCATCGCCGCATTTTATTGAGCCTTTCACTCCTGTCATAGCCAGTCCCGTTCGGTGTGGTATGCCAAGCCGGTTGAATTCATCTGATACTAATTTAGCTGTACGAGTTTCGTTATATCCCGCTTCAGGGTTGTTTAAAACATCCTTGGCTATGTTTATTAACTTGTCCTTGTGCTGTTCTATCGTGGCACAAGCTTTTTGCTTCAATTCTTCAATGCTTAACATAATCACTAGCTCTTAAAAGTTTCGTCTTGGTCGAGGTTCCTCATGAAAGTCAGGTATTCTGTCCTCGTCATGTGAGGCCTATGATTAGATAGTATGCGGTTGCCAGTAGTAGCTCCGTCATAAAGTAAATCAATAGCGGTAGCGACCATAGATTTGGCGGCGGTAATTACCGCAAGTTCATAATTTTCAACGACATATGTTGCTCCGTGCCCTAGGCCTGTTGCACCACCTACATAAGGGTGTATGGCCGGCATTAAATTGCTGACATCACCCATATCTGTTGATCCAGTTCTGTGGCTTATGTGTCCGACGTTATCTTTACCCACTAGAGATATAGCATTTGGTTCATAAACTTCAGCTAGAAGCGGATCTTGTCTTAGGGGAAGATATCCCGGTATTGTTTGGATATTTACAGAAGCGCCGACCGCCATGGCACCGGCTTTTAGTGCACGGTCTACTTTGGCGTTTGCGTCTAATATTGCTTCAATTGTTTTGCCACGGACAAATGTCTCCATCCGAACGTCAGCTGGTACGGCACTGACTGCTTCACCACCCTTGGTAATTATTGGATGGACCCTGATAGTATCCTCGTCTTTAAATGTTTCACGATTGTAGTGTATAGCACTTAGAGCTAGAGACGCTGCGTTCAATGCGTTAATACCTAGGTGGGGAGAACCGCCAGCATGCGAGCCTTTACCTATAAATTGAATTTTTTTGGCGACGGTGCCATTATTAGTTCCACTCAAGCACAATTGTCCTTCAGATTCTGTGCTGGTTGTGTGGACCATCATGGCCATGTCTACGTCATCAAATTCGCCTAACTTGATCAGTTCTGGCTTTCCTCCGAGAAATTCAATTTTCCCGTCAGTCCGGAGGGAGTTACGATATTCTATTTCTATATATTCTTCAGCGGGCACTGCCATAAAGACTAATCTCCCACTTAAAGTACTGAGAATATCTGGAAGATTTAGACCAATCGCTGCTCCGATTAGCATCCCTATTTGACAGTGATGACCGCAAGCATGGGCTGCGCTTGTATTTGCATCTGCGAAAGGGTGTTCGTTGACTATTAAAGAGTCCAGTTCTCCTATGAGGGCTAATGTTGGGCCGGGATTGGCAGCGGATATCTCTCCTTTGACTCCTGTTAGAGCTAGTCCTGAGCGAAATGGAATCCCGAGCTCTGAAAACTTTTTTGATACTAAAGCAGAAGTTTTTACCTCTCTAAATCCGGGTTCGGGATTCACCAGGATTTCTTTGGAAAGGTTTATTATTTCCTCTGCTCGTGAATCTATCTGTTGAAAAGCTTTGCCTTTGAGATCTTCTATAGAAAACACGTCTTGATGTCCTTGCTTAATGGGCTGGATTAACTGGGCTTTTGAATTGTAGCAGAGGTCGGTAAGAATGGATATCGTTAGTATATAATGACGACATTATGTTAAAGAAAATTATTTTAGCTCCTCAGTCCTACAAAGGTAGCATACATGCTTTTAAAGCTGCCGAGGCTATGCAGAGAGGTGTTCTCAGAGCTAATCCAGAATTGGAAACGGTTTTAGTTCCTGTTGCAGACGGTGGGGATGGAACTCTTGAGGCTTTGGTTTCTACAACCGGCGGCCAGATGTATAAAAGTGTAGTGACTGGGCCATTAGGGCAGGCTGTTGAGGCTAACTGGGGCGTTATGGGTGACGGCAATACAGCTGTGATAGAGATGGCTCTTGCCTCAGGTTTGGCATTAATACCGCATAACCGTAGAGACCCGAGACGGGCCACTACTAGAGGAACTGGGGAGATTATCAAAGAGGCTTTAGATAAGGGTTATAAGAATATTGTTGTCGGTCTTGGAGGAAGTGCAACTAACGATGCTGGCGCCGGTATGGCTGCAGCTTTGGGGGTTAAATTTCTGGATGTTCATGGGCAAATCTTGCCACCTGGAGGGCAATCTCTATCTAGTTTAGTATCAATAGATATGTCTAAAGCTCATCCTGGATTATCGGGAGCTAATATTATTGGAGCTACTGATGTAACCAATACTCTATGCGGGGATAAAGGTGCTTCGGCGGTATTTGGACCGCAGAAAGGCGCTAACTCTAGTATGATCCGAGAACTAGATGAAGCTTTAGCTACCTTTGCTGCTGTAGTCGAACGTGACTTAAATAAGACAGTCATAGATATTCCTGGAAGCGGTGCTGCCGGTGGGTTGGGGGCCGGTCTTATAGCCTTTGCTAATGCAGAGTTACAGTCTGGTATAGATATGGTGTGTGATGTTCTGGAATTCGACCAGCATTTAGTTGGTGCTAGTCTTATATTGACAGGCGAGGGAAGGGCTGACGAGTCTACTATTTACGATAAAGCTCCGGTCGGAGTAGCTAGGAGAGCATCAAAATTTGGAGTCCCTACTATAATCATGGCTGGTAGCGTCGGGGAAGGCTATCAAAAACTGTATAACCACGGTATTGCTGGAATAGTGTGCATTGGAGACAGGCCGATGAGCTTTGAACGTAGTATAGAGCGCACGGCAGATTTATTAGAGGGAGCTACAGAACGTACCATACGAATGGTCGGGTCCTTAATGGAGACGTAGTTAGGTGATTAGCGTTTCTAGAGTCACTCGACCCTTTCGGCCACGAAAGCCACGATTATTTTAGAAAGTTCTATTGCCCTTTCAGAGTCTTCTATCTGAAATGCAGCATAAGAAGGTCCACTTGGCAAGAATTCGGGGTATCGAGTTATATAATAATATTTATCTAGCTGTCGCGCTTCACTCTTGACCGTATCAAAGAACATGTCAAATATCTTGGCATCTTCGCACAGATCTATTAATGAGTTTCCCCAGACATCTTCTGATCCCCTGAAATATAGATATCCCTTAATTGCCTTTTCGGCTGCCTGTTGACCAAGAAAACAGGCTATATTGAATCTATTCCCTTCTTGGTTAAATTCAGCGTCGTTCAAATCTTGGCGGCTTTGCTCTAGCCAGCGGAGTCCTTCTTTTTTAAAGTCCGGCATCGTAAATTACTCTTCCCTCCTGACATGCATTATGTAGGGCCGGCAATACGTCAGGTAAAGTTTGAAATTCTGCAGGAGTATAAACCAATGTTTCCACATCAACCATGCTACTAAGATGATAAGAGAAGAAATCTGCTCTTCTACCGAATTGTCGATCAGTATCATGCACAATTATCAATCTGATCTTGCTTTCTGGAGAATAATCCCCAGAGACCATATCGCCACTTAGGATAACTTTCTCAACTCCTAGTGTCGGTAGGAGTTCTTGTATCGTTGTTAGCTCTTGCTCAAGCATTTGCTCTCTGAACTTGGTAAATCCAATCCGGACAGCCATTCTTCTCTCCTAATCTAAGAGTAGCATATGGACTTCTTTAGGGCCGTGGACCCCTATCACTATGGTCTGCTCTATATCAGCCGTGCGGCTGGGTCCTGTAATAAAGTTTAGATAGCTTCCCATGTCGTTTCCGAGATGATAGTCCAATCGTCTCAATAAGAAAACATCATCTAGATTTCGGAGTATATCTTGTTTCCTAACTAGTGCAATATGTACAGCTGGAACGACAGATACCAATCTACTCAACCCTTTTCTAGGCAATATGACTATAGAGCCCGTTTCGGCTACTGCATAATCGGCACCTGTAATACCTATGCCAGACGAAATAATTGCGTTTCTGAGTCTTGTCCGATCGTCCGGAAAATCGTTATGAGCGATTGTTGTGATATTGTAGCCTAGGTTTGATATTCCAGAATCGATCGCGTATTCAGTGAAGACTTGCTGGTCGGATCTAGATATATCAGTGACTCCCCATATTTTTGCGATGTCACTGATGTGGTCTAAGACGGCTTCCACATTTGCAGGTCTGTGCACGTTCCAGCCCCTCGCTTCTGCAGATACAGATAAATCGCTTAATAGAACATCAAGTTCTTTATCTAGAGTTACCCGAAGCTCCGCGCAAAGTTGTTTGAGTTCATCGGGACTCTGACTTAGGTTTTCACGCTGCTCTAGAGGCGGGCCTTCAACTTTCCCTAGACAATCCCTGATGGATTCAAGGAATATATTCTTTGGAGTGCCGAGGTTTTTCATAGGATTACCCATTCGTATCCTGATTGTCTTTAAGGTTGTTTTCCCATATCTGGTGGAACGTTTTATCTGGGAGTTTTGGAAGATCCCTTGACCTTGTCCATATAGAAAGAGGTGGAATTGGTACCGATGATACTACTCCATCTCTGACAAATGGTTTTTGAAGTCCTTTTAACATTATATTTCCCAGTTTCACCATGCTCGGGTGTTTCATAAGACTTGTGTAGCTTTTAGCAGCAATGTTCTCAGAAAATGTGCTAGTACTTTTTGAACCGTCACTGGGTTGAACCAACTGTTCCCTTAGGTTCAAAAGCATTCTGGGTATATTTATTTTTACTGGGCATGCTTCTCTGCAGGCACCACATAAGCTTGAGGCAAAAGGTAAATCCTTAGCATTTTGTAGGACTGTTAGATTAGGTGTAACGATAGATCCTATCGGTCCTGGGTATACCCAGCCGTAGGCATGTCCTCCCACTTTCTGATATACCGGGCATATGTTTAGGCACGCGCCACAGCGGATACAATACAAAGCCTCTCTGAGTTTGGGATCAGCTAGCATTTTCGATCTACCGTTATCTACAATTATTAAGTGGAACTGCTCAGGCCCATCTTCGTCAGTGATCCTCCGTGGTCCGGTAACTATGCTCACGTAGCTAGTCAGTCTCTGCCCAGTAGCAGACCTTGGAAGTAACCTTAAAAATGTTGACAGATCTTCTAGGGACGGTATGACTTTTTCCATTCCTGTTATGCCAATATGGATTCGCGGTGCGGATGTGCATAGTCTGCCATTACCTTCATTAGTAATGATGACTAAAGATCCAGTTTCAGCTACAAGAAAGTTTGCCCCGCTGATACCAAGATCTGCTTTAAGGAATTTATCTCGTAATACCTCTCTGGCGGTCCTGGCCATGGACTCTATGTCTTCGTCGTATGGAATTCCTAATTTTTCCTGGAATAATGAAGCGACCTGTTCTTTGGTTTTGTGTAAAGCAGGTGCAACAAGATGGGAAGGTGTCTCTTCAGCTAGTTGGATTATATATTCACCTAAATCTGTCTCGTATACCTCTACTCCAAGTTTTTCTAATACGTGGTTTAGTCCTAATTCTTCAGAAACCATAGATTTGCTTTTAGTGGCGATTTTTACATTATTTTCTTCTACCAACTGGGATACGATAGCGTTCGCCTCATTGTCGTCATGTGCAAAATGGACATAACCGCCGGCGTTTGTGACGTTTGTATAGAGCATATCCAGGTAGTAATCCAGATTGTCTATAGTATGCTCCTTGATCTCTCGAGCTTTTAGACGCCATTCTTCCCATTTTTCTTCGCTTATTTCCTCAATGGCTTCTCTTCTGGCTCCATCAAATCCGGTACCAACTTTTTCGAGGGCTTGTCGAAGTTGCGGATCCTTAATTGACGACTTAGACGCGGTAACAAAACTTTTTGTTTTTATATCAGCCACTAACTATTTTCCTCATCTAATATTTCAGCTAAATGTTTTACACTAATCCCTGATTTATTTCTGCTGAGTGCTCCGCCAATGTTCATTAAGCAACTCATATCGCACGATACTAGGGTGTCACATGATGTGGATAGAACGTTATCAACTTTGTCAGATAACATCTCTTCAGATATATGAGGGTATTTCACCGAAAATGTTCCACCAAATCCGCAGCATACTTCGCGTTGTGGTAAATCGACGGTTTCTATACCTTCTACTCCATCCAGTAGAGATAAAGGCTGGTCTTTCACTCCAAGTTCGCGAAGCATGTGACAACTAGTATGGAATGTATGTCTGCCATCTCCAGAAGCATTCACCTTGTTAACACCCAATACTTCGACTATAAACTCGGAAAATTCGTATACTCTTTCTGAGAAGTTTTGGGCGATATCATGAAGTTGCGGATCGGATTCGAACAAGCTTGGATAAAATTCTCTAAACATGGCAGCGCATGAAGCAGATGGAACTACCACGTATTGGCTATCTTTGAAACTTTCTATAACTCTGAGGGCTAATTCTTTAGCTTCGGATACATAACCAGAATTGAAAAGAGGTTGTCCACAACAACTCTGATCAATAGGAAATTCTACCTGTACGCCTAATTTTCGTAGAACATTAACTACACTGACTCCGACCTGGGGGTAAAGCTGGTCTACGATACATGTGACGTATAATGATGCCTTTATACCCTTCGGGTTAATCACCAATAATCACCTTACTACACCGTATATTAATTAGAGTATCATAAGTATAAAGGTAACATAAGCTCTTGTTTATCTGGGAATGACAAAGAAGAGCTTATGCATATCCTTAGTAAGTTTATTGGTGGTTATACACTAACCCCGCGTTCCTTCAGCTTAGCAGGAGTAGCTATTTCGTAGAACTCAATGGGATATTCTTTACTGCCATCTGTATTGGTCACTAGCAATTCCTGCATCTTGGCATTATCTGTCCTGACTGAGTCTGGAACATTGGTTGGCCAATTCGGTTCAATAGTATCTTGGATCCATTCTGCAATAACCGTGTTGGGAGTGCCTGGCAAGCCCTGACCGCCAATGTATATCTGAGCTTTGTTCCTTCCATTTGATTCATATGCTTCGCAAATTTTCGTCAGATATCCGGCAACTTCCCATGCTTTTCCAGGTTGAGTTCTAGCGACCCTTCTGATCATGTACATATCGGTTCCTCCTTAGTGTGTCTGAGTATTATATAAATATAGGTGATTATAGGCTATATATTGATGTGCTAGTACCAGTCCCAGTTCTAAAAATATTATTGTCATGGTACGATTATGTTCAGCCATATTATGGTTACTGCTGTTTAATGGCTAATATGTGTGAAGAGTGAGAATTCTATGCAGTTTGGTATTTTTGGAAGTGCACAGGCGAAGCGCGGGGGCCCGAGTGATGACAGTGCTGTCGGATTCAGAGAATTTGTAGATCGTAATATAGCTGCAGAGAAACTCGGATATAAAAGTAGCTTCGTAGTAGAACATCATTTCACAGGATTTGGTCAGATTTCTGCTACGTTGAACCTGCTGACGTGGATAGCGGCTCGTACCAGCACATTGAGGCTCGGGACCGCTGTCTTAGTTCTACCTTGGCATAATCCTGTATTACTAGCAGAACAAATAGCCACATTGGATTTATTATCTGAAGGCAGAGTTGATATCGGAATAGGCAAAGGTTATCGACTAAATGAGTTTGATGGATTTGCTATGCCCATCGAGGAATCAGATGAAAGATTCCAGGAGTGCTTGGATGTGATGCTTAAAGCATGGACATCGGATGAAGCATGGTCTCATGACGGCAAATATTGGAAATTCAACGAAGTTGTTGTAGAACCACCCACTCATCAAAGGCCGCACCCTCAATTATGGATGGGCGCTGGCAGCGAGCGCTCGGTGAAACAAGTCGCATCGTTAGGCTATAACATGTTGCTTGGTCAATTTGATTCAGTAGAACAGATAGCCCAAGCCATAGATTTGTATAAGACGGAAGTTGAGTCACATGGCAGGATATATGATCCCAAGAATGTTGCTGTAGCTAGATCCCTTTATATCCTTGATTCTGAAGAAGAATATGAGAGAGCGTTAGAATCCCGGATGGCGGGACGGCGAAGAACGCAAGAATTAACTAAAAGACCAGGGTTCGAAGATACACGAGAAGCTGCCCTGTTGGGAACAATGTACGGTTCTGTTGATGTTATAAAACAGAATGTGCAGGAACTGGTGGATATAGGAGCAGAGTATGTGCTTCTCAATAGTCCAAACGGGCTCACTTCATTAGAAACATTTGCTTCATCGGTAATGCCGGAATTCAGTAGTAAGCAAACAGTGAGATCTGTTTAATAACTTTACATTGACGCTATAGATTTACAGAAAATAAGTCCCCAAGATTGGGGACTTATTTTCTGTAAATCTA
>CAZVRK010000003.1:115504-117550 GCA_964629875.1 uncultured Dehalococcoidia bacterium | reverse complement strand
AGGCGACGGGCGGATTCGAACCGCCGAATAGAGGTTTTGCAGACCTCCGCCTTAGTCCACTTGGCTACGTCGCCCTAATTAGCTCGCTCTGGTGGTGCCGAGGGCGGGACTTGAACCCACACGAGCTTACGCCCACGGCCCCCTCAAGACCGCGTGTCTACCAATTCCACCACCTCGGCCTGTTTGACATCGGAGAATTATATCACAAGAGTAGGAGAGCCAAAAGTTACTCGCATGAGTATGTTACTCTGAGGTTTTGCTATAATCACGCTGTAACAGCCTGATTGTGGTAGAAGTCATCTAGTGTTACGGATGTCGAGAGGTATATCTTTGAAAGACTCCTATAGACAAGTTGAAGTAGCGACATATGAGAATGAACCCCTGGCTCGATTGTCTGAGCAAAGGTTGTATCAAGCCGGAATACCTTGTATTTTGAAGTCGTTACAAGGTGGGTCTGGACTGTGGGGCTCTGCTTATAATGTCCCACATAGCTTATATGTATATGAAAATCACTTGGATGAAGCGGCAGAGATATTAGGCTTAGATAGTATGTCCAGTTCTATCTCACCTTCAGAGAATTATTCTAGTAAGCAATGGCCTTCTTGGTTGGTAATTTTAGTTGTCTTAGTAGTAGTATTTATTCTAGTATCTGCGACTTCTGCCGTAAGATTGATATAGAAATTAGGGAATATATATGACAGTTCGTTACGGGATTTCATTAATACCTGAGCCTGTTTTCGCCTCCCGCGTGTACCGTCTCAGGCAACTTGTGTGTGGTCAGTACGGGGCTTGGGCCGCTGAAATGGAAATGCTTCATATGCCCCTTATACCTTTCTTCGATTCTTCTGATGAGGCTGTTTCAAATATTTCGATGGGATTGGAACGGATTAGCTCTGAATCAAGGAAAAACTCTCTGAGATTTCCATTAGTTAGTCGTGGCGTTGGTCAGATTCTGGATAATTGCGATGACATATTCCTGGAATTTTCCGTGGCTCAGGATCCTATTGATCGGGGCCAGAGGTATCTGAATAAGCTTTGGTGGCAAATCTTGGAATTGGTGGAATCTACAAGTGGGACTGTAATCCCAGATATTAATATTCTTAAATCTGATTATAAGCCGTGTATATACCTAATGAAGCATGCTAATCTTAGCGACTCAGTATTTTTAAGTGCTGTTACTTTTGCGGAGAACGTAATGAAAGACCTTGCTATACCTAATGCTACAAAAGCTTGGCAGTTGCAGCTGATACGATTTGAGAGTAACTCTGATATCGAATCATGGAGCAAAGGTGGCTGGGTATCTGATCTGAGTTGGAGAGTTCTGGAATCGTATTCTTTATAAAAATATTTCTGATTTGGAGAGATGATGAAAACTACTACTAAACTAAGGGAATTACTCAATAGGGATCAACTGACGGTAGCTCCGTTTGTGATGAATGGGCTCTTAGCGCGCATTGCTGAATCAGTAGGATTTGAGGCGGTCTATATGACCGGATCAGGTACATCTGCTGAAAAAGGATTCCCTGATGTTGGTATGTTAACCATGACGGAGATGGTGACGTCCGCGAAATATATAGTTAATGCGGTGGATATTCCTGTGATATGCGATGCTGACACAGGGTATGGCAATGCGCTAAACGTTCGTAGAACTGTCAGAGAGTACGAATCAGCTGGGGTTGCAGGTATACACATTGAAGACCAGGTATTTCCTAAGAAATGCGGTTTTTTTGAGGGCAAGCAAGTGATACCGATGGAGGAGCACGTTCAGAAAATAAAAGCGGCATTGGATGCCAGGCGTGATCCTGATTTCGTGATCATCGCACGTTGTGATGCGTATGCTGTTAATGGCTGGGAGGATACAGTAATCCGGTGCAAGGCGTATCGGGATGCGGGTGCGGATATGATATTTGTTGATGGCATAAAGTCTATGGAAGACTTAAAGGTGTACGCTACGGACTTGAACGATATGCCTAGACTGTACAACGGTGACCTTGTGGCAACTCAGGACGTAGATGCACTTGGTTACAAACTGATGATCTGTGGGAG
>CAZVRK010000003.1:104821-115404 GCA_964629875.1 uncultured Dehalococcoidia bacterium | reverse complement strand
TATTTGTCCACAATTCGTTAAAAATTTCCAGATATTCGTCTGTAACCGCTCCACGCTTAGTAAAGTAATCGAGACCCAACGCTTCAAATTCTTCTCGCATCCAACCCACTCCGACTCCCAGAATCAGCCTGCCATTTGATAAGACGTCCAGAGTAGACAACATTTTTGCCGTCAAGACGGGATTTCGGTATGGCACTATTAAAACATGCGTTCCTAGTCTCACTGAACTAGTCGCACCTGCTAGGAAATTGAGGGTCGCGATAGGTTCGTAATAGGGTTCATCTGGGGTGAATGTGGCCACGCCATCAGATGCATATGGGTAAAAAGATGTGACTTCCCTTGGTAAGATGATGTGATCGCTGACCCATACAGACGCGAACCCCAGATCTTCAGCTCTGTGGGCTAAAGATACTAGATTCTCGGGACTAGCCATGCTCCCTCGACTAGGGAGCGAGCATCCAAAAGTAATGGACATGTTATTTATACCGCCTAATGATAAAAGTAATCAATCAATGTTTCGAGGTTTTTTAATAACGAAGGTCCTGGATAGATGGTCATGCCACGAGCGCTTTTTGTCATCCCAGCCTGCCCATGCATATCCTAGATATAACGGTAGAGCAGAAAGAATTTTACATGGTATTTCTCTCAAGAGTATCGTCCCTACAGTAGGTATGTTCCCGCTCGAATCTACTACTTGAATACCTAAGGCCATTTTGCCCAGGGTTTGTCCCCTACTTTTTGTCATCAAAACAAAATATGAAAAATTGATAATCACTAAAACAAAGGCAGTGAAATCACTCATTCCTATGATAGTGACAAGTATTCCAAAGACTAACGTTACAAAGAGCTCGTCGATTAGCCTAGCAAATAGTCTAATCCAGAATCCAGCAAAATCAGGAACATCCGTATTGAATGTGGTGATATTTGGTTCACGGGTGATAAAAGCCCCGCAAAGACCACAGTAGTTGCCGTTTGTTGTGATCGGTTCTCCGCAATTAGTACATTTTGTTTCGGAACCTACGTCATGTTCTACGTAGTTTGGCATTTTAATTGGCCACCTAACTTATTCTGTAAGATAAATTCATTGTAGGAATATATGTTGATAGATTATCATAAGTGCTAAGAATTTGAGTCCAAATTATAAAACTTGCAATAAATGGACAAAAGGACGAACACAATATAATGACCGAACGCGTAATTGTTGCAATGAGTGGTGGAGTAGACTCCTCAGTAGCGGCTCTTCTGCTGAAAAACGCGGGATATGACGTAATCGGTGTAACGATGAAACTCTACACTTTAGATACCGATGAATTACCTGATTATTACAAAGGGTGCTGTACTGTTGATGACGTAGAAGATGCCAAAAGAGTATGTCAGAAGCTAGGCGTTCCCCATTATGTAATGAATGTGCAGGAAGAATTTCAGACATTTGTAATAGATTATTTCTGCTCTGAGTATCAACACGGACGCACGCCTCATCCGTGTATCGCGTGTAACGATAAAATAAAATTTAATTTTTTATCTAATAGAGCTAGAGCTCTTGAAGCTAGTTATGTCGCAACAGGACACTATGCTCGTATTGAACGCGGGCTAGATTGCTTAGAGCTGAAGAAGGGAATCGATGAGTCTAAAGATCAGTCATATGTTTTGTATGGTATGGGGCAAACAGATCTCAGTCATACACTAATGCCTATTGGCGGATATACAAAGAACGAGATACGTGAATTGGCAACACAGGCGCATTTTCCAAATGCTGCAAAGCCTGATAGTCAGGATATATGTTTTATACCGTTTGGAGATTACAAGGAATTTCTTAAAGAAAGGGTTGAATCAACGCCTGGGGATATAGTTGATCTACAGGGATCCGTTGTCGGCACTCATGATGGGATAGAATTTTTCACTATTGGTCAGCGTAAAGGGTTAGGTTTATCAGGTACTGGTGATGCAGTTTATGTATTAGAAATCGACGCGGAAAACCATAAAGTAGTGGTGGGTCCGAGATCTGGTCTGTATAAGGATAATTTCTGGGCATCAAGAGTTAATTACGTATCTGGAATTATCCCTGATAAAGCTGTAGAAGTGCAGGTTAAAATAAGATACCAATTCCAGCAGGCTAATGCCATATTAACTAATTATTCTGATGGGGCACTCATTCAGTTCAAGGAACCCCAGAGGTCTATTACTCCAGGTCAGGCAGCTGTTTTCTATCAAGGGGACCGAGTGTTGGGTGGTGGTGTAATCGAGGGCAGTGTCCCATCTAGAGTATTATCCCTGACCAATGCCTAATCTTGATATAGAAAAGGACGTACGATCCTTAAATTACAGACACATCGCTGGGGTTGATGAAGTCGGACGAGGCCCTTTGGCTGGTCCGGTTGTTTCCGCTGCGGTTGTTCTACCGCATGACCTAGCAGGTGATGAGGGCTGGCTAAGTGTTATTAACGATAGTAAAAAATTATCAGAGTCTAAACGGAATACGGCCTATGAAGTTATACAGAGAGAAGCAATCGCTGTAGCAGTAGGGATCAAAGATTCTGCGTTCATAGATTCTGTTGGTATATTACCTGCAACGATAAGTTCCATGCTGATGGCATTACAAGCACTAGAAGTCTCTCCGGATTTTGTTCTATTTGATTTTATCCCGCTTAAGGATTGTGAATATCCATATCGTACGGTGGTAAAAGGGGATACCAAGAGTTACTCTATATCGGCCGCTTCTATAATAGCCAAAGTCACGAGAGATCAATTGATGAAGGAAGCAGACGACCAATATCCAGGGTATGATTTTGGTGGTCATAAGGGTTACGGAACCGCAAAGCATTTGGATGCAATTAGCAGGCTTGGTCCATGTGACATACACAGGCGAAGTTTCTCGCCTATTAAGAACTATGTATAGGTATCAGGGAGTTACAGTGGAAGGCCAGTATAACGGCACGTGATCAATAACAGTAGGAATATTGCTGTTATCAGAACTCCCATCACTAGGCAAGAATATCTCGGCATGATGCCCCTTATTTATAGATATATGATTAATATCATAACTCGAGTAGATTCCAATAAGATATAATTTTATTATGCAGAACCCTCAGGAAAAGATTCAGTTGATTAAATCTATTGCTGAAGATATTGAGAAGTTGATGTTAGGCAAATCCCCTCAAGATTTTGATGTGCCTTCGCCGTGTGCATTATGGCAGGCCGGTGATGTGATCGCTCATTTAATCGGGGGTGCGCAGCGGCACATGGAAAGTTTAAAGAGAGCTTCTTTAGGGTCTTCGCACGCTCCTTTGGGGTACGTTGTTCCAGAATTAGACCAGCTATCATTTAATAATGCTAATCGTGATAAAGAGATTAGAGCAAATATTGGTTCTAATCTCATATCCCAATTTACAGAGTGCTATTCATATTTAAATGATGTGTTAGTAGGACTTAGTCCGGATGACTGGAATATGCCATGCTGGCACGCCAGAAGTGGCACCATTACAGCTTTACAATACTTGGATTTGCGTGTTCAGGAAATGGTAGTACATCAATGGGATTTTGCTAGGTCGTTCAGTGAGGATTTTCATTTGGAAAAAGAAAAATCGGCCATGTTATTAACTATCATACCTAACTGGCTCTCAGGCACATTTAGACCGGATCTGCATTTATCTGAACCGATAAAATATTCATTTCATCTAGAGGGTTCGGGTGTTTCCGCAACTAATATAAATTGTTACGGCGATACGTTTGAAATAAAACAGGATTTTCCAGACAGACCGCATTGTGAGATTTATTGTGATCTGGAGTCATACGTTTTGTTTATCTATGGGAGAATCGGGACAACTACTTCGTTATTTGCCGGAAATATGAAGGTGTTTGGCGATTTAGATTTAATGAAGCGGTTCGAAGAGTGGTTCAGGAGTTTGTAGCGTAACATCTAGCTGGAATTCAGGAATAGTGAGAATGGCAAATAATAGTCGGCATGCGGTGGTAGTAGGGGGCGGAATTGTTGGTAACCTAACCGCTTATCTACTTGCAACGCATGGTGTTAAGGTGACAGTTATAGAGGCAGATTCATTAGGTAGTCATGCGTCTGGATTTGCCTTCGGAGAACTCGGCGACTTAGAGGGAGCCGGAATACCGAACCCGCTATTGGACTTTAGTGTGTGGTGTAACCAGCGACACAAAAGTTTGTCTGCGGAGTTGTACGATGTTTCAGGTGTAGACAATGAATTTCAAAATGTTCAACGTGTTACTCTAGCGTTCACCTCTGAAGAGAAAGTCCGCTTGCAGGATCAATTAAAATGGCAAGCTCAAGTTGCAGAATATGATACTTATTGGATGACGCCCGATGAGTTGAATGTGTTAGAGCCGAGATTAAGTCCTGATTGTTTGGGCGGATCGTATATAGCTAATGCAAAGGCTGTTGAACCTTACCGGTGTACTTTAGCTGCCGCCCAGTCTGCTCAAAAGCTTGGAGTTGAGATACTGCTGAGAAAGGTTACTAATTTGTTGCAGCGGGGTTCTACATGTGAGGGCGTAGAATTTGAGGGAGGGCGTATTGAATCGGATTTGGTAGTTTTGGCAATGGGCCCTTGGACAATGTTTGCATCAGAGTGGTGTGGCATAGATATACCGGTTACACCATTGAAGGGGCAAATGCTCCGGTTAAAAACAAATGGAGAACCTCTAAAAGCATCTTTCCATTATGGAAGTAGTTACGCAGCGTCCAAGTCAGATGGTCTGATTTGGGCTGGTACTACTGAAGAAACGGTAGGCTTTGATGAAACGACCACTGTTGATGCCCGAGACCGGATTATGAGTGATCTGTTACAAAGTTTACCTTTCCTAGAAGATGCTGAGCTCAATCAGCAAACGGCCTGTCTAAGGCCTTGGTCATCTGATGGAATCCCAGTAGTTTGTAAAGCCCCCGGGTGGGACAATTTGTATATTTGTACGGGTGGTGGTAGAAAAGGAATATTGTGGAGTACAGGTATGTCTGAGGGCGTAGTAGATTTAATTCTTAATCGTAAATCTGTTGTCCCTGGTTTGGAAAATCTGAACATATCTCGTTTTAGTGGTGTTTGATCTTATATATCTACCTTCCTGGCTACTAATAGCTCAGATTCTCTTGATGTTTTTATTGCAAAGGGATATTTGTTTATATCTAGAGCAAGTTCCACGTCTTTGGGATGATACTGAGGCTGAGAGTCGTCGAAGAATTTCTGAGTAGCTCCTCCGGTCATGATAAGACTTCTTACTGATTCAGTATCTGGTTCACGCCCCTCTAGTAGATTCCTCAAATATATCCCGCATTGTTCGTCTTCATCAGCCCTGATCACACCCTGATCTCCCATTGCGATAATAGAGATGATATCAGGTTTATCTGACAAGACTTTCTTTACGGTTGCCTTAGCAATAGCAAACGAAGTCACGTATATCACATCCGCCTTCGTGGCTGCTGCTGCTCCTACTGTACCGGCTCTCGTTGACTGGATAATAGATTTGCCTGAGAAATCTACGTTAAAAATTTCATGCGGGGAGTTTCCAAAGTCAAACCCCTCTGGTTTAGTTCCGTTAACTTCGCCCATTAGTATATCGCCATAGCCTTTTTGTTTAAGGGCCATAGCCTCTTCGATTTCAGCGACTAAAGTGATGTGACTGGCACCGTTGTTAAACGCGATGGACGCCGTAGTGAATGCTCTAAATACATCTATGATGAGTACTGTTCCGATAGCCTCTTGGGCATCTCGTACAAGACTTCCCAACCGTATATCCATAATAGTTAGCTTCTCTTAACTAGTTTTTGTAGACTTCTTATTTCTTCTGGTGGGTTACGTCGACTCCCTGTATGTGTCCATGATACTTCCCCTACATAGATATCATTTTGAGAATCTATACACACGCCATGAGGCGCTATAAACTTCCCAGTTTCTTCTCCTTCTCCCTGGTTCCCCAAACGAGCTAGAACTTGTCCATTAGTATTGTAAATACTGACTCTGGGCCCAAGTCCGGTCGCTTCAATATTTGGTCCAATAGCTGCGCCCAGTTCTCCTACATACACAAGGCTGTTCTCCTGGTCTATATATAAACCACAAGGCCTAGCCATGTTTATCCATTGGGTTTCGAATTTTCCCGAAGAGTCAAAGATTTGAATTCTATGATTTTCTCGGTCCGCTACATATACCCAACCATCTTTGTCTGTGCAGACATTATGGGCAATATTGAATTGCCCGGGTTCCGTACCTGGTTCGCCCCACGAGAATAATAATTTTCCGTCCGGTGAATATTTATGTACTCGGGCGTTGCAATATCCGTCCGAGACGTAAAATTCTGCTGTATTGGGATCGACAGCTACATGAGTGCATCTATTAAATGGATTCCCGCTCATAAAAGGGGCAGGTTTTCCACTAGTTCCCAATGTAAACAGGACTTGTCCGTCCAGAGTGCATTTCCGCACTGTATGGTCTCCGTCGTCTGTGCAGAACATCGTATCGTCGGGGCACATAGTTATACCGTGTGCTCGCGGAAATACGCCTTCTCCCCAAGATTTGAGGAAATTACCGTTCTTGTCAAACACTATCATTGGGTGTTCACCGCGGTTGAAACAATACACATTATCGCTGGAATCCGTCCCTACTGCGGCGACTTCTTTAAATCCCCATCCATCTGGTAAAGTGGCCCAATTCTCCAAAACTTCGTATGAGTATTGTTCAGTGCCCAGTAATACCATGTCTACCTCTTCGTGTTATTAATTTTATAGAACTGTAGTCGATTCGTTCAGATTGTAGCATTAACCCAGTCTAATGTAACGACTATCTGTTAGCATCTACTATTGCACGTTGCGGTACTGTTAAGGCGTTGCTATTATCAATAGTGTAAAGATTTATTATGAGGGTGCAATGAGCGAGGAAATACAGAGAAATTTTGTTAAATATACTTTCTATAAGATTTTACCTGAATGGAAACTTCTATCCGATAATATTAAAAATGATAGCAAGAAAGAATTTATAGAAGTGCTTTCAGAATTCAGTCAGGATATTCGTGTTTCTAGCTATAGTTTAGTGGGAACACGTGGAGACGTAGACTTTATGTTGTGGAAAGTCTGCAAGGATATAGAATCAATCAATATACTAATGGCCCAGCTCAACCGTACGCATCTTGGCAAATTTTTGAGCACTGCTCATTCTTATTTGGCTATGACAGATAGATCTCCTTATGTTGATGAACATCAGCACGAGGGCCAGGAAGGGACATCGGCTGATATGCGAATTATTGGAAGACCTTATTTGTTCGTTTATCCTTTTGTGAAAACCAACGAATGGTACCAACTTTCTTTGTCAGAGCGACAAGCGCTTATGACAGAACATTTTCAAATTGGTCATAAATATCCAGAGATAAAAATAAGCACGGCTTATTCGTTTGGTTTGGATGATCAAGAATTTGTGTTAGGTTTTGAAACAGACAATCCGGGTGCATTTCTGGAACTAGTGAGAGATCTTAGGGAGTCTAAGGCAAGGCCTTTCACCTTGCGAGATACTCCTATATTTACATGTCTCAATAAGCCCATTTCGGATTGTTTGGATGATTTAGGATAATGTGCCCGTAAGGATGATGGTTGCAATAAAAAAGAGAGCGTTACAAGAACGCTCTCTTTTTTATTGCAACCTGTAGATGTCTATTGATGGAATAAGTTCAGAGCTGATCCTAATCTAAACCACGCGAGTTGAGGTTCTGAGAATGTGTGATTTAAATATAATGTTTCCGATGTTCCGTCAGAGTGGTTTACTATACATTCGACTGGTTTGCCGGGTGTAATCTCTTTTAGCCCAATTAAATTGACCCTATCGTCTTCTCTGATTCTGTCATATTCCGACGGGTCAGAGAATGTGAGTGCTAGAAGACCTTGCTTCTTAAGATTGCTTTCGTGGATTCGTGCAAAGCTTCTGGCGATTACTGCGGTTCCCCCTAGTAATCTAGGTGATAAAGCAGCATGTTCTCTGCTACTGCCTTCTCCGTAGTTACTGTCTCCTACTACGACCCAAGATGTGCCGTTGGCCTTGTAGTCTTGTGCTACCTGAGAGAAGGTCTGATCTCTGGCACCAGTCATTACGTTGAGGCCATGTCCAGCTTCATCTGTATATGCGTTGATCGCACCTAGGAACATGTTATCGCTGAATTTTGTTAAGTGCCCTCTATATCGGAGCCATACTCCTGCAGGAGAAATGGAATCGGTAGTAGTCTTGCCCTTAGCTTTAAGCAACACGGGCATATTTTCAAAATCTTTACCATTCCACGCGTCCCAAGGTTGTAGAAGCTCGATACGCTCGCTGTTTGGCGATACGGCTAGCTCAAAGTCCGATCCGTCTTCTGGTGGTGCAAAATAATACGGACTACCTTGCTGGAAGTTGTTTGATGGGACCTCAGGTGCTGGTTTCGGTGGGTCTAGTTTAAAGGGATTGCCGTCTGAGTCCATTAATGTGTCTGTCAACGGATTGAATGACAATTTTCCTGCTATTGCGAATGCCGTTATTATCTCAGGACTCCCAATGAAGTTCATTGTAGTAGCAGCGCCGTCGTTGCGCATAGGGAAATTTCTGTTATAAGAAGTAACAATTACATTTGGGTTTGTAGTTTCATCAGATGCTCTTCGCCATTGGCCAATACATGGACCACACGCGTTGGCTAGCACGGTTCCGTTAATACCGTTTAGGGAAGCCATTTGCCCATCTCTTTCTATTGTGGCTCTTATGAGTTCAGAACCTGGTGTGACCATGAACGGGACGGATGCCGAGAGGCCGTGCGCTGTTGCCTGCTCCGCAACGTCAGCGGCTCGACTCATATCTTCGTAGGAAGAGTTGGTGCAGCTGCCTATCAGTGCTGTAGATATTTGATCTAGGAATCCGTTGTTACTGTCTTCTATTTCTGCCGCTAAAGCGGATATGGGTCTGGCTCTGTCAGGAGAATGCGGACCTACTATATGAGGTTCTAGGGTAGATAGGTCTATCTCTACTATGCGATCATAGTATTGTTCTGGATTGGCTACTGTTTCTGGGTCTGGTGACAATAAGTGTTGGTTTTTCTCAGCTACCCTGGCTAGGTCGCCTTTCCCGGTAGCTTCAAGGTATGTTGACATGCGCGGATCGTATGGGAATAGAGAGGTAGTGGCACCTAGTTCTGCTCCCATATTACATATCGTTGCCTTTCCTGTTGCGCTTAAGGTTGCTGTTCCTGGTCCGAAATATTCTATGACAGAATTAGTTCCGCCCGAGACAGTTAGCTCTCCAGCTAATTTCAATATGACATCCTTCGGGGCGGTCCATCCACTAAGCTGGCCTGTCAGCTTAACACCTATGTACTTGGGGTATAGCACTTCCCAAGGAAGTCCCGCCATAGTTTCTACTAGGTCGGCTCCCCCTACACCACAGGCGAATGCGCCTAGGCCTCCAGCGTTAGGAGTGTGTGAGTCAGACCCTAGAATTATTTGTGCAGGGAATGAATACTCTTCAAGAACTACTTGGTGAATAATTCCCGCACCTGGGGCCCAGAATCCCACTCCGTATTTGTATGCAGCATCTTTCAGGAAGTCATATACTTCTTGGTTTTCGTCTATTGAATCTTTCAAGTCTGAAGGTCCGCCGACTCTAGCTTGAATGAGATGATCACAGTGTTGTGTGGTTGGGACTGCTGTAGTAGAACGGCGGGTTTGCATAAATTGAAGCATGGCACTTTGTCCCAGAACGTCCTGAAGTACTACTCTGTCAGCTCTAAGATTTATATATGATTCGCCTCGTGTGATTTGGTCTGCTACATTTGGATCATCAAGATGTCCAAATATGATTTTATCTGCGAGCGTAAGGGGGCGGTTAACTTTGGATTTAGCTACTGAGAGGCGATCCTCCATCTTTTTGTATAGTTCAGCTGCCATTTCTGGAGTGGACTCTATATTAGCCATCTTATCTCTCCCTAATTGATGAAGATTAATTAGTCACTTATCGAACTATAGGTGCATTGTTGTGCACTTATACAATAATGGATATCTATATGTATGGTTCTTGTGCTATCTAACCAAAATGAGTATTACTTGCGTATTACGAACAAAAACCTTTAAAGAGCCCAGTTGTCTTCAAAGGTTTTTGTGGATTGCCGAGACGTTTTAGTAACTGTTATTTCCGCTGAAGATCTGAAGCGTCTACGTTCTTGAAATAATCGTAATTCTTCGCAACGTAGTCGGACCAATTGCTCGGAACTGCATCCTCTGCGAATATTGCGTTGACGGGACAAACGGGCTCACATGCAGCACAATCAATGCATTCGTCCGGATTTATGTAAAACATATCGTCCTGTTCTCGAGTATATATGCAGTCAACTGGGCATACATCCACGCATGCTGCGTCTTTCAGCCCCACGCAGGGTTCCGTTATGATATAAGTCATTCTAAACCAAGCCTCCCAACTATGGTGCGAAACGTTCGAACTTCAGTAGATCTTAAAAACAGGTCTGACAGAAGTGATATCGAATGATTTCTTTCGTGAAAGTATAACATAGAGCGGTGTGTTTGCAATCAGTGGATGCCAGCATATAAAGCGATAATATGTTGATTT
>CAZVRK010000003.1:3865-104721 GCA_964629875.1 uncultured Dehalococcoidia bacterium | reverse complement strand
ACTTTTGTCCTTAGAAAATTACCGAGACTTTCGGCTGATTCCAGTCCTGCCCATACGAATACGTCATAAGAACCAGTGGTAACTGCTACATAATGTGATTCAGGAAGGCTGGCTAAGGATTCAGCTACTGTATCTGACATGCCTGGTCCGGTTTGCAACCCAACAAGTGCTGTAGTAGCGTACCCAAGTTTTTCTAGATTAGGAACTGCTACTATGTGGACAACGTCATCTTTTGTTAATCTGCGTAGACGTCTTCTTACTGTACCTTCACTTACCCCGACTTCCCTTGCGATTTTTGCATTGGAAGCGCGACCGTCCATCTGGAGTAATGCAATAATTTTGTGATCTAGCTCGTCCATTAAAAACTATCTCCATGAATTAACTCTTATTCAACAAAATTATAATATTAAAATGGCCCATGTCTGTCAACTGAAACAATATATGCTTCGGATCTCGTTGAGACTTAGCCCAAAACCAAGCATTTATTACGAAATTAGTATGAGTGGTGGTATTATTCGTAAGGAGATGTATGTTCGCTCTTCAAGGTCATGGCATTTCAGAAGTGATTAAATGTAATATAATAGGCGGTTGTAGCAGACTGGCCAATTTGATATATTCACGGTTAATCATTGGAGGGGTCGCATAGTGGCCTAGTGCGGGCGCCTGCTAAGCGCTTATCCTGAGAAATTGGGATCGCGGGTTCGAATCCCGCCCCCTCCGCCATTTGGAACATGACAATATGGATACATATCGGATTTGGACAATTGGGTGCCAGATGAACAAAGCTGATTCTGAGAGATTAGGATCCGCTTTAGATCAGCTTGGATTAAAATCTGTAGATAACAATCAAGATGCCGATATTGTAGTCTTGAATTCTTGTGTAGTTAGGCAAAGTGCTGAGGACAGGGTAATTGGCAATCTGAATATTGCCGGATCTGTAAAAAAGAAACATCCAGGCCAAATAGTGGCTCTGATGGGGTGTATGGTCGGTGCGAAGACCGATCAATTGAAGAAAAAATTCCCGTACGTTGATCTATTCATGCGACCTCAGGAATATGCTCCACTGTTGGAGATGGTGGGTGAATCACAAGGACTGGACTGGGAAGGTTGTGTTGGCTCGCTCGCTCCTTCTGAACCAAATGTAAGTACATACGTGCCAATAATTCACGGCTGTGACCTGATGTGTACTTTTTGCATAATCCCGTATCGTAGGGGGAGACAGGTTAGCAGGCCAATTGAAGACGTTGTTCATGAAGTAGATCTATTGGTGCAGCGTGGTGTGAAAGAGATTACCGTTCTTGGTCAAACAGTAGATGCTTATGGTCTGGATCTCCCCGATGAACCAGATTTGTCTGACTTATTCTCTAGTCTGAATGAAGTTCCTGATTTGCAAAGAATTAGGTTTTTGACGTCACATCCAAGCTTCATGAGCCAACGAATCATTGATTCGATTAATGACCTGCCAAAAGTATGTGAACATATTAATCTTCCAGTGCAATCTGGTGATGATGATATTTTGACTCTTATGAGAAGACCTTATTCTCGAAGTGAATATAAAGAACTCGTATGTAGAATCAGGGATTCTATACCTGATGTCTCTATCAGCACTGACTTGATTGTAGGATTTCCAGGTGAGACTCTGGCTCAATATGAAAACTCTCTTGATCTCATTAGTGAAATGAAGTTCGATAAGGTCCACTGTGCTGCCTATTCTACGCGGCCAGGTACCGTAGCGGATCGCACGATGGTCGACGATGTGCCACAAGATGAGAAAGCACGCAGATTGAAGGAAGTCGATTCAGTGCAAGAAGATATATTGCGTAATATAAACAGTAAATTGGTGGGGAATGACCTAGAAGTTTTAGTTGAAGGCCAAAAAAATGGAAGATGGCAATCTCGAACTAGGACAGACAAAATAGTCTTTTTCGATCATGATAACGTAAAAATTGGTGATGTCTTACGTGTAAACGTAGAATCGTCTACTGCTTGGTCTCTGCAAGCAACTCCAATTGTTGTATAATGACCGTATAAAATAAGAGAAAACAGTACGAGGCCGATGACAACTAGGCAGAAAAGACCATTCGTCCCGATAACTGAAATAGAACATGCAGCATTCTGCAAGCCAGAGGATGAGCTTCCGTCGAAATCTCTCGCTGAGGAAATAGCTATTAATGTGCGCTGGCAAAAGATACCTCCTGAGTATTTGCACTACAGCGCCGATCAACTCGATTCCAAAATAGGTGAAACCCGAAGAAAATTAGGAACCAGGGTAACCATCTTAGGACACCATTACCAGCGTGAAGAGATAATAAAATACGCTGATTTTCAAGGTGATTCATTCCTGCTATCGCAAGAAGCCGCTTCTCGCCCAGATGCAGAGTTTATTGTCTTCTGTGGTGTCCATTTCATGGCTGAAACTGCTAGTATCTTGAGTGCTCAGCACCAGAAAGTCATACTGCCTAACATAACAGCTGGTTGTTCCATGGCTGACATGGCTCCAATGGAGGATGTTGAAGATGCATGGGATGATTTAACTACAGTGTTGGATGGATATGGTGGAATTACCCCAGTAACGTATATGAATTCTATAGCTGGTATAAAATCGCTTTGTGGTAGAAACGGTGGGGCTGTTTGTACTTCTTCTAATGCGGTGAAAGTTTTAGAATGGGCATTTGAACAAAATGATCGAGTATTATTTCTTCCGGACCAGCATTTAGGTAGAAATACCGCTCTTAAGTTGGGAGTTCCTCTGGATCAGATGGTGGTTTGGAATCCTTTTAAGAGCCTGGGTGGAAACACAGAAGAACAGTTGCGAAACGCTAAAATGATCTTATGGCAGGGTCACTGTTCAGTCCATACCAGGTTTACTGAAAAGCAAATCGAGTCTGCCAGAGAAAGAATTCCCGGTGTAAAAGTATTAGTACATCCTGAATGTCCAATGGAAACAGTTAACGCTGCAGATATTAATGGTTCTACAGAAACGATAAGAGCTTTGATAAATGATTCTCCTCCAGGGAGTGCTTGGGCAGTAGGAACAGAAATAAGCTTAGTGAATAGGCTTGCATTAAATAACCCGGATAAGACGGTAGTTTGTTTAGATCCAGTTAGTTGCCCATGTTCGACAATGTACAGGATTCATCCAGCGTATTTGCTGTGGGTTCTGGAGGGTTTAGTTGAGGGTAAAGTGCTTAACGAAATCAGCGTTAACGAACAGATAAGAAGCGAGTCTATGGTGGCCTTGGAGAGAATGCTGGCACTAAAATAATTATTCTTGGGAAATTCTTGATCACATGTAAAGGTCGGCTGAAGTTAGAAATAACCAGTCGACCTTTACTTTTTCCCTTTCTACAATAATATATAAGGAACATTTCGCATAACCGAATGATTTCTCTGGGAATAATGCTTATTATTTAGGAGCGCAAAATATGCAACAATTGCCGCCCGAGATATATACGTTGATTGATATGGCCTTATCTGAAGACCAGACTTTCAACGATCCGACCACATACAATTTAGTGCCGCCCCAAGTTATCGCTACGGGCATGTTACGCTCAAAAGCTGTTGGTATCTCTGCTGGTATAGACGTAGCAATGGAAGTGTTCAAACGAGTCGACTCTACCTTACTATGTGAAGTGTTGCTACCAGATGGTTCCCATGTGGTACCCGGTGCCGATTTAGGGAAGGTGTCTGGTTCGGCTGGCAGCATATTACGTGGAGAAAGAATCGCCTTAAATTTCATGCAGCGTATGAGCGGAATAGCTAGTGATACCAATAAATATGTGCGAGAGATAGAGGGCTCTAAGTCACGCATTGTTGATACCAGGAAAACCTTGCCTGGGCATAGATACCTAGATAAATATTCAGTTCGTATGGGCGGCGGATACAATCATCGGTTTAACTTGGCAGATGGGATTCTAATCAAAGATAATCATATAGAAGCTCTAAATTCCCAAAAGATGACATTGGCCGATGTCGTTCGCTTAGCACTTGAGAAGGCGTCGCATACTATAAAAGTAGAAGTGGAAGTAGAATCATTAGCCCAACTTAAAGAAGCTCTTGATGCTGGTGCACATATAATAATGCTAGATAATATGTCAGTAGATAAAATGAGACAAGCAATGGCTTTGGTGGATGGCCGAGCGATTATTGAAGCTTCTGGAGGTATAACTCTTGATAGCGTTAAATCGGTAGCAGAGACTGGCGTGGATCTTATTTCTATCGGCAGCCTTACTCATTCATCCAGTGCTTTGGATATAAGCTTGGATCTGGAATATCAGAACTGAGTGAGTTAGATATGTTGCCCTACCCGTTAGCGAATAATAAAGACCCTGATAGTCTTATAAAATATTAAGGAGAGCAATTATGGCCAGATTAGGAAATATAGCGAGAGAAGCATTAAGTAGCGAGGATCAACAATATTACGACGCTATAGCGGGTAGTAGGGGCAGTGTAAGAGGTCCGTATGGGGTTCTTTTACATAGTCCTGATTTGGCATCTAGGGTAGCTCATACTGGCACATTTGTCAGATTTGATCTCGATGTTCCTGAGTCTCTTAAAGAGACTGTGATTATCACTACCGCTAGGGAAATCAGAAACCAATATGAATTCGCCGCTCATGCTAGGTTAGCTAGGGAAGCGGGTGTGTCGGAGGAAACTATTTCTGCAATAGCTAATGGTACGGCGCCTGCCGGTCTATCTGGAGATGCGGCATTGCTAGTGACCTATACCAAGGAATTGTTGCAAAATCACAAGATTACTGATGGCACATTTGACGCTGTAAAAGATAAATTTGGTCTTAAGAAGACTTTAGAACTGACTGCTTTGATAGGACATTACCTTTTGGTAGGTCAGGTTTTAACTGCATTTGAAGTAGATCTACCTGAGGGAGTGAAGCCCGAAATTCCCAACGACTAAATTAAAAGGTGGGAGTAATTATGTTGCCTACTGAAGCAATATTGGCGGCTCATCGGCGGAATTGGGATATGGTCGATACAGCTCTTTCTGCCTTAGATTATGATACATTGACACGTCGTCCGGAGGATCATTGTAATTCGATTGCATGGATTTTATGGCACATGAGTCGTGTTTTGGATACTTTTATTAATACACGGCTCATGTTTCGGGAACAAGTGTGGAATAAGAACGAGTGGGTCTCCAGATTCAATATTCCGGATAACTTGGAAAATAGAGGTGTAGGCTGGACTGCGGAAGATGTGTCGGCTTGGAATCCTCCCCAGAAGGATATTTTAGTAGGTTATTATGAAGAAGTGAAGGAGATCTTTAATTCTTCGGTCCGTGATCTAACCGATGACGATTTGGCTGAGAGTCGTGTTATTTTACCGGTTGAGACTCCCAGATTGGTAGCTGATGCTCTCGGACAAGTTACCTGGGATGCTATCGCGCATGGTGGTCAGATAGCGTATTTGAGAGGGCTATTTATAGGGAACGGCTGGCATAGGTAATTAATGTCGGGACGATTTCATATCTTCACTATCTATCATTATGGTTACTGGACCAGTGTTAACTAAGGATACAAGCATGTCTGTTTGAAACTTGCCGCTCTCAATCTTTAGTCCTGACATTCGAATCAATTTAATGAAGTGTTCATATAATTCTTCAGCAACTTCTGGTTTTGCAGCGTCTATAAAATCAGGGCGTCTCCCTCTACGAGTATTTGCATATAGAGTGAATTGGCTTACTACAAGTAATTCGGCATCCAGGTCCATGGCTGAATAATTGAATCTATTTTTGTAGTCAGGAAAGATACGTAAAGTTGGAACTTTATTTGCTAAATATGTAGCGTCATCTTCGGTATCGTTTTGAGATACACCTAAGAAAATTAATAGACCATTACCAATAGATGACACAATTTGTCCGGAGTTTGTTACTTCAGCTGATGAGACACGCTGTATTAAAGCACGCATTACAGTAGGATGATATTTCCGGAAGCCAGTATCAGGTAGTGGACGGTGTCGTTGACTTAGATCCCGAGTCGCTTTTTACTGAGCTGCTAGACTCGGTGGACGGTTTCTTCTCCGAGGAGCTAGTGCCTTTGTCATCTGAGTCTGACTTGGTTTCTTTTGAGCTTTCTACAGGGGCCTTGGGCCTTCCATAGTCAGTAGTGTAAAACCCTGAGCCCTTATAGATCACTGGGACAGCATGAAACACCCTTTGTGCTGGGCTTGAACATTCTGGGCAAGTTCCGGAACCTGCTTCTTTGAAGCTCTGGACCAGCTCAAATTCATGAGAACAGCTGGTGCATTTGTAGTCGTAACGGGGCAATTTGTATCCTCCTAGGATATCTATTTGTACCATCGATTGACCGTCACCGATTTGAATACAATGTAACATTGGCCTATATCACTGTCAACGCGAAGAGATAACAGTTGTCGATAAATATGAGACCGGTGTTGGGTGTATTTCATTGCCTTGTGGGTTAGAAAAATCTAAGCTTTGTTGTATATCTAAGGCATATTATTGGCCTTCTATTGTCGAGAACAAGGTGGTATTCTTTCCCAGCGTATTTATTGAATGTTTATGGTTTATAGAAAATTCCTCAGAATTATGGAATGGTATCCCCCTATTCCATTTTATTACGGCTGGTTTGTTCTTGGGTTAGCAGGTTGTGCTACATTCGCTGCAACTGGTTCTTCACAGGTCGTTCTCGGTGGTGTTCAGGATTTCATCATTGAAGATATGGGTTGGTCCAGAAGCACTTTGGCGTTTGCGGCTACCGCAGGGACATGGACCAGTGGTCTGATTACTCCTATAGTTGGGAATCTTGCCGATAGATATGGACCCAGAGGCTTGATGCCTATCGGCTTGCTAATAGCTGGGACGGCTTTCTTTTTGCTGTCGGGCATAGATTCTGTGACACAGTATTATGTGGCATATATTATGGGCCGAGCGATAAGCAATCCGGTTTTGATAGGGGTGGTACCTCGGACGGTGGCAGTAAATTTCTTTCGCCGTCGTAGAAACATAGTATTGGCTATAAGTTCGACCATACGACCTGTCTCTGGTGCTATAAATATAATGCTATTCTCACTAGTTGCTAGCTATAGTGGCTGGCGAGTGGCTTATAGGTATTTAGGAATACTTTGTGTAGCTTTAGTAGTTCCGTTAATGTGGCTTCTACGCAGAAGACCGGAGGATATTGGGCTCCTTCCAGATGGTATCGATGCTATAGATGTTCAAAAGACAGAATCAGACACCGCAACAGTTGACGACAAGTCGATATTGTCGGAACCAGAATTCAGCTGGACAGTCAGGGAGGCATTCAAAACCAGGGCGTTATGGTGCATAGTGATAACATCAGCTATAGGCACTGTAGCGTCATCCAGTGTAGGGTTCGGGTTAAAGCCGTATTTATTAGAATCTGGTATATCGCAAACCCAAGCAGCAGCGGTGCTGAGTTTAGGAACTGTATTAGCACTTGGAAACGTAATCTGGGGGGTTATGGCAGATCGTATTACTCCCAGAAAGTGTCTAATAGTTGCTACTGTAATAGCTGCTGTTATGGATGTTTTTCTAATTACCGTAGATAGTTTGCCATCAGCTTATTTGTTCGCGGTTATATGGGGTTTGTCTTCTGGATCTGTAGGTTCTTTAGAACATATGATGATAGCTCAATACTATGGTAGGGATTCGTATGGATCGATATTGGGATCATTTGGACCTTTGCAGACTATGGCTTTAGGGTTGGGGCCTGGATTAGGGGCGGTGATTAGAGATATTACAGGAAGTTACGACCTATTGTACGTGAGTATGGCGGGGTTATATTTGATTGGTACGGTTTTAATTCTGCTGGCTATTCCACCTGCACGACCGTATAGATCAGAGTTGTAGCGCAGCTTTAGAAGCAATAACGGCAGTTTTACAACTGCCGTTACATTATCTGCGCTGCCTTCTCCTTCTTCTAGCTGCTCTTTGTGCTGCTAGTCGGTCCTTTTGGGCTTTAGATCGAAAGAACCGTCGGTCTTTCAACTCTCTTAGTATGCCCGCGTGCTGGACTGAAGCTCTGAATCGGTTAACTAGGCTTTCCGGAGTTTCACCGTCCCTAGGTGTCACATAGGCCATTGGCTACTCCTATACTCTCTGTATTATTTAAAGAATAATTTATCATATGCTAAGCGTGCAATCAAGAACCGTGCAACGTATGTGCGGTCCTCTTTGAAGTGTTAGAAATGCTAGAGTTCTTAATCTAGTATAGCGCCGTCTTGCATACGGTAGACCTCATCGCACATATCTGCAAGCGTTGGATCGTGTGTTGCTGCAATAATTGTTACTTGATTTGTTTTGGATATGTCTTTGAGGATTTGAGATATGTACATTGCATTCACACTATCTAATTCTCCGGTAGGTTCGTCTGCGAACAAGATACTGGGCTCTGACACTAGGGCTCGGGCTATGGCAACACGCTGTTGTTCGCCACCAGACAGTTCGTATGGTCGATGATTTGCCCTACCCGCAAGGCCAACCATGTCCAATGCACTTGTGGCTCTTCTTCGACGTTCTCTCCAGGAAGTTCCGCTGATATGCAGTGGAAGTTGGACATTTTCATAAGCTGATAGTAAGGATATAAGTCCGAATGATTGAAAGATAAACCCTAGTTTATTTCGGCGTAATTTTACTAGTTCCCCGTCGTTCATGTCAGAGAGAAGTTTGCCATCAAGTTCTACGTGTCCAGTTGTTGGATTGTCAAGTCCGGACATAATGTTCATCAGTGTTGTTTTTCCCGATCCTGATCGCCCGACAAACGCTATAAATTGGCCGCGGTGAATTTCAAGCGAAACGTTGTCCACAGCAATTACGGCCTGATCTGATGAACCGAATATACGAGTAACGTTGTCCAGTTTCAATATATGCGTTGAGGCAGATCTGTATATTATGTCATCATCTATCATATATTCTGTTCCACCATGCGATGTAATCGTAGATAGTTATCCATTCCTGGTACCTTTAGAATGACTCGGTTGAGATAGAGTTATATTTTCATTCGAAATATCCACACTTGCTAGTCTATCAATATTTGCATGTTTTAAAACCTCAGAAGGTATTTGTAACCTGCCAGCTTCATCTATAACAACATATTCGTGTTCAGTGTTAGTTTCACTTCTATCAAAACTGTGTTCCATGAAACTTTCTGAACTAATTCTGCCATCCCTGATGTGGACGACTCGATTAACATGATTAGCTATATCTTGGTAATGGCTTACTATGACTATTGTTGTTTCATGATCTTGATTTATAGATCTTAGCAAATCGAATATTTCTATTGCCATTTGGCTGTCCAATTCCCCTGTTGGCTCGTCTGCAAGCAATAGAGGAGGTGTATTTGATAATGCTACTCCAATGGCAGTACGCTGTTGTTCTCCCCCTGATAATTGAGACGGTAGTCGCGTTGCCTTATCCTCGATTTGCAACTCTTTTAAAAGGTAGGAGCTGCGTTCTCGTCTATGCCGTGCGGTTGATCCAGTTATTGCCATTGGCAATTCTATGTTGTCTCTAACACTCAAATACGGTACAAGATTACGCGATGTGGATTGCCAAACGAATCCTACTTCTGATCGACGATACTCCACCAATGAGTTATCAGTAATATCAAGCAAATTTCTATGCCCCACGGAAACTTGTCCAGCAGACGGAGTTTCCAGTCCGGCCAATATATTAAGAAGAGTACTTTTACCACTACCGCTTTCGCCGACTATGGCGGTAAGCTCACCTTGTTTGATGTCTAAGTCAATACCACGCAATGCTACTACTTCCAGATCTGCAGGTTTATAAATCTTAAACAAGTCACGGCAGGTGATGTAAGAGCTTTCATGCTTATTCTGTGATAATGGGATATTCATCGTTATTTTCGACCTCGTATTAGTTCTAGGAGCGGGGTCATCTGGCAGATTCACCTGCTCTGAGTACCCTCTGGATATCAATCTTGGCTGTAAACCATGCCAACCATACAGTTGTGCCCAATATAACAGTAGATAGGACAAGATATGTTAAAGAGAGAGATATCCAATTCATCTGCAGTAACATTGGCGGAGTAATACGTTTGCCATCTTCTGCTATTTCAAGAAGCGGCAGTATGCTAGAGCCAATTAATTGCCCAACCCAGGTGCCTAAACCGATTCCGAAGGTAAAAATTATTAGCAAACTAAACCATACTGCAAATAAAACTTGATGTTTTGAAGACCCGAGAGTCCGTATTAATGCAAATTCGCCTTGACGTTGTATCACATCAAGGTAGGCAAACATAATTATCCCGCATACGCTGGCGATGATGAGTGTCAAAAACATCAGAATCAATAGTCCTCCCCAACTTGCGTTTTTGACGGGTTTGGCAGAACTTTGCTCAATAAATTCTTGTGAAAAATATATATTAGGGAGGCTTATTTTAGATTTTGTAATGGAATCGGTAATTTGATCAATTTTGACATCTGGTGTTGTAAAACTCCCCCATATTTCAGTTGGACCAGGTGTAATGCGGTGACTGTGAGTGTTTGAATAATATTCAAAACTGTTCCTGTCGATTATTACAAAAGGATCGGACTTTGGGTCAAGAGTGGGAAAGTATCTTGCGACCGCGTTTATCTTAATTGGAATTGAATAAGATGACATGCCAAGCGTTATCACATCCCCAACCTTAGAGTTGGTTTGCTCTAATATTTCAGGACTGGCTATTGACCTGATTGGTGTTTCGGAATCTCCGAATCTTATTCCGCGCAGTCCGTTGCCACCGGGCGCCCATGCGAATCTAAGCGATTGAGATTCTTGATTTCGCACTACAGATGTATTGTGGCTTATATCGTATAACCCAGGCCGAGTATGGTCTTCGATGACGTGAATTCTGTCGATGTTATTAAAGTCGGTGAGCAGTGTTTGATTTGAATTTGAATACGCTGACATTTCTGATACATAGATAGCTCCAGCTTCTTCTACTCCGGAGTTACTGGTTAGATGAAGTGCCAATAAGGTGTATGGCTCTTGTAACTCAGAGAAGGTTGGTATGCCTCTAAATTTATTGTTAGCAGCTCGCCGACGCGTTGGGGTTACATCGTCCAGACTGTCAAACTTTACATTTAGATGTTTCCATTCTTTGAAGTACAGCTGCTCTATGGGGAGATCAAAATAATTATTGGAAGAATCTCTTAACCTGGCGGTAAGCGTTAGTAACTGGTAAGGCCGATTTGGCCTGACCCATATGGATAGTCCATCAGAATCAACTGGTATATCTATGCCATCTGATTCCCATTGGGGTTTATCAGGAAGTACTGCTTCACTTAGATTGTCCGAGTGATAGGATTCGACGAAATCTGAGCGTGACCACGCAATTTCATCTATGGCAATTGGATCGATCGCTAAAGTGGAAACTTGTGTTGATACAAACCCTTCTGTATTTAAATGACCGTTGACACGGTGAGCGTAAGCTACATTATTGATATTTTTGTTCTCTGTTAAAAATGAGTCCAGAGATTTGCTGGCGTCAATACTAGGAGACGATCTATGCGATATTCGAATATCGGATCCTGCCTGGTACATTGCCTGGTCTGATTGACTCTTTAGTAACGTAGAACTAAAGGCACTGCCTATAACCCCCAGGGAAGTCGCGAGCATTATAAGGACTACTAGACTGCCCGGGACTATAGGATCTCTTGACACTTTTCTGGCACCGTGAACTGCCCACACTGGTGCAACTGGTTCCAGAACTTTTGCTATTATTGCAACGACAATTGGGAAAAAACGGAGCACTAATAGGCTAATGCTTATGAATCCAGCTATGGGGGCAATCAGTAGTGAATAGTCGATGGTTAAAGTATCGTCCATCTGGGATTGCACTATAAATGAACCTTTGTTGTGCGCTTGCCACCATAGGATGCCTACTACTATGAGGAATAGAACATCAAGGTAATACCTTTGTATGAAGGGTGTTTGCGCAGGTCTTGCGCCTGTTTGCCGAAATTCTACTATGCCTTTTCTGGATATTATAAAAGTAGATAACGTTAGTACAGAAACTGCTAATAAAGCTCCCAGTATTCCTACACTGCTCGATAGTATGGTCATGGATGTAGCTTCTGGTTGAGCTGACTGGAAGAACAGTGCCCCCAATACATCAGCTATTATAGGAGATAGAAAAACTCCTATAATTATGGCAGGTATGGCTAATACTAAGCCTTCTATTAATATCAAGGCAGCAAGTTGCCAATTACCTGCTCCACGGCTTTTTAAGATCGCTATTTCAGATGATCTTGATTTTATAGTGAGATTTGAGATCAGTAATAAGTGATAAACCAAAACTCCGCTGACTAAGAATACCATTAGTAAAAGAGGAATTCTGGACACCGTTAATTCTTTTTCGTGTGCTTCCAAGATTCTATCGAGTTTCACTGATATGGTCCCGTGGACTAAGCTTGTTGCTGTTTCTGATCTGATGTTGTGAATTGTACGTATTAGTGGATTTACATCTTTAGCGTGTATCTTCTGGGGATCCATATTTATCAGCCAAGTAGTATTCGTATAAAGGCCATCGTATGAATTAGCTAACCTGACGGTGATGTTTGATTCGTTGGTGAATAAAGGAACTATACCCCAGCGTTGATCAATATAGCTAAAATCACCGTGTGTACCGTCCCAATATTTAGAATCTGGATCGGATCTTGAAAATATACCAACAACTACGACCTCTGTTGTGATCCCTGTTTGTTGCGTTTGGGAGGAAGGGAATATAGTGAATTTGTCTCCAACCCCAATTTCTAAGATGTCAGATCCAGTCTGATCTATTACGACCTCGATTGGGGAGTCATGTTCTTGGGTGGTTTTAGGCCAAGAGCCGGCTGCCAGAGAGAATTTATCGGACGTTCCGAGAGAGCTTAGATATTGCACTTTCCCCCGAGGTCTAACCTGATCATCCTGAGAAAGTATTGGGGAACCGTCAAAGAAAAATGTGGCAGTTTCAAGGATCAAGTGGTAGTCAAATATGAAATCTTCGAGTTTATCTATTACCCGTTGTTCGATAAATATACTGTTTTGAGAGTATATGGATGAAGAGTCTTCAGATTGTGAAGACTTTAAATCGCTAAAGGACCGTAACCATAACTGTTTTTCGTCTGTTTTGCTGTTGGATAGTGTGTGACTTAGGGACACTTCAGACAATAGTTGAGAAAAGACTACACTGCTAGACAGCAGCGTTACGGCCAGAAAAATACCAATAAAAAGTATGCTTTCAATGTGCCAGACTGAAATGATTCGCCTTATAGCTATTATGTATCCGAGTTTTATTAAAGACATTTTATTAAATATATGCTCATGATTGATCTATAAGACAGCTAGTCGGCGGATCGAAGTATATCAGACGTTTTGTGCCGTGATGCCATCAGAGAAGCTAAAACTATCGCTACTATTGATGAGCACAATACTAAAGACAAACAAAGTAGTACGATATCGAGTTGAGTAGTTATTATCATTGGGGGTACTATAGGCTGCCCAGATTGGGTAGTGTCCATATAGCTAAGTATCCATGAATAATATATGGATCCCATGAGAAAACCAGCAGGGATTCCAATTAAGCAGATAAATAGTTTCTCTACTATCAATGACCATATCATTTGTGTTTTTGTGAATCCAAGTACTCTAATCACAACAATGTCTAATCGGGTCCTATATGAGGTGAGTACACTGTGGGTGGTTAGTGATATGAGCGAGGTCAATATTAAGACAAATATAGCTATCAATGTCAGGCTTCGCCACGCACCGCCGGCCAAGGGATTGTTTAGAGCCATAGAAACGGCTGAATCCCGATCTTTCAGTACTATGAAGTCAGACAAGGTGTCGTTAAATGTCGAAGTAATGTATTTTCTGTCAGCGTCATCTTCGAGGGATATCCAAAACTCGTCGGGGCCTTTATACGGTCTTCCTATTCTAGTCGCGTAATTTATGTATTCATTTACGGACACTATAAAAAAAGGTTGTAATCGTGGCTTAATGGTTGGGAAAAACCGAGTCGTTCCTACAATCTTTAGAGGGATTAATTCTCTTCCTGATTGTATATGTACTATTTCTCCAACAGTAAATTCAGGGTTGCTTATGGCTGGCAATGGAAATTGTCCTGTCGGTATGAATATACCTCGTGGATCATTACTCAAATCAGATGACCACGAAAATGTGAGTCCAGATAGATCAGCGCCTGTGAAGTTTGGGGATATTTTCAAGCTATCAGGAGTTTCTGTTGGATGTGGTAGTAGTTGCCATTGTTGTATGTCATTAAATTGCGATATATCTGTATACGATTCGCTAATTGTATCGTCACCGGAAATAAGACTGTTAATGTGTACAGAACCACTCGGTATGTTAGATGATGGCGACGCTGTTAGGAATACTGATGTTAATAATAATGGGGGTATGAGATTAAATTGAGAAGGCAACGCAGCTGACAATATCTCCGACGTTTCTTTGAAGTGTGTCCCTGTTGCTATTTCACCCAACTCAACGTTTGTGTAATGTCCGTATGAGTCAGATATCCTGGCAGTAAATGTTATCCATTGATTTTTCCTGACAGAATCAGCGACATCAACATTTACTTTAATTCCTATATAACGGTCTTTATCCGGGATCTGTATTCCACCCAGGCTAGAAGATGAGTCGTTGATGTCTGACATCAATGGCTGTATTAAACCATCCAGACTAGATGAACTCTCTGAGAAATCTTCTCTGAACCAGGATGTTTGAGCCAAATTCTTGGGTTCAATAGCCAAGAGAGAAGTTGGCTTGTTTTTTTTGTTATCGATGAGCTTTACATTTTCTCTGAGTACTGGATTTATATACTGCACTCCTGCTATAGAAGATAATTTGCCAAGTTCCTCTTTTTGTTTCACTTTTGCGAATGATATGCCGCTTATGACTATATCACCCCCTATCTCGTAAAGGGTTTGAGAACTTTCTAACTCTGATAAAGTTGGTTGGAAAGCAGATGCGAAAACGCCTAGTGTGATAGATAACATCAATATCACTGCTACAGCGGAATATCCGAAAGGATCTCTGCTCATCTTTGTTAGTGTATATACCATCCAAGATGGTGCCCAGAAATGGACAGCGAAGTTTATTAATTTCAAAACATATGGGGCTAATCGCATTAATAATAAGCCACCAAACAAAAATCCTAACGCTGGACCTACTAGAAGACTAGGTTCTACAAACAGGCTCCTGTCGGCAATATTTTCTTCTACGAATCCAGATTTAGATTGGATTTGCCATAGGAGTATAAAGAACAAAATTCCTATCAGAGCATCTATATAGAATTTGTGGATTATTGGGATCGTTGAGGGGCGCGATTTGTTGCCCGCAGGTAGTCCCAATGTACGTTTAAGGGCGAATCCGCCACTGATCAGTAAAACTAACAGGGTGACTGCTGCCGCACATGCTGTCCAAACCCATATGTAAGGGTTACTGAAAAGCCTGGTATTTTCTAAGCCTGAAACAGAGGGTATGCTCCTTAACAGCCATGTGTCCGCGATAATATCCGATAAGACTGGGGACACTAAGAATGCGACTAAAATGGTTATAAAATATGTACTGCTTTGTAGAATGAATATTTGTTGGGTGTTTCCACCCCTGCTATTGATTAAGCTGGCGCTTGTATACTGGCCTTGGCCAAATAATGTGATGATAGTTATTAAGAAATAGAAATCAGCAACTAAGATCAATGATATGAATAAAAATACTGGTATTTGGGCAAGCAACTTATTCTTTGTGTATTTGCTCAAAAGTCCTGATCTATGGCTATTCTCTAGATACGTCAATACCGTTGATCTAGGGAATCGTTTATTAATGTCGGTCTCAAGATTATCAAGAGCTTTTTGGGTAGCTACAACAATGTCTGGGGTAATGACATTGGCGTTCACAAATATTAGCCACTCGTAATCTCCCACCATGTTGGGGTATTTGTTTCCTATCTTGTTTATAAAGTCATCTTCACGTATATAAAATGGAATAATGGGCTTGTCGCTGACTTTTTGTATAGTGAAATAACTTGGAGTTCCCATCCAATATTCTTCTTGGGGATCGTTGGGTTCTGCTATGCCAACCACATTCATGATTATTAACTCGGATGTATCACCCTTGTACGGCAGTATGTATACAGTATCACCTAGTGAATAATGCATTAACTCAGCAATATCGTTTCCAATTACCGTGTCGATACGCAAATGATTATCCGGATTTTCTGTTTCACGATTGTTGGGCCAGCGTCCGTCAACTAAGCTACTATGTTTTTCGAAATCAGTTAGGAAAAATGGCCTTCCAACAGGGCCACCAAATAAAGATATAGTGTCCGATGGATCGTTGGTTATGGACAAGTTCGATTGAGTCCGTCCGTTTCGTGCGAAATCCTGAATAAGGAAGCTAACGTTCTCTTCTATAACTTGTTCTATTGATTCTTGTAGTAATGAATAATCTTCAGGTGCAATCGGTCTGTTTTGGGTTGTAACGCGAATGTTTAGTGACCCAGGAGAGCTGGACGCAACGGCGTACTGTAGCCCTGCTTCTGATATGGCCTGCGAGTAGGCAAACCCTAATCCTACAGATACTAAACCTATACATGCGCCTAGGAAAATAATAAATAGATTTACCCAAGATGAGCGTAGATATTTTGGCAGCAACCAAGTTATTAGTCTTAAGTGGTTCATTGAGAATTGGCCTGATATCGAACTAGGATATTACGAGTTTGTGTCGATTCTACTATTAGAAGTCTCAAGCAATTTTATTTTCAATTGTTCTGCGCAGTATGGGTAGTAATTCTTCTGATACTCTATGGCATTCCTCTACGTGCGGAAATCCAGATAATATGAACTCGTCGATACCCAAGTCCCAATATTTGAGTAATTCTTGGGATATCTGTTCCGGAGTACCTACCAATGCACTCCCGCAGTTTACCCTTACTTCTGATAATCCGTTCCATAGATATTGTCCAAGACGATGGTCTGGCACTTTTACTGCCTGCGCCTGTTGGCCGACCATTGCAGTACCTTCAATTGACGAACGTCGTTGGGCTTTGACGATAGGATCCGCACTTGATATTAAGTCGTTAGCAGCGTCCCAGGCAGCTCCTTCTGTATCGCGCATTATTATGTGTGTTCTTAACCCAAAAGAAGGAGAACGATCGGAATTTTTAAAGGCGGTCTTCAATTGTATTAACCGTTTTTCGGTGTTTTCAATAGGTTCTATCCACCCAAGATGCACGTCAGCTTGTCTAGCAGATAAGCCTATGGCATTTTCAGAAACACCTCCTAGGTAGAATCTAGGGGGTGTTGTACCCGGAGATGGGGAGCAATAAGCTCCATTTAAGTTGTAAAATGAACCTTTATATGTAACAGGTCCTTCCGTATTCCAGAGTGTTCGGCAAGCATCTATGAATTCTTCGGCTCTTTGGTACCTAGTTGAATGGTCACTGGTTTCTCCGATTCTTTCCAGATCGTTTTGGATCCCGCCGGGGACGATATTGATGTCTATACGACCATTGGATATTTCGTGCAAGGCTCCTGCCATCTGAGCGAACAGACCTAGCGATATAAAGCCAGGTCTTACTGCTATCAGAAATCTTATTTTGTTAGTTATAGCTGCCAGTGCAGTTGCCATGGTCCAAGTTTCAGCGAGGGGTGCGTCCTCAGAAAATAACCCATTGGCAAATCGAGTTGGAATTAGTAAAGAATAAAACCCAAGGTCTTCTGCTGTTTGAACTACTTCACTTAGATATTTGAAGGTAGGTTCTCTTTCTGCCTGAAGTGTACCGGCTTTATATCCGTCACCATCTATTGGTATGAACCAATCAAACTTTGGATAGGGCCGGCTCGAATAAGTTGTCACTAGGGTCTCCTATAAGGTTATAAATTTTTGGATGGGCTATATCCTAAAGTTGAAGAGTACTTGGGTCAAGAAGAGATACTTATTCTATTATGGAACTTGGTCGAGGGACTTCTCATGGTTGTACCAGAAAATCATAGTTATACCAGCTACTAATATGCACATCATATCGCCTACTACCCATAGAGTTAGACCTCCAATTTGTTGGTCCAGCATGGGAGCTAATCCGAAAGGTTGAGGGAATTCATAGTATGACTCATATAGTAGGCTACGGGAGAATGTGATGATGGCGCCCAGAAGAGTGTTTGGCAATACTAACAACCCTAGGTACAAGACTCTAAGTCCGTAATGAAGTCTCGATCGGTGAGGTTTAGGATCTATCACTATCCACCAGAATAATAGTCCGGAAAACAGCATCGAGAGATGCATAAATTCATGGAATATGTCGTTTCGTACGGCTAGGTTATGCAGAAATGGGATCTGCCACATATACAATGACCCCATAAAAATTACTGATGTGAGTACGGGATTTGTAACCTTGAAGTAAAGGAACCTAATGGTACCGTTTCCTACGGTAGGCCTGACAACATTCATCAAAGCCCAATGAGGCAGTCCTCTCAATATTGGCGTTAGCGGTGCTCCCAATAGTATTAGTAGAGGGCCGATCATTCGTAGTAGTAAATGCTGAACTTGGTGAATAGAGAATTGATGCTCTGCTAGTGGGTCTACTGGCGATTGTAGAGCTATAAAGACGCATGCTAGACCTGAGAAAAAACATGTTCTCTGCCAAATATTGATCGGATGGCTGGGATTAGTCCATCTACCTAAGCCATTTAAATATATATAAGCCACAATTAATAAAATAAGGCTGGGGAGTGGATTGTTGCTCCATGCAAGTAGTAGGTTATCTCCGGGTTCAATGCCGCCGTGAGCGTATGCCTTAGAACTGCTTAGAAATATACATAATGTTAAGAATAATAGGCATCCGGCCAAGTAGTATGGCTTAACCTTCATTAATTTTCTCTCGGGATTTAATGCTTCGCCTAATACTGAAAGTCGCGTAGGTGGTAGCTCCAATCAGTAACACGAAAACCCCTATAAACACTAGGCTTCCGGATTGGGAGAGACGGGGACGTGGGATGGTCTGCGATGGGATCTGGACGGCTATCCGACCAAGTGGGCTCATCACGTCTATGCTCATCTCCCAGACACCTGGCCCGTCTAATTGAACTCTAGCCGTGTATTTTGCAGGCGTGATTGGGTTGTTCAAGGCATTGGCCCATCCTCGGTGACCAGTTGTTGCATGAGTGCCCCATACCAGGACTCGTGCATCAGAAACTTCCGAGTGATCCAGTACATTGCTGACTATGACGGTGTAATCCACGGTTCCCAGAGATAAGTGTGAAGGGTCCGCTTGTACATTTAGTATGTATGGTCCAGCTTCGGTCTTGTAAGGCCTTGACTCAGTAAACTGACCATATAATCCTGTCGGTGTGACAAGAATTAATAAAGCTATTAACGGTAAAGATAATTTATAAAGCATCTATATGGATATTATTTAACATTGTGTTAGCTAGTGCAACTTTCGTAACTTGAAAAAAGTTTTATTTTTTATTGACTGTGGATATATGGAATGGCTCATTCCTAGGTCGGCAGCTGGTTTCCTATCTATCTCTGACCATCAAACCAGCTGCCAGAAAGACTATAACTGGAAGGTTTTCTTCCAAATACCGGGGGAACCTGGCGCGTGGATCATTGCGTCTCGCATTTCTGGGTTTTTGGGATTTATGTCTCTTTGTTGTTCCCATTCAGATTGTTCTGATACGCGCTCATTTTCAAATTCGTAGACTACTGCGTAAGAAGGAGCTCCCTTTACGCATTTCCATCGTCGTCCCCTGATACATCCAGGTACTTTTTCATAGTTTGGGACATACACTGTGCTGTACCATTCATTCCACTCGGCTTCTTTCCCTGAAACAGGGTCCATCCGTCCGATTTGTAATGCGGGTGCCATGTCGGACCCTGATATAGAATCACTTAGGGATTGGGGGTGTATCATCTCGTATACATTGTTAATCATGTTGGTTCCGATTATCCGTGGCCCTATTCGTTGTGCCCACTCTGATGGATTCCTTTTAGTCCAGGCGTCACTATCAGTAACAGAAGAATTTTCTAATTCATAACAGGCCAAGTGTTTTGGCCCACTTTTCACTGCTTCGTATCGTGCTGCGTTCAACACACCTGGAATAGCAGTAATCTCCGGGATATGTTCTTCGTTATACCATTTGTTAAATTCATCTTCGTACTGTTCAGGTATATCTACCCACACCATTAAAAGTCCAGTTCCTTTCTTGTTAGCCAAGTTGAGACCTCCTTGTTTATTAAATCTAGTAACGCTTCCGGTTAATCAGCCGATGGGAATTTGGGATTCCGCTTTTCCTTTATCGCTTGTAGTCCTTCTTGAATATCTGGGCCAAAAAAGCCGATCGCTTCGGCAAGCAGTGAGTAATCAAATGGTCCCTGACCTGATTGTCTAAGCCATTGGTTCAAAGAGTGTTTGGTATAGCGTATAGCCGGCTGGGAACTATGTGACAATTTTTTAGCTACATCCATGGCAGTTTCCATCAGAGACTCATGGGGTACTGCTCTACTAACAAGGCCGATGCGTTCCGCTTCTGTGCCATCAAGAAAATCACAGGTTAACAGGTAATATTTTGCTTTGGCCATTCCGCATAGAAGAGGCCATATCATGGCGGCATGGTCACCCGCTGCAACGCCTAAACGTGTATGACCATCGGTGATGCGGGCTTTTTCTGAGGCAATTGAGATGTCTGCTAGTAATGCAACGGCTAACCCTGCCCCTACTGCTACTCCATTTATCGCGGAAATCACGGGTTTGTCTAGGTTCATTAGATTGTATACGATATCTCCTGCTTCTTTGGTGTTCTGGGCTATTATTGCCGGGTTGCCTATTGCGGATTCGATCATCTCAAAATCTCCTCCCGCAGAAAAAGCATTGCCAGCCCCTGTTATAACAGCTACTTTAACTGAATCATCGCCCCCAATGTCCAGCCAAATTTTGCTCAGTTCATAATGCAGTTGGAAATTGGCTGAATTGAGAGATTCGGGTCGATTCATTGTAATCAAAGCGATTCCATCAAGTACCTCGACGTCTAGGTGTTCATAATGCGAGTAATCCATTTTGCTTATCCTTATTTGCGTTTAGATAATGCCCCATTGCCTTACGCGTTCTAACATTGTTCTGGCAGTTTGCTCATGTGCTATGTCGACCATGTCTCCTGCATAGGTGACTACTGCACTTCCCTGGGCTCTTTGTGAATCCATAGCTTCCAGCAATCCTTGCCAGTAGGAAATTTCCTCTTTGCTAGGAGTAAATACCTCGTTCGCTATAGGGACGTGGGACGGGTGTATAAGGTGCATTCCAGTGTATCCAAGTTGGCGAAGTTGCATAGCCAACTTTCGTAATCCGTCGAGATCGTGGATATCGAACCAACCTCCACTAATTGGGAATTCTATACCTGCAGACCGCGAATCAATTAATACTTTAGATTTTACGAAGAGAGTTTCCATGCCCTCGGGTGTCCACTGGTAGCCAATCGATCTTGAAGTGTCTCCACCTTTGCCTCCACTTCCTCCCATATGAGCTACTCTGCTGGAAGCCATGGCTATTTCGTAGGCTTGCCGGATCCCGTGGACTGTTTCTAGGGCAGGGTCAATGCAAATCGAACCAATGTCTATATGGTTTTTTCGCTCAAAGAAACGTAGGAGTGTGTCTACTTCTATTACATCCGCTGGATGTTCGACCTTGGGTAATAAAACCCCATATAGGTTAGATGATGTGATAGCCTCCAAGTCTAGTCCTGTTAATCCAGTCTCTAGTCGGTTTACTCTTACAAAAAGCGTGACACCCTCAGAACCAAGTTTCTGAACTGCATCCTTTACTAGATTGCGAGCCGATTCCTTTTCGTTTTCTGGGACGGAATCCTCAAGATCAA
Organism: uncultured Dehalococcoidia bacterium; assembly: GCA_964629875.1. Taxonomy (GTDB): domain Bacteria; phylum Chloroflexota; class Dehalococcoidia; order Lucifugimonadales; family UBA3495; genus UBA3495. The sequence continues at coordinate 82,852 of CAZVRK010000003.1, read as the reverse complement.
GGATCAACGCGTCAGCTCCATACTTAGGGGCTTTTAACATTAAATCCTCTCTGTTTCCAGGAACGAACATAACTGAGCGTAAAGGTTTGCTTGTGAATCGCATTGTAGTAACTCCTAATCGGTTTTAGTTAGGATGCATATATTGCTTTAATTCTAATCGAATAATCTCAAAAAGGTTTCAAACACTAGCTTTTCAGTCTCCATATTGTCTGCGGGATTTTTAGATTCTAATTCGGTTTGTGTTAGTTCTAACCTTTTACAGATGTCGGAGATTTCTACATTGTTCATATTGGTTATAAATGCTCTACATCGGCGGCCGTAATCGGCAATTGGTTCTCCGTGTTCAGGTGTAAGTCCAGATATTTGTCCTTTATGTAGGTCTCCAATATCTATAAATCTTCGTATTGGTAGATCGTCCACTTCGTCGATGACCCGATATGCTTCATCAACAGATCTGCGGTGTCGTCGTGCGGCTTCAATCAAAAATGCCCTATGTATATTAAGAATATTATTTCCTACTAGATAGTATTCGTTAATAGCTTCTCGAAATGTTAATAGTGCTTCTGATATAGGAATCCCACTGTTTGATTGGATAATAGGGGCCTTGTCCGCAGGTTCTGACATCTCATCATGTTGTCCATGTAGATCTACGTCGATAGTACATGTTTGAGTCTCTGAACCAGGAGTAATAATTAGCAATGATATTTTGGATATTAGATCTGACCAGCAGTCAGTTCCGGTGGTAGTTAAGCCGAGTACCACGTATCCTTCCCTGGGTGATCTATATTCGAGTGTTGTCATATAACTCCCAATCTCTCCGATACATTGCTGTCCCTTAGTACTGTATGTGATCTGGAATCCTCTATTTCACAATCCTGTATTACGGCCCTGACCATTTGAATTGGCTAAATAATCCATGTTTGCCTCGGTTAGACCACTGTAACCCATTAGAATCTATATCAAGATTGGATTTGCCTACCGTATGTAAGGGACCATGGATTACGTTGAAGAGGTTGCTCAGAGTCACGTTTTGGTCACCGACGGACGTAATGGCTTCAACCTGTAAACTAGCGGAATCTCCTGCACTTAAGTTCCGGGTCTTTCCTGTTTTAGTATAGTTGAAAGATATCTTTTCTATAGCTAGAGGAGTTGAGTTTACATAAAAACGAGCCAACTTTGACCATGGTCCTCCCCCAGATCCAGATAATATGGATTTCAAAGCGCGTTCCTGATTTTCGTCTGATTTCTTGTCTATATATATTATTGTTTTCCAATTACCATCGAACATGCTGGGACCAGGGGAATGGGCAATCACCATCGCGTTGAGACCAGATATATCAATAGATCCGTAAACGCCTGTGTCTATGTGTATACCCCACGCTCCGTCACAGTTTCCATTAGTGCTGTTTTGCCTGAATGCAATATGGCACGGGCAAATTAAATCGCAATTGCAACCCTCAAACAAATCTCCTGAAGCTGTCCAGTCAGGTGCGGTCATGATATGTAGGACTCAATGATCATCGCTCTAAATTACCCCGCCAGATTTTAATTGGTCTATTTCTTGTGGTGTGTAGCCAAGTGTATCAGTAAGTATATCTAGTGTGTTCATGCCTAGTGTTGGTGCCCCGTCCAATTCTGGGAGTGGTCCGGAAGAGAATTGAACTGGCCAGCCCGAGCCTATACCTGGAACTACGCTAGATGTTGCCCCGTTACGAAGTGGGACGAGAGTTCCGCGATCATAGAATTGTTGATCGACCATAACTTCTTCAACAGATCTGACTGGGCCGCAGGGTACATCTGCAGCTTCCAATGTCTTGAGAGCCTCAGCTCTAGTAAGTGTTTTTATGCGATTTTGTATAATTTGGCGAGCTTCTTGAACGTTTGTCACGCGCATTGTATAAGTCGAAAATTTGGAATCATCGGCGTATTCTTTCACTCCTATAGCGGTGCATAGGCGTTGCCATTGAGAGTCGCTGGCGGCGGTAATAATTATTTCTGAGTCCAATGTTTTGTATAGTCCGGTAGGTCCGCCTCTACTATTATTACCTGTTCTGAGTTTGATTCCATTAGCCAAATCCTCCTCCAGATTCTCCATGAAGATAAGTGATGTCAGTGTGTCCATCATTGATACGTCCAAATATTGACCTTGTCCAGTTTGGTCTCTGTGCCGCAAAGCTGACATGATTGAGTATGCTGCGAATAGAGGGGTCACAAGATCGCCAATATAAAATCCCACTTTAGTGGAGGGTCCATCCTCTGCCCCGTTTATATCCATAAGACCGCTCATTCCCTGGATCTGAGGATCATGGGCTGGTTTATTAGAGTACTCTCCTGACTGTCCGTAACCTGAGATAGAGCAATATATGATTTTAGGATTTGCGCTGGCTACTTCTTGATAGCCTAGGCCAAGACGGCCCATAGAACCGGGTGACAGATTCTCTATGATCAAGTCTGATTCCTTGGCGAGATCCAAAAATACAGATTTGCCCTTTTCTGTTTTTAAATCAAGGGTCATGCTTTTTAGACCTTGACTGCGTTTTATGAATCGAGTTGATATATCTTGTGGTGTAACGGGATGAGGGTTTACGCCTTTTGGACCTGCAAATGGACCATTGCCTCTGACTGGGTCACCTTTTTCTGGCACTTCTATCTTTATAACCTCGGCTCCCATACGCGCCAAATTCATGCTGAGATAAGGCCCTGCTAAAAATACGGTGACACTTAGTATTCGTATATCTTTGAGTGGCTGCATTTGATCTCCATTAACTTTGTGTTTAGTTAGGCGTCAATTGGGCTTATGATAGTCTTTACGAAGTATACATCTGAAAAACTTTCATGTCGTTTATCATATTAAGAGTCCTCATGAAGGATTATTATGAAGGATTATTTTGAGCCGTTATGATACAATTTCCACCTCTGGACCTATGTTCAGAGTACCAAAAAGCCAGAGGTGCTAAATGTCTAATGTAGTGCTTTCGAACACCAATTATTCTGTAATAGGCAGCAGGCCAATACGCCCTGATGGGGCTGACAAGGTGACTGGAAGGGCCCAGTATGGCGCGGATTTTCAGATGTCTGGGTTGCTATATGGGAAAGTCCTGAGAAGCCCCCACGCTCATGCTCGTATAAAATCGGTCGATACGACAAAAGCTGAAGCCTATCCTGGTGTAGTTTCAGTTGTTACTGCCAAAGATATACCAACAGTGCAAAGAAGTAGACCCGAAAGCGGGTTTACTCCCAGCGAAAATGTTATGGCTGTTAGTAAAGCTTTGTATAAAGGTCACGCTATAGCAGCAGTATCTGCAGTTAATATTCACGTAGCAGAAAGTGCCATAGCTCTTATAGATGTTGATTATGAAGTTTTGCCGTCCGTAGTATATGTTCGGGATGCCATGAAAGAGGATGCTCCTCTAGTTCAAGAATCCTTAACTACTATGGAACTAGGGGTAGACAGCGGGAAGAAGAGTAATATAGCAACTCATTTCAGGTATGAGCTTGGTGATCCTGATAAAGGGTTCTCTGACGCAGATGTTGTAGTGGAAAGAGAATTTTCAACTAAGATGGTCCATCAAGGGTACATTGAACCTCAGAATGCTTCAGCTCTATGGAACGCAGATGGGCATCTGACTGTGTGGACTAGTACACAAGGTGCATTTAACGTCAGGGAATTACTAGGCAAGATTCTGGAAAAGCCAGTCTCTGAGATAACTGTTGTGCCTATGGAGATAGGTGGAGGATTCGGAGGGAAGATACCTGTTTATCTAGAGCCAGTGGCAGCCTTACTGTCTAAGAAGAGTGGTAGGCCTGTCAAGTTAGCGATGACCAGAACAGAGGTGTTTGATAGTACAGGTCCTACATCAGGTGCTTGGATGAGGATAAAAGTAGGTGCCAGCAAGGATGGAAAGATACTGGGAGCCGAGGCAGAGCTGGCTCTTGAAGCAGGAGCATTTCCTGGAGCTCCCGTTACTGCTGCTGCGCAGTCTATGTTCTCTCCTTATCATATAGAGAACATGCGGACTGATGGTTACGATGTTTTAGTAAATAGAGCTAAAGTTGCTCCTTATCGAGCTCCAGGGGCTCCTATAGCCGCGTTTGGTTCCGAGCAAGTAATGGATGAAGTGGCACAGAAGGTTGGGATGGATCCACTTGAGTTCCGTTTAAAGAATGCATCTAAGGAAGGTAGTCGACGTGTTGATGGACCTACATTCGCGAAGATTGGCAATGTGGAATGCATAGAAGCTGCAAAAAACACTGAGCACTATAAGACTCCGGTGAAAGGGAAGTATAGAGGCAGAGGTATCGCTTCAGGATATTGGGCTAACATTGGCAAAGCTTCAAGTTGTAGTATAGGCGTGAATCCTGATGGCACTATCTCATTAGTAGAAGGATCTACTGATATTGGCGGGTCGAGGGCGTCTATAGGTATGCAAGCGGCTGAAGTGCTAGGCTTGGCTGCTGAAGATGTTCACCCGACCGTGGCTAATACAGATTCTGTAGGCTATACCTTCTTGACTGGTGGAAGCAGAACGACATTCGCCAGTGGCTGGGCAGCTTACGAAGCAGCCCAAGACATCAAGGCGAAAATGATCGCTCGAGCGGCCACTATTTGGGAAGTAGATGAGGATAATGTAGATTTAGTCGGCAATACATTACAGCATAAATCTGATCCCGAACTCAAGATAAGCTTTAAGGAACTAGCGAGCAAATTGGCAGATACGGGTGGTCCTATAAGTAGCCAAGTGAGCGTCGACCCAACTGGGCAGGGAGGAGCGTTTAGCACTCAGATAGCCGACGTAGAAGTTGATCCGGATACTGGAAAAGTGACGATTTTGAGATTCACAATTGTTCAGGATGCTGGTAAGGCTATCCACCCAAGTTATGTCGAAGGGCAAATGCAAGGTGCGGTGGCCCAAGGTATTGGCTGGGCTCTGAATGAAGAGTACTACATGAGTGATCAGGATCAGATGGTTAATTCTAGTTTCTTAGATTATAGAATGCCAACGAGCCTAGATTTGCCAATGATTGACACAGTAATTGTCGAAATTGCTAATCCTGGGCATCCGTATGGTGTTAGGGGAGTAGGTGAAGTCCCCATAGTCCCTCCCATGGCTGCGGTAGCAAATGCTATATCAGATGCATTGGGTTTGCGTTTGACAGAAATGCCTATGTCACCGGGTGCTGTCCTGGAAGCTATATGGAATAAAGACGGCTCAATTGGACAAGCAGCAGACGATTAATCAAATCTAATCGGTAATTAGGATCATTCACCCCGGTAGCGATATCATTTCGAACCGGGGTGAATGGTTTTTTCGGGCAAATGAAATTTAAGAACTATAGGAGGAATTTATGGCACGAGTAGATTTTGCGGATAGAAACAATATGGATTCTGAGGGGCAAGCTATATGGGATGAAATTGATCAAAGTAGAGGAGGAGTGGCTAGGAATTATGCGGCTTTGTTGAATAATCCTGTTGCCGCGAAAAATTTTGCAACTCTGGGTGGTTACGCTAGGTTTGAAACGCCCTTGGATCCACGGGTGAAAGCATTATCTATTCTTACAGCAGCAAGAGAGGCTTGTGGGCATTATGTATGGACTGTAAACCAGAGAGGGGCAAAAGCCGCAAATATTAGTGAAGATGTTATATCAGCAATACGAGAATATCGAGCGCCGGCTGGGCTAGACCGTCAAGACGCTAATGTAGTGCAGTTTGTATTAGAGATATTAAGACAGCATCGGGTTTCAGATACTACCTACCAAGCTTTGGAAGAACAGATAGGTTCTAGTGCCATTATAGATATGATGATTGTTGTGTCTTACTATCATGGTCTAGCACATTGTTTGCAGGCTCTTGATGTTGAACTTCCGGAAGGGACATCATCTGATCTTACTTACTAGATTGGTTGACATTAGTGATTAACACCTGAGTTTAATTATCGGAGGTTTCGCTTTATGACCCCACACCGTGCATTTGATCCTTTGGCCCAAGTGGCTGGCTGGTCACATTCTATTTCCAAAGATTTAATGATTGATGGACCCTGGGACCCTATTTTGCCTACATCTTTTCGTATCGGGGAAGCGGCTGTTGCATCGCTTTCTGCAGTGGGATTGGCCGCGGCGCGACTATGGGAATTGAAAACAGGTAAGAACCAGGAAGTTTCAGTAAATACTAATAGGGCAACTGCCTCGTTGCGTAGTGGAAAATACATGAAGATGGATAATTCTGTCGTTTCGACAGATAGGAACACTATCATGGGGGTGTATCCGGCTAGGAACGGCAGATGGAGTTACTTGCATTGTAATTTCCCAAATCACAGAGCGGCTGCCTTGGATGTCTTAGGAGTAGAAGAAAATTCGGATGCGGTAAAAAAAGCGGTTGCTGGCTGGGATGCCTTAGAGCTTGAAGAAGCGATCATCAATGCTAAAGGTGCAGGCGGGATGGTTAGGTCTATAGAGGAGTGGTCGCGTCATCCCCAGGCACAGGCGATCGCAAAGTTGCCGCTTATGGAAATAATTAAAGTTGGAGACAGTCCTCCAGAGAAATTGCCAGATGGTGATAGACCTCTGTCAGGTATCAAAGTTTTAGATTTAACTAGAGTTCTTGCTGGCCCGACGTGTGCAAGAACGTTGGCTGAGCATGGAGCTGATGTTCTGAAAATTACAAGTGCTCATTTGCCGAATATAGGATACCAAGAATATGATACCGGACATGGTAAATTGTCCTCTAATTTGGACTTGCGAGAACAAGGTGATTTAGATGTCTTGCGAGGACTCATACAAAGTGCTGATGTGTTCTCTCAAGGCTATAGACCTGGAACTTTAGGTAATAGAGGATTGTCTGTTGAAGAATTGTCACAGTTACGTCCTGGATTGATTTATGTGTCGTTAAGTGCATTTAGTCATAAAGGTCCTTGGGCGTCTCGTAGAGGATTCGATACTGTTGTTCAAACTGTCAGTGGGATAACAGACCGACAAGGTAAACTGTTTCCTGGCTCTGAACCTGGTCCTCAATTCTATCCGGTGTCAGCTATCGACTACCTCACTGGATATTTAATGGCTTTCGGGGCTCTTGTGGCTTTGGGTAAAAGAGCGACAGAGGGAGGAAGTTGGTTGGTTAGGATATCATTAGCTCAGACTGGAAAGTGGTTAGTTGATTTGGGTCAAGTTGATGCATCCGAACTATTAGATATATCTCCTGAGTTCTCTTCAGATGAAATACTCCAGTGGACGACAGAATCTGAAACGCCTATGGGTCGCCTAACTCATATGAGTCCTGTGATACAGATGTCTGAAACACAGCCATACTGGGCTAGGCCATCAGTGCCTCTGGGCTATAATGACCCTGTATGGCCAAACTGACGCTATACAAAAAGGAGCGGCCGGTCTCCGAAGAGAGAAGTCGCTGAGGGAGCGGCTTGCTACCGGTCGCTGTACCAGAAAGTTTACTACTTGCTTATTAAACGCGCAAATATTTTGGGATCGTAATAATTATGTAAGTATTCGAGACATATCGTAGGAGTAAACACATGCAGGATTATGGTAAACGCCTTGAGGGAAAGGTCGCTATAGTTACCGGAGCTGGAGCTACAGGGACGGAAGATTTTCTGGGAATAGGACAGGCAATCTCAATATTGTTATCTAGACAAGGTGCACAGGTGTTACTCGTAGATCGAGATGCTCCTAATGCAGAAGCAACTCAGTTGCAGATAAGAGACGATGGTGGAGATGCCAGGGTTTTTGTCGGAGATGTGACTGATGCAGCATCCTGTCGAGAAATGAGCGAAGCCGCTGTCTCTGCTTATGGTCGTGTAGATATTTTGATTAACAACGTGGGGATTAGCGGCCCGGGTTCAGTAACTGATGTAGATGAGGAATTCTGGGATACTGTAATAGATGTTAATCTAAAGTCTGTCATGTTGACGAGTAAATTTGTCATTCCTGCAATGATAGAATCTGGGGGTGGATCCATAGTAAACCTTTCATCTATCGTAGGATTGCGTGCCGGAGCTGGCCGTCCAAGTCACCCATATGCAGCTTCTAAAGGCGGAATAATTGGGCTAAGCAACTCTATGGCAGTCCATTATGGGAGGCAGAATATTAGAGTTAATTGTATAGCGCCAGGGCATATTTACAGTCCTATGGTGGCCAGGCACACATCAGAAGAACTATTGGAATTGCGCCGTAAAGCTGGGCCACTCGGATTTAACGGAACTGCTTGGGATGTTGCTTGGGCCGCTTTGTTCCTGGCCTCCGATGAGTCGCGTTGGGTATCAGGAGTTACATTGCCCGTTGATGCAGGTTTGTTGGCGGCAACCCCGCTGGCAATGTATCCGCATTTAATAGAGAGTTAACCAATAAATTAATGGATCTGAGAAGCTCATCATTGGAGGAACTTATATGACACAGTATCTTTATATAGTCAGTATGGATATTCCTGAAAATCTAGAGTCCGAGTTCAACCGTATATATGATACTCAGCACATTCCTAACATCTTGAATGTGAGCGGTGTAGAGAGTTGCACTAGATATAAGACGTCATCCACTGACGTTGATGGAACGGCGAAATACACAGCCATTTACGAGATAACAGACCCTGAAGTTCCATTCAGCAAGGAATGGCAAGGGGAGTCTGATAAAGGAGACTGGCCTGTGCAAATACGCCCAGGTACGCTCAACAGATCTCATATAGTTCTTGAAAAACTATAGAAATATCGGGCAACGAGATCGGAATCTATTGTGATAGCGTTTTATATGTGGGCTGTCGTAGTTATCTCTATTAGGTTATCCGGAGCCCCAAATGATACTAATATTGCTGTCCGAGGCGGCGGGTCGGTGGGGAAATACTCGGAATAAATCCTGTTGAACCCGGGTAAGTCCTCTGATTTAGTAAGATAACAAGTGTTAGTTAGTATATTGTCCAATGAGGACCCGCATTCTTCAAGAATAATTTTTACCCTTTCTAATGTATAACGGGTTTGTTCTTCTATACCATTGCCGACAGTGCCTTCTGTAGGGTGCCTGCCTGTGCAACCTTGAACATAAATTATCCCACCGAAAATGCTGGCTTGGGATAGGGGATTTGTTCCTCCGGTTATGTTAGCAGTGTTTATGGTTTGCTTAGCGCTCATAATAATAACTTCTTCCTCTATAAGGTTAGTTGCTTGCTGTTGTTCCGCGAATGTATTAGCCATATACGTCGATACAGATAGTTGATTATACAGTTTATGAAGTCACCGATAAACCTTCTATTATCTTCTACATTCATGCGAAAAACAGACTAGTTGCTACCCGGCTCTAAAATATGTAGAATTACTGCTAATTTTCATACGGTACTGGTGATTGGTTCAGTTGTTTTTTCGGTAAATATAAACCTAGACCGTCATATAGGGGCGCAGAAACGAAGTAATGAGATAAAGATATCAAAATTATGGAGGTAAGGCGTATGCCTAGTATTGATGCCAGGGATATAAGGAATGTAGCATTGCTGTCTCACAGTGGAGCTGGAAAAACTTCTTTGTGTGAAGCCCTACTGTTTAATAGCAGCTTAATTACCAGGCAAGGTACCGTGGAAGATGGAAACACAGTTTCCGATTATGAGCCGGAAGAGATTAAACGCGGTAGCAGTATACAGACTACGCTTATTGCTTGTGCTTCTGATAATAAGAAAGTAAATTTTCTGGACACCCCAGGATACGAAGATTTTATCGGAGAAATGGTCGCAGCTATTAAGGTAGTTGAGAGTGCAGCTATATTGGTGACAGCGCAGTCGGGTGTAGATGTGGGTACTGAACGAGCATGGAATTTATGTGAAACACATGGCCTACCCAGTGTATTTGTAATAAATAAAATGGACAGAGAAAATGCTGATTTCGCACAAGCTGTGAACAGTGTCCAAAGTTCTTTTGGGACCAAGTGTGTTCCATTTCAGATGCCGATAGGAGTAGAACAGACATTTAGCGGTGTGGTAAGTATTATAAGTCCATTAAGTGATATACCGCCGGAATTGCAAGGCGAATTCGACATATGGCGAGACAGGCTTATAGAAGCTATCGCGGAATCCGACGAAGATCTCGCGGATAAATACTTGGAGGGCGAGGATCTTAGTGAAGAAGAGATACTATCAGGCGCCCGTAGGGCTATACAACAAGGCGATTTGGTGCCGATTTTAATTACATCAGCGTCTAAGAATATAGGGACTCAAGAGTTGGTCTCGTTTATTCAGGATTATATGCCATCACCAATTGATGGAATAAAACCGGTTTTGTCTGATGATTCAGGAGCGCAAATTGATCTTAGGGTAGATTCAAGTTCTCCCGTGTCAGCATTTGTATTTAAGACAACAGCTGATCCATTTGTCGGTAAATTATCATTGTTTAGGGTATACGGCGGAACGATAGCCAGCAATTCAGAAGTCTGGAATAGTGAAAAGAAGCAATCCGAAAGAGTAGGGCAGTTGTATTTGCCCCGCGGCAAGTCTCAAGAAAATGTGTCGGAAATCTGTGCGGGCGATATGGGTGCAGTCGGGAAGTTGTCATCTACGGTTACAGGAGACACTCTATGTACGAGAGAGACACCTGTTGCTTTCGGCAAGCTGAAATTCCCTGTTGGTTTTTACAGCGTAGCGGTCTCTCCCGCGACTAAGGCTGACTTAGATAAAATGTCGACTTCTTTGTCACGTATTGTTGAAGAAGATCCAACGTTGCATTTAAGCAGACAGCCGGATACAGGAGAGATGGTCTTAACGGGTTTAGGAGAAGCCCAGATCGATGTTACTGTTGATAAGATTAAGCGTAAGTTTGGTGCTGAGCTTTTGACAAGGTTGCCCAGAGTGCCATATAGGGAAACAATTACTCGGACAGCGCAATCTGAATATAGGCATAAAAAACAAAGCGGAGGACATGGTCAATATGGTCATGTAATGTTGCGAGTTGAGCCTATGGAAAGAGATGAAGGTTTTTCATTTGGATCTGAAATTGTTGGCGGAAAAGTACCGAGAGAATACATACCGTCTGTAGAGAAAGGTGTCGTTAAAACTATGGAGGAAGGAGTAGTTGCCGGGTATCCTGTAGTTGATGTAAAAGCGGTAATATACGATGGTAGCTACCACGATGTAGACTCATCTGGCATGGCTTTTGAAATCGCGGGTTCGCAGGCTTTAAAGAGTGGGATGTTGGATGCTAGTCCGATTCTTCTGGAACCAATAGCTAAGCTGACCATTAATGCTCCAGAAGCGTATACCGGTGAGGTTATGAGTGACCTGAATGTTAAAAGAGGACGTATACTCGGTATGATACCAGAGGATAAATATACAGTGATCGAAGCTGAGGTTCCTCATTCCGAAGTTCTGAGGTACGCTCAGGATTTGCGCTCATTGACTCAAGGGAGAGGGACGTACAGTCTCGAAATTGATCACTATGAGCCGGTTCCTCAGAATCTTGAGCAAAAAGTCATAGAGGACGCCAAAAAAGCCAAAGAGGAATCTGATTCTTAGGTTGTTAGATAAAGATTAAAAGGGGAATATTAGAAATTCCAAGAAGGCTGGTATTCCCCGAATACGTCTCTTAAAACTCCCATCATTTCTCCAAGAGTAGCGTATGCTTTGGATGCTTCGATGAGTGAAGGCATTAAATTAGACGAGCCCTCGGCCTTATTTCGCAACTCGTTTAACTTGGATTCTACCAGAGCGTTATCTCTAGTTAATCGTACATTATTAAGGTTGTCTATTTGGCGAGCTTCTCCTGCAGAATCTATTCTTAGTATAGGTATATTGGCAGGCTCTTCCGACTGGTATTGATTCACACCGACAAGTATTTGCTCTTTTTTATCTTCTTCGGTCTGATATAAAAATGCTGAGTCCGCAATTTCCTGCTGGAAGAAGCCCTGTTTAAGAGCTGGTATCACTCCGCCTAGACTGTCGATTTGTGTGAAATATTGGTATACCTGATTTTCGATTTGGTCTGTTAGCGATTCAAGATAGTAACTACCTCCCAATGGATCTACCGTATCAGTTACACCACTTTCGCTAGCGATAATCTGCTGTGTACGTAGTGCCTGAAGGGCCGCGTCTGCGGACGGTAATGCCAACGCTTCATCTTTAGCATTGGTATGTAGTGATTGGCATCCGCCTAGGACCGCTGCAAGCGCTTGTATAGTGACTCTAATTACGTTATTTTCAGGTTGTTGGGCTGTTAATGCGACCCCAGATGTCTGGGCGTGGAACCGTAACCATAGAGATCTTTCGCTTAGTGCTCCGTAAGTGTTTCGTAACTCTTTCGCCCATATTCGACGCGCAGCACGAAACTTCGCGATCTCTTCGAAGAGGTTATTGTGTACGTTGAAGAAGTGGCTGAACCTAGGGGCAAATGAATCAATCTCCAAGCCGCGAGCGATACAATGTCGTATGTACTCGAATCCGTCAGCTAAGGTGAAAGCTAACTCTTGTACTGCGCTTGCTCCGGCCTCTCGGATATGATAGCCGCTTACGCTAATTGGATTCCACAATGGCATGTGTTGTGTCGCAAATTCTATAGTGTCGGTTACCAGGCGCATAGATGGTTCTGGTGGGAAAATGTATTCGTTTTGGGCGATGTACTCCTTGAGTATGTCGTTTTGAAGAGTTCCACCTAACCTGTCGATAGGAATACCACGTGTTTCCGCGAGTGCGATATACATTGCCCAGATGATCGCAGCAGGGCTATTGATAGTCATTGAAGTAGTGATTTTATCGAGTTCTATTCCCTCGAATAATAGTTCCATATCTGATAGAGACGAGACTGCTACTCCACATTTTCCGAATTCTCCTGATGCTCGTTGGTCGTCAGTATCGTATCCGTATAGGGTAGGCATATCAAAAGCAACGCTTAGTCCTGTTTGACCATTGTTTAAAAGGAATTTGAATCGTTCATTGGTTTCTTCGGGTAGTCCATACCCTGCGAACATGCGCATAGTCCAGAGCCGGCTGCGGTATCCATTCGGATGAATACCTCGTGTGAAAGGATACTCTCCTGGAAAGCCATTATCGCTCCACGATATGCTGTCTACCAAGTCATTCGGAGTGTATAGAGGATTCACATTTATTTGGGATAGAGTTTTATATTTCGATTTTCTTTGGGGCAAAGAACCGGATTTAAGTTGCCATTCGTCTATCAGACTTTCTAGCTGTTGGTCGTTGTTTGTACTCAAAACATCACACTAAATAAGAATTTGTACTTACGAATGATTAAATTAATTTAACGAATCTTCGTTTCCCTACCTTAAGTATGTCACCGGTGTGCCAATATGTAACCTGATTATTATCAAGTATGGCAGCTTCTTCCGGTTCTCTGATCAACTCTACAGCTTGTTGATTAATCAATCTTTTGGCCTCACTGTTGCTAGCTGCAAGGCCAGTTTCTACCAGAAGCCTATTCAGGGGTACTTCGCGAGAGTCGGCCAGACTTCCGATGTTGTATGTGGGAATGTCTGATGGTATGTTCCGCCCCTGAACGACAGCCTCGAATCGAGTCTGTGCGCTTGTTGCTGATTCACTTCCATGAAATGAATTGGTGATTTCCCAGGATAATTGCTTCTTGAATTCCATTGGATTTGCGCTGTCTGCCGCAATTTCCTTAGAAATGTCGACTAGATCAGATGTTTTTATATCGGTCAGGTACTCAAAGTATGGGACTATCTGATTGTCTGGAAGGGACATTAGTTTCCCATACATATCGGCAGCAGACTCTTCTAAGGCGATATAGTTACCCAGACTTTTACTCATTTTTTGGACACCGTCTGTACCGACCAGTATTGGCATTAAAAAGCATTGTTGAGGTTTTAGACCCATGATGCCTTGGAGTTCTCTTCCTACCAGCAGGTTAAACATTTGGTCAGTGCCGCCGAATTCCACGTCGGATTTAATTGCTACTGAGTCGTAAGCTTGTAGTAGTGGGTACAGTAATTCAGTAATCGCGATCGGCTTATGTTCGCTAAAGCGTTTGGCAAAATCATCTCGTTCCAAGAATTGCGCTACTGTAAATTTACTTGTTAAGCCTAGTATGTCAGACAATGTAAAGTTTCCGAACCATTCGCTTTGCCATTCGACCTGAGTGCGGTCTTTGTCCACTACCTGAAAGAACTGTCTCATGTATGACTCAGCGTTTGCTACTACTTGTTCGTGAGTGAGCATTGGTCGAGTGGCGGACTGTCCACTTGGATCACCAATCTGTGCTGTCCAATCACCTACAATTAATATCACTTGATGTCCTAAGTCCTGAAGTTGACGAAGTTTTCTTAGTCCAACCACATGACCCAAGTGTATGTCTGGACGACTAGGATCAAATCCCATTTTCAATCTAAGAGGTTTGCCAGTCTTAATCATTTCAATAAATTCCGTTTCGGAAATTATTTCTTTTACACCTCGTTTTGTGATGATATCGAGGTCGTATTCGCTAATCAATATCAGCTCCTTTTGCTGCGTTCAAGATAGCTCTAGTATTACTCACATCTTCATTTACCTGGTGTATTAGGGATTCTATATCGGTAAACGCTTCTTGTCCTCTGATCCGTTCAACGAAGTTGAGCTCGATATTTTGTCCATATAAATCCCCTGAAAAATCTAGTATGTAAGCTTCAACAAGCCTTTCACTTAGTCCAAATGTAGGCCGTATACCTATACTAGTAGCGGACATGTATCTCTTGCCATTTATGTGCGCCCACGTGGCAAAAATACCATCGCCCGGAAGTAGTAGATCGGAATTAATACTCAGATTGGCTGTGGGGAAGCCTAATTCTCGGCCTCGTTTATCTCCGTGTACTACTTTGCCTGATAGCAGGAATTGTCTACCGAGTAGGCTATTAGCTTGACTGATGTCCCCGTTGGATAGGGATTCCCTGATTACACGACTTCTGATTGTGCGCCCATCGTCTGTAAATGGTGTTACTGTCTTCACCCAAAATCCCATTTCGCGGCCTAATGTTTGTAAGAGCTTCGCGTCTCCTTCCCTGTTTTTGCCTATTGCACAGTCAGGCCCAAGGACTAAGCCTTTCATGTTTAGCAAATCAGTAAGCATCTGCGCAAAATCTCGTGCGGTTACTTCGGACAAGCTTTTACTAAAATCTAAGGGGACTATGACTTGTACTCCCTGATCTTTTAAAAGTTGGATTTTTTCAGATGTAGAAGTTAGGAAGCTTACTTTAAAGTCAGGATTTATTATTGATGCAGGATGATTAATGAAAGTTACTACAGCGGCGTCATGATCCGGCGGAGACAACTTGAGCAATTCGCTTAGTAAATAGCAATGCCCTCTGTGTACCCCGTCGAAAACACCTATGGTTACTATTGTATTTCTTTCAGAAGCAGCATCCGCCAATTGTTGGCGATACTTCATGATAATCGTGTCTCTCTGTCTAGTATCGAATCTGAGCTTATTGTAATGGTTTAAAAGATAATAAGGAAGGTTGTTAGACCTAAACCCTAGAGTATAAAAAGCAATTGTCAGATATAAACTTTTTAAAGCCCCGAAAATCTGCAATGAATGTTACTGTTGCAAATATACACCACACGTTATATTTAACTTACTTTCAGTGTAGCCTAGGGATCAACAGAAGTTGCATCAGAATTGCTCGAAATCCGCACTAAGAACGCTGGAAAATATATAAATGTTTTGGATATCATGCCTTCTAAAGCCTCAATGAGAGTAATTGGTGGGACTGCGAAAGGGCGGCGGATAAGAGGTACTCTCTCTCCAAAGGCTCGTCCTACAACTGAACGAGTAAGATCTGCGATCTTCAATATACTGGATCCTTATGTCTTCATAGATCGGAAAGTGTTGGATTTATTCGCTGGGTCAGGCAGTCTTGGCATTGAAGCATTGAGTCAGGGGGCTGCATGGGTGGATTTTGTGGAAATTGACAGTAATCAATGCCAGGTTATTCAATCAAATCTTGACGACACCGGTCTGAATGATAGAGCCCATGTCATAAGCGGAGATGTGAACCGGTTATTGCCTCGTCTCACTGGCCCGTATGGCTTGGTTATGTTAGATCCTCCATATCGATTAGATACAACTGCAAATGTTATTCAGAGCATCGCTGATTTGGAAGGACTTGTTGAGGTTGGGGGAACGGTAATTGTTGGTCATTCGAGGCATAGCGAGCTTGCAGAGACATATGGCTCTTTAAGCCTTGAATCTCACCGGAGGTACGGAGATAACGTACTGGAGTTCTACGCAAAAAGGTAATTATTAAGTATGGTAACAGCTATTTATCCAGGGACATTTGATCCAGTAACTCTAGGACATGTAGATATCTCTGCAAGAGCATCGTTGCTATTTGATAGAGTCATTGTGGCTGTTTATTCCACTCCATCAAAAAACTTGCTTTTTACCACAGACGAGAGAGTCAACTTGGTTAAAGACTCGGTCACGCATCTCAAGAATGTTGAAGTAGTCGAGTTTGAAGGTTTGGTAGTTCGATTCGCTCAAGAGGTTGGAGCCGCTGTTATTGTCCGAGGATTGCGGAGTGGATCTGATTTTGAGTATGAATTTGAGATGGCTTTTATGAATCGTAGGTTAGCGCCGAATGTAGATATGGTTTCGTTCATGACATCTCAGGAATATATGTTTATAAGTTCTAGCTTGCTAAAAGAAGTGGCTCTGTTGAATGGGGATGTGACCGACATGGTGACTCCTCAGGTTGCGGAAGCAGTATATGCCAAATATGGGAAACCGGTACCAAAAATATAAATAACCGGACTAGGAGGGCGTCATAGATATTATAAATGTGGTCGACAGATTAGAGACACTAATCAACACAAGTAAAGTAGTTCCAGTAAGCGGTAGTTTATTGGTGGACAAAAAGAAAGTTCTGGAACTGGTAGACCAACTAAGGCTGGCTATTCCGCAGGAGGTCAAGCAGGCCGAAGAAGTTCTTACCCAGAAAGATCAAATTATGAACAATGCTATGGTAGAAGCACGGAGAGCCAAATCACAGGCGGAAGATGAGTTTATGGAGAAGCTTAATCAAAATGAACTCCTAAAAAGAGCAGAAGAAATGTTAGCAGATGCTGAACATAAGGCTAATCGTATTACCGATCAAGCCGAAGCAGAGGCTCATGCAAAACGTACCGAAGCAGATGCTTATGCATTGCGAGCTCTAAGAGCTTTTGAGAAAGAGTTGAATTCTTTGCATGGTTCTGTGAGGAAAGGTATTGATCTTTTGGCTGGTAATGCTCTCGTAAGTAATAATTATGATGCGGTGCCAGCGGCAGCAGACGATTAGATTAACTATTGTCTAACTTATCACTATACAAGCGGACTAGTTAGCAAAAATAACAGTCTTCGATAATTAATAATGGTTGTTGCTGGGTGATCTCTTGCCGCTTGTTTGTTAAATTTGGTATCACAACTAAAACACTCCTTCATATATACTGTGGGAGTGTTTTGTTTATTGGGTTGACATCCCAAAACGTACGGGTCTAGAATTTTCAGGTCTAGAATTTTGATGGTAATTGGAGGGTGAGTATGCAGGAACTTACTATAGATAGCATAAGAGTAAGCCCTATGAATTACCAGCGAGTCGTAATCTTAAAAGAGAAAGATGCGGATAGATATCTTCCTATCTGGATAGGACCATCCGAAGCTGATGCTATAGCTGTGAAACTCCAGGACCTTAGTGTTCCAAGGCCGCTGACGCATGATCTTTTGGGGACTGTTATAGATACGCTAGGAGGTGAGGTATCTCATATCTTAGTTAATGACCTTGAGAACGATACTTTTTACGCAAAGATTGTGATTAAGGTGGACGGGAAAATTCAAGAGATAGACTCGCGGCCTAGCGATGCCATGGCTCTAGCTGTTAGGTCTAAGGCCCCTATATATGCGGAAGACGCAGTTATGGATAAAGCAGGTGTTCTACTGGATAAAGAAACCGGGAAGCCGATGATACCGGACAGGCCGGGGCAAGCTGAAACTCCTGATAATCCAGAGGTCAATGAAGAGGAGTTAAGACGAATGTCCGCGTTCACAGATTTTATCAACGATTTAGACTTGGACGATTTTGGAAAACCACAGGCAGGAGTGTAAGGTATAACAGGAATTCAAGTGTATAGCTGGAATAAGTAGCGCGTCGGTTAAAGAACGACGGTTTACGTTACTCCAGCTACTTAATTCGTCCATGAATTGGCAAATTGACTTTTAAAAACCTTAATGATAACATTCTCGAGGTTTGTTGATGGGGCATTCTAGATGGGCTGTAGCGCTAAGACTCGCTGGCCTTGGCTGGTATGTGGCTTTCTGTATAGTCGGCGGTATTGTAGCCGGCATCGCATTAGACAAATGGTTAGGGTCAGTGTTCATATTTACCTTGATCGGTATAATTCTGGGAACTGTCACGGCTTTCTGGGGTATATACAAGATGGTGCAGCCAATGATCTATAATTCAGAAAAGCGATCTGTCAAAGAACAAGGGGGAATAAAATAGTGTTGTCGGGTGGACTCGGGAAAAGTCTACTTCTGGGCGTTATAGTGGCTCTGGTAGCTCTCTTATTGCTAGGTTTTGTTATCGGCGGTATTGGGTCGGCCATACGGGGTCAAGACAGTTTTGTCCCACAACCAGAAATACATTTGCCTCCGCAACCTGTATTTCCTGCATCGAAGCGTAATCTTCATCTTGGACTAACTGAGAAACAGGTTGATCATAAATCTGGAGATCATAAATCTGAAGATAATGGTCACTCAACTGATTCGGGTCATGGAAAAGAGAATGAGGGCCATGACGAGGGTCACCACTCTACTCCGCTAGGGGTTACTGAATTCGCGATCACCAACACGATGCTTTCTGCATGGCTAGCTTCAATCGTCATGATACTGTTTTTTGTATTAGGATCCGGTAGGAAACGCTTAGTGCCTGGAAGAATGCAAGGGCTTGTAGAGACGCTGTTCGAAGGCATAATTAGCTTCTCGACAGGGGTGCTAGGTCCAGAAATGGCTCGTAAAGCTTTCCCTATAGTTGCTACTATATTTTTCTTTGTGTTGTTTAATGCGTGGTTAGCGTTATTCCCGTTCTATCAATTCCTCGGGTACGTGGGAGATGATAACCTCATACTGGTGCATCTAGTTAGACCCGCTGGGACAGACTTGAACATGCCACTAGCTTTGGCGTTGGTATCTTTCGTATTTGTAGAATATTGGGGTTTCAAGGCGCATGGTGTGGGGTACCTTACGAAGTTTTTCGCATTTGGTAGTATTTTCAAAAAAGGATTATTTGGGGGCTTAATTGATATATTCGTAGGTATACTCGAATTTATCAGTGAATTAATTAGAATAGTTAGTTTTACGTTCAGGCTGTTTGGAAACATGACAGCTGGAGAAATATTAGTAGTTATGATCACATTTTTGGCACCTCTAGTGATCACGAACTTTGTTTACGGGTTAGAACTGCTGGTTGGTTTAATTCAATCAGTAATATTTGCTGGATTGACTCTCGTGTTCTTATCAGTAGCTGTCCAGCATGAGGAACATTAAAAGGCGGAATACATAGGAGGCTATAGAAAATGGTGTTGTTAGAGGCATTGAGCGGAGAAGCGGCGAAATTACTAGCTGCAGGTTTGGCAATCGCGATAGGAGTCATTGGTCCTGGTATTGGTATCGGTATACTGGGGGCTGGTGCTATGAACGCAATAGGGAGAAATCCTGAAGCGGCTGGCTCCATTACTACGAATATGATCTTGGCCATAGCATTCGCTGAGGCTTTGGGTATTTATGCTTTGATTGTCTCGGTCATTCTCCTGTTCGTAGTCTAGTCCAATATAGTCGGCATTTCAGAGGGAGTAAACGTGACACAGTTAGGAATTAATCTTCCGACGTTAGTAGCGTATCTACTGAACTTCGTGGTTCTTTTGGGAGTTTTATACGCTTTCGCATATAAGCCACTCCTAAGGGCTATGGATCAACGGTCCGAACGCATAAGAGAAAGTTTGGAAGCCGCTGACAAAGCCCGCGATGAGGCTGCAAATGCTCAGACCGCTGTGGAAGAGCAATTGGCAGAAGCTCGGAGGGAGGGCCAGCGCTTGCTAGATCAAGCCAGAGAAGCTGCTAACCGATTTAGAGAAGAAGAAATGGAAAAAGCTCGCGGGGATGCAGAGAATTTTGTGGAACGTGCCCGCGGAGATATACAGCAGGAGCGTGAGGCAGCTTTGGCTGAAGTCAGAGTTGCATTTGGTGACTTGGCTATAACTGCCGCGGAGAGAGTGATACGCCGAACGGTAGATAGACAAGCTCACGACGAACTTATATCCCAGGTCTTAGAAGAAAGTGGTCAGAACACCAGTAAAGGTTAGTAATTATGGCAAAACAAGTATCTGGAGATAGATACGCAAGAGCGCTATTCGAACTAGCGACTGAAAAAGGCACTGTAGACGAGTGGCTAGTTCAGCTCGAATTAGTAGTACAAGTGTTGAATGATGACGAGTTTCGCGCTCTGTTAAATCATGCCGAAGTATCTCTACTGAGGAAGAGAGAAGCGGTTGAGGCTGTAATGACCGATGTTGACCCCATGGTTCAGAATTTGATCTCTCTATTAGTTGCGAGAGGCTCTGTAGGGATAGTTGGGGATGTATATGATAATTACACACGGCTGGTTGATATCTTAAGAGGTAGGCAAAGAGTGGAATTAACTTCCGCTGTAGAACTTGATAGTGCTCAAATAGATAAAATAAAAACATTTGTACAAGACCTGGTAAAAAAAGAGGTTGTTATCAATACTAATGTAGATGAGTCTATATTGGGCGGCGTAGTCATCCAAATAGGCGATCAATTATTAGATGGTAGTACTAAGACGCAGTTAGAGGAACTTCGAAAGCAAGTACGCTCCGAAGTAGTGGTATCTTAAATTCGCTAGATTAAAGGAGACTTCCTATGGCAATTAGGGGTCAAGAGATAGTTTCATTAATAAAGCGCCAGATTGAAGAATTCGGCGGAGATTTGACGCTGGTTGACGTCGGTAGTGTTGTTCAGGTCGGTGATGGGGTCGCAAGTATCCAGGGGCTTCAAGGAGTCCAATCCAATGAACTTTTGGATTTTGGCAATGATGTCCTTGGTGTGGCAATGAACCTTGAATCTGATTTAGTTGGGGCAGCTATTTTAGGTGATCCCAATGCTGTTAAAGAAGGGGATAGGGTGAGGTCCACTGGACAGATTATTGAAGTTCCAGTGGGTGAGTCATTAATCGGCAGAGTAGTTGATCCTTTGGGTAGACCGCTTGATGGTAAAGGTCCTGTGGGAACTACTGAAACTAGACCAGTGGAAACCGTTGCCCCTAACGTGGTTGTGAGAAAATCTGTGGATACTCCTGTACAGACAGGAATTAAATCCATTGACTCAATGATCCCGATTGGAAGAGGTCAGAGGGAACTGATAATCGGTGACAGATCTACAGGTAAGACGGCTATAGCGATCGACTCAATAATAAACCAGAAGGGTGGGGATCTCATATGCATCTACGTAGCTGTGGGACAGAAGCAGAGTAAAGTTGCACAGGTTGTGGGAATATTAGAAGAAAATGACGCTCTGAGTCACACGATTGTAGTGAACGCAGGTTCATCTGATTCGGCGCCGTTGCAGTTTATAGCCCCATATGCTGGCTGCGCTATGGGCGAGTATTTTATGGACCAGGGTAAAGATGTACTGATTGTGTACGATGATCTGACTAAACATGCCTGGGCGTATCGCCAGATGTCACTATTATTACGACGACCTGCTGGCCGAGAAGCGTATCCCGGAGATGTCTTTTATCTGCATAGCAGACTTCTCGAGCGTGCTGCTAGGCTAGATGATGAGCATGGTGGAGGATCGTTGACTGCGTTGCCAATTATTGAAACTCAGGCTGGAGACGTGTCCGCGTATATCCCTACTAACGTGATCTCTATAACAGATGGCCAGATTTATCTTGAACCAGAGCTTTTCAATTCCGGAATACGCCCTGCAGTCAATGTTGGTTTGTCAGTGTCTCGTGTTGGAGGTGCTGCGCAAACTAGAGCAATTAGACAGGTAGCGGGAAGGCTGAGATTGGACTTAGCCCAGTACCGAGAACTAGCTAGTTTCGCCCAGTTTGGTACTGCCGATTTGGATGCTGCAACAAGAGCTCAGTTGGCCAGAGGCGAGTTGTCTACAGAGATTCTAAAGCAGGGACAGTACGTTCCATTATCCCTGGGACATCAAGTAATAGTTCTTTTTGCCGTAAATGCAGGTCTTATGGATGATGTGGAAATATCAAAGTGCGGCTCTTTTGAAGAACAACTACTGCGATATATGGATAGTAACCATCCTGAGTTAGCTTCAACGATTATGGAGACAGGGGATGTCTCAGAAGAACTTCGAGGAAGTTTAACTAAGGCAATTAACGACTTTAAGACGACATTTGCATAATGATTAAAACTAACGATATAAATAGGGCGTATATAAATGCCTAGCGTGAGAGATATAAGGCGACGTATACGAAGCGTCGAGAATACTGGGAAGGTAACTAATGCCATGTCGCTAGTTGCGGCTTCAAAGATGCGTAGAGCCCAAATGGCAGTTACCCAGGGGCGGCCGTATGCTGAAAAAATGCTACAGGTTATTACTAATCTCGCGGCGCAGCCAATTGACGATTCAGGTATAGTCCATCCTTTATTGCAGTCAAGGCCTGTCAATAATGTAGGATTATTATTGATTGAACCGGATCGTGGTCTAGCAGGAGGTTTGCACTCCTCGATAAATGGTAGCGTGGGCCGATTTATGGGATCGTCAGAGTCAAATGTTTCCACAATATGTGTAGGTCGAAAGGGTAGAGAGTTTCTAAATCGTACAGGAAGGCATATTGTAGAGTTTTTCACAGACTTGGGAGACAGGCCAACTTTGTCTGACACTGAAGAAATATCGTCTCTGGTAATAGAAGAGTATTCTAGTGGCAACATTGATGAGTTGTATGTTGCTTATGCAAAATTCGAGTCCACGATGTCCCAAAAACCGGTGGTTGAGAAACTGTTACCAGTGGAACCCGCTGCTTTGAGCATATCGTCTATGTCGGGATACACTTATGAACCTGATCCTGCAACACTCATTGATACGCTCTTACCGAAGTTTATAGCGGTTCAAGTGTATCAAGCCATTTTGGAGTCCATCGCTAGTGAACAGTCAGCCCGAATGGTTGCAATGCGTAGCGCGACCGATAATGCGAAATCTTTGGGCGATGAACTGACTCTAACAATGAATAAACTAAGACAAGACAGTATCACCAATGAATTACTAGACTTGGTGGGCGGTCAAATGGCCCTAGAGGGGTAATGGGTATTTCTGGAGGTTAACTCATGGCTACAGGGAAGATAGTACAGATTATTGGAACAGTTGTGGATGTTGAATTTCCACCTGACGAGTTACCCAAGTTATTCGATGCGTTGACGTGCGATAACAACGGGGAAAATTTAGTCTTGGAAGTCCAGCAACACATAGGAAACAATTGGACAAGATGCCTAGCACTTGGAGCAACTGATGGACTATCCAGAGGGTCCGAAGTTGTAGATACAGGAAACAAAGTGTCTGTTCCAGTTGGTAAAGAAACACTGGGACGATTATTCGATGTCACTGGGACTCCCCTAGATAACTTAGGCCCTGTTGAATCAGAGCAGGTGTGGCCTATTCATAGACCTGCCCCCGATTTCGAAGATCAAAATCCTAATGTCGAAGTTCTTGAGACTGGAATCAAAGTATTTGACTTGATTACCCCGTTTCCGAAGGGTGGTAAGGTTGGAGCCTATGGCGGTGCCGGTGTCGGTAAAACAGTCATAATTCAGGAGTTGATTAGAAATATTGGAGCTGAGCATCAAGGCGTGTCGGTATTTGCCGGAGTTGGAGAAAGGTCCAGAGAAGGAAATGACCTCTGGCACGAAATGCAGGATTCGGGAGTGTTGGCGAGTACCGTTCTTGTATTCGGACAAATGAATGAAACTCCGGGTGTCCGTGCTAGGATCGGATTGACTGGTCTTACAATGGCGGAATACTTTAGGGAAGAGGAAAATCAGGATGTTCTTCTCTTCATAGACAATATTTACAGATATATTCTTGCTGGTATGGAAGTGTCTGCTCTGCTCGGTAGAATGCCTTCTGCGGTTGGATACCAACCTACATTAGGGACAGAAATGGGAGCACTGCAGGAAAGAATTACTTCCACTAAGTCAGGTTCAATAACGTCGTTCCAAGCGATTTATGTTCCTGCTGATGACTACACGGACCCAGGGATCGTGACCACTTTCGGTCATCTTGACGCGGTAGTGTCACTAGAACGTTCTTTGGCTGCGCAAGCGTTATATCCAGCGGTAGACCCTCTAGCTTCGTTTGCTAGAATACTAGAACCTAGAATAGTGGGAGAAGAACACTACAGAGTCGCAAGAGGTGTACAAGAAGTCCTCCAGCGTTATAGAGATCTACAAGACATAATTGCGATTCTTGGAATAGAAGAACTATCTGAAGAGGATCGTTTGGTTGTATTTCGCGCAAGAAAGATTCAGAGGTTTTTAACACAACCATTCTTCGTTGCTGAGGCATTTACTAATCAACCTGGTAAGTACGTGCCAGTTAGAGAGACTGTTCGAGGATTCGCGGAAATACTGGAAGGTAAACATGATGATCTGCCAGAACAGGCTTTCTACATGGTTGGCACAATAGATGAAGCTATTGAGAAAGCCCAGCAGATGCAAGAATCGGTAGCGTAAATCTGATGGCAACGATGCGAGTTCAAATAATAACGCCAGAATCAGAAGTGTATTCTGACGAGGTAGATGTTCTGGTAGCTCCAGGTACCGAAGGGCAGTTAGGTATATTGCCTAATCATTCGCCATTAATGACTGCCCTGCAGCAAGGGACAATAAGAGTTACTAAGAATGGCTCAGACCAGCGTTGGACGGTCACTGGAGGTTTCTTAGAGGTCTTGTCGAATCAGGTTATGATACTAGCTGAGGGTATAACCGAAGATTAGTTATCAATATGGAAAATATGCTTAATAGAAAAGCCCTGACCTAATTAGGCCAGGGCTTTTCTATTAAGATAGTATGTCATTGATTGTAAAGATAATACTGGATCAATATTCTGAATTCTCACGTTACTAGGAACGTGGGGCGTGATAGGAGCATAATTCAAAATTGCCTTTACGCCATATTTGACCAATTCATCTATCACGGATTGAGTGCGTTGTATTGGAACCGCGACAATACCAATATCAATGGAATGGTCTTTTAGTAGTTTGGATATGGTACCAGGAGCATTTATAACAAGACCTTCAATTGTTTGACCGATTATTTCAGGATCGTTATCTGCTGCAGCAACTATGTGGAAACCATCTGGAGTGAATCCCGGATAGCTAAGTATCGCTCTGCCTAATCTGCCTACGCCAATTAATAAAACATTCCAGTTCTTATTTATCCCTAATATTTGTCTAAGTTGGTCAATTAGCATAGGGACACTGTAACCTTTACCCTGTTTGCCGAATCTTCCGAAATAACTGAGATCTTTCCTGATTTGCGCAGGAGTGACTTTCAATAATTCACCCAATTGTTTGGAATTCGTTATTGTCAGTCCTGAACATTCCATCTGACTTAGTATTCTGACATATTGTGGTAAGCGTCCAATGACAACATCTGGTACGCTTGTGGACGATTCTAATATATGTTCTGGTTGTTCGGCCATATAACTGATCAGTGATGTGTTGATGAATAGAGGGCTCTAAGACGCTTTTACGAATGTTGGTTACTAGATGCTTGAATAATGTATGTAATATTGCGACAACGTTTCTATGCATATCATTTTATCGATGAAAGTTGAGCGCACTCGAATTATATCAAATAATAGATTGTATTTATTATTCCGTTCATTTCGTATATTTACAGGGGATATCATTATGCATATAGGAATTTGCTGTTTGAAAATCTACATGGAAGAATCGCATAGCCTGAAAGATAGTCGCGGGATAACTCGCTCTTTAGTGGAACGTGTCCGGAATCGTTTCAATGTATCGGCGGCTGAGGAGGCTAACAACAATCTGTGGCAAACGTCTGATATAGTTTTTTGTAGTGTGGGTAATGATATTCCCTATGTGAGTGGTCAAATCTCTAATATGGTCACATATATTGAATCGTTAAGATTAGATTTCGAGATAGTTGATTGTTCCACAGAAATCATATCTGGCATATAATCAATATTACGTTATTATGATAGGTATTGAAGCTTAGCGTGATCCTTGTGCCACCACGTAAATCGGATTGCCTTTAGCGAATGATTCAAGGTTTTCCACAGACATTTCTAAGCCCCTCATAGTCCCATTGTAAGCCATTCCACCGGCATGTGGAGATAATATAACGTTGTCTAATTCGGTAAAGGGGTGGCCTGAGGGTAGTGGTTCTATATCAAACGAATCCAATCCTGCACCAGCGATCTGGCGTGATCTCAGGGCTGATAATAATGCTTTTTCGTCCACGATTGGACCTCGGGCAGTATTAACTAATATAGCAGTTTCTTTCATCAGACCGATCTCATTTTCCCCAATGAGCTTTTCAGTTTTATTTGATAATGCTAGATGGATTGATATGACATCTGATTGTGCCATTAAATCGTTTAGTTCAACGAATTCTGTGCCATATTCTTTTGCCCTGTTGTTATCAGGATTGATTGTCCAGGCGATGACGTTCATACCGATCCCTTTGCCAAGTTGTATCATGCGTTGGCCAATTGCCCCTGTGCCTATTACACCAAGGGTTTTTCCATAAAGTTCGTTAATGAATCCACGTGTCCAGCCGCCCTGTCTGATATGTCTATCGGACTCTACTATTTGGCGAGATACGGCAAGTGCCAGAGTCAAAGCATGTTCGGAAACATATGGAGCTCCGTATGCAGGGGTGTTTGAAACTGTTATGCCATACTCTTCCGCAGCTAACAAGTCTACATGGTCTACACCTGTTCCCCAAACAGACAATATCCTCAGACTGTTGCAGTTTGCTAAGACATTACGAGTGAATTTTACGGAGGATCTAATGTTTATTATACAATCAGCTTCACTGAGTCTCTCGATAGTTGAGGTTTCGTCATTAGGTCTGTCAAAATACCATATGACGTCGTGCGCTAGACTGCGAGCGCGGGCTTCAAAAGGAGTATTTGCTAGAACAGCTGGTTCATCGTCCGGCACTACAAGTCTCTGGAATGGCTTTGAATTATCCATTTTATATCCCCTACATATAAAGGAATGTAGTTAGCTACTATTTGTTTTCTTTAAAACTATATAATAGAACTGTTAATCCCCTAGACTGTCAGCCAATAATTCTAAAACATCTTTGCTTT
This sequence comes from uncultured Dehalococcoidia bacterium, assembly GCA_964629875.1. GTDB lineage: Bacteria > Chloroflexota > Dehalococcoidia > Lucifugimonadales > UBA3495 > UBA3495. Next base: position 55,517 of record CAZVRK010000003.1, on the reverse strand, counting down.
GCTTGGAATCTGACTGCCCCTTGGATTGGATTCCCTCAGTCATCATTTGTAAACAGAATGGACAAGACACTCCCACGGTGTCAGCTCCAGTTTCCAAGAATTGGTCAGTTCTTACGTGGTTAATACGATCTCCTTGACTCTCTTCTATCCACATATGCCCGCCACCTGCTCCGCAGCAAAAACCTCTTTCTCTGCATCTAGATCCGATTTCGATTAGCTTGAGACCAGGTATAGCCCGAGCGACGTTTCTTGGCTCGTCGTAAACCCCATTATGGCGACCAAGATAACACGAATCGTGATATGCCAGAGTCGTATCTATCATTTTGATGGGTTTTATGTGACCTTGATTAATTAGACCATCCACGAATTGGCTGTAATGAAGTACTTCGTAGTCACCACCGAATTGTGGATATTCGTTTCGTATAGTGTTAAAACAGTGTGGGCAAATGGTTACAATCTTTTTGATGTTATATTGATTCATGGTTTCTATGTTTTGCTGAGCCATTATTTGGAACAAATATTCATTCCCCATTCTTCTAGCGGGGTCTCCGGTGCAAGTCTCTTCTTCTCCTAAAATGGCGAAATCGACGTTAGCGGCTTTGAGGACTTTTACCATTGAACGTGCTATCCCTTGGCTTCTCTGTTCTAGTGCTGAGGTGCAACCGACCCAGAATAATATCTCTGCATTCGGATTATCCGCTATTGTCGGTACGTCTAGTCCTTCAGCCCAGTCAGTTCGAGAAAACTGAGTTCCTCTCCATGGATGACCTCTTTGTTCCATGCTTAATAGGGCGTTCATACCAGTTTCTGGAATTTTTGATTCTTCTAGTACTAGATTACGTCGTATATCTATTATCGTAGGGACATGTTCTACAACGACCGGACATTCTTCCATACAAGCCCCACATGAAACACAATCCCATATAGCTTGCTCCGGTATAGCATGATCAATTAGCGGTTGGGGCTCGATGTGTTCTGCGTCAGGGGCTCCTTGGTGCCCTATCGATATCATATGTTCTTTGAGATTTTCGACAATGTGCATAGGAGACAAAATTTTACCCGTAATATTGGCTGGACATGCATCAGTACACCTGCCACAAACGGCGCAGGCATAGCCATCAAGAAGTTGTTTCCATGTAAAGTCTTGTACTCTACCTGCCCCAAAGCGTGGAGTAGTTTCTAAATCTATTGTAGGTAATGTGCCCCTGGGCTCAAGGGATCGGAAATAAGCGTTAAGTGGTGCTGCGACCATGTGTATATGTTTAGAAAATGGTATGTAAATTGCAAAGGATAATATTACAGCTAAGTGCAACCACCACATAGTTTCATGTAGTACTATCGCCGTACCCTCGGTGACACCTAGAGACATAAATCCCTTTGCTAACAATCCGCCAATGAGCACGTGAGACTCAGGACCATCGTACCCAGCGGCGACATATAATGAGTGGACCAGTAGAGTAACAACCATCAGAGCTGCTGTTAGCGCAACTACTATTACTGCATCTATATTACGTGTGAGATCAAAACTTAGTCTGTGTGGTTTCATTAACCAACGGCGGGTCAGTCCCCATCCAAGAGCAATAAGGATTATTGCTGCGAATATATCCAGATATGCACTGAAGATCATGACTCCTGTGGTTGTAATTATTGTTTTGGACAATTCAGGCCATATTGAGTCCCCGAATATAAATAACGCGTAACTGGCAGTAAACGACATGAACCCCCAAAATATTGATGCATGTCCTAAACCTGCTAGATCAATTCTGCGACTACGAGGATCAATTGATCCGACCCTTTGCAAAACTTTCCGTTGTCCGAATACTATAGAGATCGCTCCAGTCAGCCTTATCCAGGGCTGATCGAAACGAGCTGCTGATTTTCCTTGGGAGACTAACCAGAAAACCCTTTTGTGCAGTAAAAATGATGATAGTATCACAGTGATCAGCAATGCCGTGTAAACACCTGCCCACACAGGCAGTATTCCGAAAAAATCTTGTGGCGGTACCATTTGTATCTCCCGATATAGCGTGGAGGTCTTAAGTGCTATGAGTATTTATAGTACAACTATTGGTACAGCATAGCACAATAGTAAACTTATGGGTTGAGAGGTGCTATATCATTTCCATTTTCTTTATAATTGTTACAATATTGCTATGGATACAAGACCGGTCATTTCTAACCAAGAACAACTATTATCTGATCAACGATTGGGATGGCGTATCGCCTCTAGCTTCCGACCGTATTTATACCAAATATGCTTAGTTGGAGGGCTGATACTATTATCAGCCGGGCTTGGAGTAGTTAACCCACTGTTGATACGGGTAGTGTTCGACTTTGCGCTCTTCCCTAGTTCTGGAATGCCGGATCTGAACTTATTGTGGGTGATTGCCGGTGTAATGGCAGGGGTTATCGTCGTTACTAGTTTTATAGGCATTGCTCAGACGTATTTAACTAATACTGTAGGTCAAAAGGTTATGCGTGACTTGCGGAATAGGCTGTTTAACCATTTGCAGAGCCTATCTCTAGGATTTTTCACTGACACTAGGACAGGAGAAATACAGTCCAGAGTTTCTGATGACGTAGGCGGAGTCCAAAACGTGGTAACAAGCACTGTGACAGACATAATCTCGAACGTTGTGATCTTGATCAGCACTGTCGTCGCAATGGCAATCTTGTCGTTTGAATTAACAGTAGTGGCGGTCGGCATTGTTCCGATATTCGCCGTAATAACAAAAAAAATAGGGGAGCGCCGTCGTAGGGCGTCCAGAGCCGTACAGAACTCTACTGCTGATATGACAGCAATTACTCAAGAGACTTTGTCAGTGTCAGGAGTAATGCTTACCAAGCTTTTTGGTCGGCAAGGCCGTGAATCCAAAAGGTTTGAATCGGAAAGCCAAAACCTATCCGATTTAATAATACGCAGAGAAATGACAGGACAGTCAGTGTGGGCAATCATGCAGGCATTTTTCTCTATTTCACCTGTAATGATATATGTTATAGCAGGCTATATGCTGACCGGAGTGGGAGATAAAGATATTTCAGCAGGGGTGATCGTAGCTTTTACCACACTCCAATCTAGACTCTATTTCCCCATAGTTACGTTGTTACGAGTTAGTGTAAATCTTCAGTCTTCTTTAGCACTATTTGAACGGATATTCGGGTATCTCGATTTGGACCCTGATATTGCTGACTCAGACTCTGCTGTTGTTCTTCCATCAACAAAAATTTTGGGGTCTGTGAAATTTCAATCTGTGAGTATGAAATATGATGCAAGCAGGTATTCTGAGGATGCCGGAATCGAAAACTCTGCAGAGGCTTGGGCTTTGGATAATGTATCATTCGATATCCAACCGGGACAATTGGTAGCTCTGGTCGGCCCAAGTGGAGCTGGTAAGACTACAATCTCCTATCTTTTGACAAGGCTATATGATCCTACGAAAGGCTCGATCAGCATTGATGGATACGATTTAAAAAATATTAAACTTAAATCGATATCTGAGATTATAGGATACGTATCTCAGGAGAGTTATCTTTTTCATGCAACTATAAAAGATAATTTATTATACGGTCGTCCAGACGCAAGTGAAGATGATGTTTATGAGGCCGCTAGAGCTGCAAATATTCACGATCGGATAATGGAATTCCCTGACCAATATAATACAGTCGTCGGAGAGAGAGGGTATAGGCTTTCAGGAGGCGAAAGGCAGCGTTTGGCGATAGGTCGAGTTATATTACATCAACCGGGAATATTAATATTGGATGAAGCAACATCCGCGCTAGATACCGGTAGCGAACGACTCATTCAGCAAGCTTTGCAACCTCTGATGAAGGGTAGGACAACAATAGCTATTGCTCATAGGCTGTCTACGATACTGGCAGCCGACGTAATATATTTTATAGATCACGGTAGAATATTGGAATCAGGTTCTCATATAGATCTTGTCAGTCGTAAGGGACATTATTACCAATTGTACCAGCAGCAATTTGTGGAACCTAACCAACAATCTCATATTAGGAATTTGTAGAGTTCATCTATTGCGCTTAACTCTGGGGATCACTTCTTTCCCGAGTAATTCTATCTGCTTTAATACTTGGCTTTGTTCCATTCCTGGCCATTGCATTCTGAATATTAAGTAGTTTGCATCTAATTCTTCTTCGTATCTTTGAATTTCGCTGACTACTTCATCCGGTGAGCCGAGTAGGAACCGGTCTTTGGCTAGCTGCTGGTATGGGACCGAGAAACTTTCTTCACCTGGAAGAGCTTTATCTTGCCCCCAGTCTGCATATGCTTGGTATTTAGATGCCAAATACGGTTCGCTCTCTATAAACGCGGTTTCCCTATTTTCAGCTACATATAATTCTCGCATCATAGGCAACGTCTCTGGGATAGGGTTGTTAGCCTTTACCAAAGTTTCTTTGTAGTCAGCCCATTGTTCCGATATCATCGGAATAGTAGCGTGTGGATTTATAATCCACGGGTATCCCCATCTGGCGGCTCGACGGATTGCGACGCCGTTATTAGCTGCTACCCAGATGGGTGGGTGAGGCAACTGGACTGGCCTAGTAGCTGGTGTTATCTTTGGGACCTGATAATATTTTCCTTGAAATTCTACTTCTTCTTGGCCCCAGAGCAGCTTCATGATTTCAAGAGATTCCTTTAACCTGCCTACCCTTTCATGGCTCTGAATACCAAAAGCAGTGTACTCTTCTTCTCGGTATCCTAGTCCTACACCAAATATAAATTTGCCGTTGCAGATAGCATCCATGGTAGCTACGCTTTCTGCTAATTCTACCGGATTAAGAAGAGGGACTAATATTATGGTTGCTGCAACTTCCATATCGCCTGCTTCTGCGGCTAAGCGGGCCAATAATGGAAAGCTTGTACTCATTTGATACGGCGCAGCCAGATAATGTTGTCCTGTACATATTAAGTCGAATCCGGCTTCGCGCGCCGCTCTTACTTGTTCTACACTATCTTGGATTTTTCCCGGCATTGACTCTCCGGGGAGATATTGATTTGTAACGAAGAAACCTAACTTCATTAAATGCCTCTTTTAATTAATATTAATGTAGGTGATGCCAACGATATGTTTGAATTAAATATACGTTATATAACTTATTTGACCTAACATAACCACATAATTGACAGCTTTTCAAGTCTTGCTCCTCGATTCTCTCTTAGTTAAACTTGGCGCGAAGTAAAGATGTATTTTAAGGAAGGAAAACTGTATGAAAATTGCTCGCTTTCGGGATGGTAAGAGGGTAGTGTATGGAGTCTTGCAGGGAGATAAGCTCGTCGAAATACGTGGGAGTATATTTTCGAAATTTAGGATGACGGATACTACACATGACTTGTCGAAGGTGAGATTGTTGTCTCCGACTGATCCAATGGAAATCTGGTGTCCTGGTCTCAACTTTCTGGAGCATCTGGAATTTGCTGGTCAGGTACTGGGCCAAGATACACCACCCATACCTACGCAACCTCAACCATGGCGGAAAGGAAGGAATGCTCTGACAGGACCAAATGACCCCATAATTATTCCGAAAGATTCTGAAGGGGATGTTCATTATGAGGGCGAAGCCGTTGCTGTAATATCAAAGAACTGTCGGAGGGTGACGCCAGCAGAAGCAAGCAAATATATCCTTGGGTATACGTGTGGCAATGATGTTAGTGACAGGACATGGCAAGGGAAAGATTGGTCATTTTGGAGAGCGAAGGGCGCCGACACGTTCGCTCCTGTAGGCCCATGGATAGAAACCGATATCGATCCTAGCGAATTAGATTTAGTAGTTAGGATCAATTCAGATCAAGTCCAGATTTGTAATACGAGAGATATGCTTTTTACTTTTCCTGAAATAGTGAGTTGCATTAGTCAGCAAGTTACATTAAGACCGGGTGATTTGGTGTTTTCGGGAGCTACAGGAGTTACTGTTGCTATTAGGCCAGGGGATAAAGTTGAAGTAGATATACCTGGTATAGGCGTTCTGGAAAATAGTGTCGAATTAGAATTTGACTCAAAACATTAGTGTGATTTATAAGCCGGCTTCATTGGAATCAATATGCGGGTTGAAATGAATTATTTTCTCGCATTGTTGTGTTGCAAGGGTTATGCAATCACTCTCTAATTGTGAAGGCTGACTTGAAACACATAGAACTACCCAGAGCCCAGATTTGGATTCTCTACTTAGCCTTGCTACAACTTCTTGGTAGTTCTTATCCAGCAACTCGATAGGTAATCCAGCAAACTTTCCTTCTAAATTGCTCAGGATTGGGGCAGTGGCTGCTAGATAATCAGCGTGTTTAAGCATTCCTAAGATATTATCGGGGATTTGGGAAGGTGTATCTATGTTTAATGTGATGATTGTTACGGCCTTTTCCCGAGCATTAAACGCCGCAATATATGTCAGAGTTTTTTCGATTTGTATGGCATGATTGGATTCGTGATTTGAGAATCTTTCGAGAAGCTCGATCATATTCAATGCAGGGAACGTATTATATGTATTTTCCGGTGTTGCTTCCCTGAGTAGTTGTTCTTCAGATAATGACTCTATTAATTTCCTAAAGCGCGCAAATGTTTGGTCTAGGTGAGATATATCAGACTTTAATTTTTCTGCACGGCTCGTAAATGGCGGGAATAGGTGGGCAGCACCTTTAGATAGGGTCTCTAAGGTATCTACAAAGCCTTCTGAATCTAAGTGTTTTATTACATCCCATACGGACCACCTAGTGCCCAGAAAAGCGTCTTCAGGGTCCAGACCTGATAAGGCTTCGTGAAGGGCTTTGTGGCCCCTGTCTAGATTTTCCAAAACTTTGATCTTTCGTTCAGAAAGACTCATACCTGCGTTAGTTGACATAACATGTTACTAAAATCATTTATCTTCGGAGGCAATCATTTCAATTAGCTGATTGGATATATCTGTTGCTGCTTTGGCGCCCTCCACTTCTTCCTCTTCACCTTTGGGTTGAGAGTAAACCAGTATCCGTAAGTCTGGAACTCCTAACGCATTGCATTGAGCACGTGCTGCTTTTTCAAATACGTTATGTGATATTACTATTGCGGGCACTCCAGTTCTCTCTAGGTTTATACCGTCTCTCACGGAGCCGGATGTACATGAACCTCAAGCGCATACTCCGACAATAGCTAAATCTGCTGATGACAGGCTTTCTATAGCCTCAGATGATGCCGGTGCAAATGTGTTCGGCTTTACAATTTGCATAGTTTCAGTGGGTTCTAGTACAGATTTGATTTGTGATTCGAGATTATTCCAGAATGGTAAAACAGATACGTGCCCGTTAAACAGAAAGGCGACTTTGCCTCCCCTGGGAGTTGATATAGGTGTGATGTCTGGATCAAAGTATGATTCCTTGCCTATAGGACTGTGTAATATTATTTCGGACATAAAATATACCTCCCAAAACCCATAGACTACGGGTTTTTTATTTCTCTGGTCTGTAAGTGGCCTCCCGCTTCCATCCAGCCGTGTGTAACAGCACAAAATCCAGATCCAGACCCCCATCCTCCAGCTACTGCTATCAACAGCTTTTCGGGTTCTCGTAAAGCAGGTACCATCGCTTTATCGTCATTGGCGTCAACAATGCTTGCCCAGTGGAATGGATGCCCGGGATTTAAAAATTGATTGGATTTCATTAACCCTACTGGTTTCACAGCTAATTGTGCTAGCTCTTTGCGGATTCGTTCTTTATTATACCCTTCCGAAGATAGTTTTTGTGCGGTCATTGGGCCTATGACTAGGAGTATCTGTCCTCCGCCATTCATAGTCGAACTTCCGGCGGTAGCAGTGCTATCTGCGATGACTTTAAGTATGTCAGTTGCAGACAATATGTAGCCAGATCCGGTTGCAATGTGGTGTGGAGCTTCGCATGCGAATACAGAAGCACAGGATGTGTCTTTGCTAAATCCCATCTCTTCATGTATTGATTCCCAAGGGTTATTGTGGGGGTCTTCAGCTATGCAAAAGGTGTACTTGCCTGGGTGCCCAATTGTAGCTCTATCAATTTCTCCAGGGTATCCACCGCCTAAGTTCCATAATATTAGACGTACAGCTCTGCCGACTACTGCACTGGAGCGCGAACCGCCACCGAAGACGTTATCACCGTAATTAAAGTTTAGTTCGTCGACTATTGGCCCGCTTACTATAGTGAGAGGGGCCACGCAGTTAGTTGTTGCCTGAACGCCGTTTAGGTTGAAAGAATCCTCTAGTAATCCTTCTAAAGCTGCTATGACGACTGGTACGTGTTGTGGCTTACATCCAGCCATCACACAGTTAATGGCGATCTTCTCGATTGAGGCGATTCTGTTTTTCGGAGGAACTATCCCGATGATTTCTTGTGGATCTCTGTTTAGATGTTCTAATACAGCATTCACTAGTTTGGTGGTAGGTGGGATTACAGGAAGTCCGTCAGTCCATCCCAAGTCATACATAAGCTCATGGGCGTCTTCAAGATTGTTGACCGATACTGGATCCGTTATATCCATGTAGCCTCCATATTCCTTTTATGCTGCGGTGCCGATTGTATCATATAAGGTAATGTGTTTTGAGAGTTGGATTTATCTTTAATAAGATGGTCAATTCAATCTATTTAGAAACTCAATAATTGTTCGAATACATCTGCACTAGGGTGAGGCCCAACTATTGCTAGCTTGCAGTTATCTTCAGATATGATTTTTTCGGCAACACGTTTGAGATCGTCTGCGTTAACTTTATCTATAATTGATACAACCTGGTCTACATCTAGGATGTGCTCTGTAAGCAATTCCTGTGTGCCTGCCCATGAGGCAATGCTTCTAGTGTCTTCCATACGAAGCAATAATCGTCCTTTTGTGTATTCTTTTGCTTTCGATATCTCCGAATTTGATATGGGGTCTAGTAGGTTTTTGAGATCGGAGACGATACTACGGACGGAGTCTTGGACTTTATTGGGTTCTGTGCCGCAATAAATTACGAGTGACCCACAATCTTTATAATTACTTGTGGAACTTGACACATCGTAAACTAAACCCTGTGTTTCTCTAAGGTTTTGAAATAATCTGCTACTCATTCCATCACCAAGAATGCAATTCATAATGGATAGAGTAAATCGGTCCGGATCATCTAATGAAAGTCCTGGTAATCCTATGCAGAGGTGCGATTGATCAGTTGCTCGGTTGTCTATCTTCACCTTAGGTGCTGGATTATTGTATGACACTCTCTCCCAGTCCAGAGTTTCTTGGTATGCCCAGTTGTGCGAGTCGTCGTTAATTTGCTCAACGACTGCTGCATGCTCGATATCTCCTGCTATTGATATCACCGTATTGTGTGGATTGTATTGATGTTCCATATAACTTCGAACGTCGCTCAGCGATATGCTCTTCACAGTGTCAATAGACCCACCTACATCACGCCCCATAGCCTGATCTGGCCATAAGATATCGTCTATAAGTAGGTCCACTAGTTGACTTGGATAATCGTAAGTCATTCGAAGTTCTTCTTGAATTACTTCTCGTTCCTTTTCCATTTCTTGGGGATCTAAAATAGGATTCAAGATCATGTCTAATAACACGGCTAAAGCTTGTTTGTAATGAGGTTTTGCGACTTTGCACCAAAACACTGTCATTTCACGGTCGGTGCTTGCGTTCATTATTCCGCCAACACCTTCAATGGCTTCACTTATTATTCGGGCTGTAGGCCATTTCGTAGTGCCCTTGAAAGGGAGATGTTCTAGAAAATGCGATAATCCTGCAAGTTCGGGAGGTTCGTAACGAGAGCCGGCTCCTACTGATATGAGCATTGACACTGACTGTGAATAATTTATGTTCGATGTTAGGATCCTAAGCCCATTATCAAGAATGGTTTTTTGGTACATGTAGTCTCCTGTAAAATGCTCCCGTTCACCAAGATGAGGGAGTTTAACTCCCTCATCTTGGTGCTCAATCACTTAATCAGCCGTAAAGTAGGTTTTTAACTTTCCAACCAGGAAACATCGCCGTGCAAATCTGAGGGATGAGACTTGGCTCTAAACACTTCATATTGGTCCTTCGCGTTCAAAATACTCGTATCGTCACCATGCCCGGGATATACATTTGTTTCAGATGGTAGAGTTAGCAATTTTGAAGTTATGCTTTCTAACTCTTGTTCGAAGGCTTCAGGACTACGAGATTTTCCTGGACCTCCTGGGAATAGTGTATCTCCTGAAAACAAATGTTTCCCAACTAGATAGCATGTAGAGCCGTCTGTGTGCCCAGGCGTGGATATGGCCTGTATCTCTTGATTCCCAAATTTAATAGTATCGCCATCGTTTATCAAAAATGCGGGTTCGGACGGCAATAGGTTGGTATCGTCATTACCTACCCCGACTGGAGCATCCACCTGAGATGTTATTTCAGCGAATCCTAATAAATGATCTTGGTGTCCATGTGTTATAAGGATGGCCTTTATATCTATATTCTGTAATTCGCTCAATAGTTTTTCCGGCTCAGCAGGAGTATCTATTATGACGCCTTGGTTTGTATCCGGACATACTACAATGTATCCATTGTTATTATATGGACCCATATTAATTTTTGTTATTTTGATTTCATCATCGTAGTGAAGGGGCATATTATACCTCCAGAGGTTTTGGTATGTATGAATGGATCGTATCAAAGACCAATTATTTAGTAAAGACAGAAGGGTGATACAGAGAAATATATGAGTCCTTTGGGGTTTGTACTCGATATAATCTCCAGATGTTTTATGTTTAATCTCCGACCGTGGCTAGTTCGTTTTTGGTGGCATTGGAACGCGTCTTCACGAGATTTTTAATATATTTGCCAGTGTGAGAGCGTTTTTTCTTAGTCAGTTGCTCAGGTGTTCCTGTAGCGATTATTTTACCGCCATTGTGTCCTGCTTCAGGCCCTAAATCAATTACCCAATCAGCATTCTTGATTAGATCTAAGTTGTGTTCGATCATAACTATAGTGTTACCGTTATCGACTAACCTGTGTAACACTCTTAATAGAGCGGCACAGTCCTCAAAAGATAGTCCAGTTGTCGGTTCGTCAAGTAGATACAATGTTTTACCGGTAGCGCGTTTGGACAGTTCGGTAGCGAGCTTGACCCTTTGAGCTTCGCCACCGGATAGAGTTGTAGCCGGCTGTCCCAATTTTATGTATCCCAAGCCTACATCTCTCAGAGTCTCAAGTTTAGGTCTAATTCTCGGGAAGTTCCAGAAGAAATCGAGAGCTTGATCCACAGTCATTTGCAATACATCAGCGATGCTTTTATCTCTTAAGGTTACGTCTAAAGCTTCTCGGTTATATCGCCGGCCTTCACAGATCTCACAAGGAACAGTTACGTCAGGCAGAAACTGCATTTCTATTTGGATATATCCTTCCCCTTGGCATGCCTCGCAACGACCTCCCTTTACGTTGAATGAAAACCTGCCGGGTTTATAACCTCTGACACGAGCCTCAGGTAGGTTGGCGAAGAGTTCTCGTATCGGAGTGAAAGCGCCTGTGTAGGTAGTTGGGTTGCTTCGCGGAGTTCTCCCAATAGGTGACTGATCTATATTTACGACTTTGTCGATATGTTCTATCCCCGATATTGATTTATGTGATCCTGGGAACTCCCGAGCATTGTTGAGTACTTGGGCTAGTTTTTTATAAAGGACATCATAGATTAAGGTACTTTTTCCTGACCCTGATACTCCTGTGACGCACACTAAGCACCCGAGGGGAATATCTGTACTGACATTTTTGAGATTGTTTTCTGTTGCACCTGTAATAGTTATGTTTAAGCCATTGCCAGAACGACGAGATGCAGGTAAAGGGATGATTTTTGTTCCACTCAAATATTGGCCGGTCAGAGATCTAGGATTGTCCATTATTTGGGTTATGGTTCCTGTAGCTACAACGTTTCCACCATGTTCTCCTGCACCCGGTCCCATATCTATAATATGATCTGCAGATCTCATCATGGCCTCGTCATGTTCTACCACGATTACTGTGTTTCCCATATCTCTTAGGTCGGATAAAGTGGTTATCAACATATGGTCATCATGTGGGTGTAACCCAATTGTCGGTTCATCACAGACATATAGAACACCGGTTAGCCCAGAGCCTATTTGTGTAGCTAATCGCACTCTTTGTGCTTCTCCGCCTGATAAAGTTCGTGCTGTACGATCCATGGTAAGGTAGCCGAGTCCGATGTTGTCTAAGAACTTGAGGCGCCCCTCTATTTCTTTTAATATTTGCGCTCCAATTGTACGTTCTCTCTCTGTAAGCATTGCTCCTGTTGTTTCTGGATTAATTACTGGGTCTATTTCTGAAATCCATACCAAGCCATCACTGATGCTCATACAGGTGACATCTACAATGTTGATCCCACAGACTTGTACTGCCAAAGCTTCCGGGCGGAGGCGTCTGCCTTCGCAAGCTTGGCAAGGCCTGGCCGACATATATCTTTCTATTTCGTGTCTAACATAATCGGACTCAGTTTTTTGATATCTTCTTTCTAAGTTTGGTATAACTCCTTCAAAAGTTGTATCCCAACTGTATACTTGGCCACGGCGGGTTCTGTGTTTCATAGTGACTTTCTTGTCAGGGTCGCCGTTCAATATCAAGGCTAGGCTGGATGGTTTTAGGTCTTTCACTGGTGTCTTTGCAGAAAATCCGTGGCTGCTGGCGACAGATTCGACCATGCTTAGGTACCATGTGCTTGATGTTCCAGATCGGTTCCACGGTGATATAGCGCCCTCAGAAAGGGACAAATCCTTGTTGGGTATGATTAATTGAGGATCCACTTCTAGTTTGTACCCCAGTCCTGTACAAATATTGCAGGCTCCGTGAGGGCTGTTAAAACTGAATGTGCGCGGCTCAATTTCAGGGAGGCTGGTCCCGCATGAGACACAGGCAAACTCTTCTGAAAATATTATGTCGTCCTTTCCTTCCTGAAATATTTGCAATAGTCCGTTTCCTTCTCTGAGGGCAGTTTCAACGGATTCAGCTACACGGGATGTTTCTATTTCAGGTCGTATGATCAAACGGTCTACCACTATGTCTATGTAATGCCATTTTTGTTTATTCAAGGTAATGGCGTCGGCTTCATCCAGCGTTAGTATTTCGTTATTGACACGGACTCGAGTAAACCCGGATTTTCTAGCAGATTCAAAGATTTCTTTATGTTCACCCTTTTTGCGGCGAATCTTGGGTGCTAGTAGAGTTATGCGGCTATCCTCAGATAGATTGAGCAATGCGTCGACTATTTGTTCAATTGTTTGTCGCTCCACAGGGAGGCCGCATTTGGGACAATGGGGTCTTCCAACTCGCGCAAATAAAAGTCTGAGGTAATCATAAATTTCGGTAACTGTACCTACCGTAGATCTAGGGTTGTGAGACACCCCTTTCTGGTCAATGGATATCGCGGGAGATAGACCTTCAATGTAGTCTACGTCTGGCTTATCCATTCTGCCCAGAAATTGTCTGGCATACGCAGATAATGACTCAACGTATCTACGCTGTCCCTCTGCATATATAGTGTCAAAGGCTAGAGAGCTTTTACCCGAACCTGAAACGCCGGTTATAACTACTAGTTTTTCCCGGGGTATGTTTACTTCAACACTTTTGAGGTTATGCTCCTTGGCTCCTTTTACATGAATAAATTCTTGTGGCATAACACTATTCCAAAGCAAGATTTGCTAACAATGATAAGCAATTTTAACATTTGGAAGGTTTATAAAGTAGGTTTATTCTAATTCTATTAAAGGGTCCCCAGCGTTTACACTATCCAAAGGTTGGACATGGATTGTTTTGATAATGCCGTCTGTCGGTGAGCAGATGCTCTGTTCCATTTTCATAGCCTCTACGACGCATAACTCTTGCCCTGACATGACTGATTCTCCTGGTCTGACAGATATAGACATAACTTTACCTGGCATAGGAGATCTGAGAATTTTCAACGAGTCATCGTCGGATTGAGGACTTTGGTCAGGGTTTGTTTCAGACTGACGCCGGTGGGGAGGTCGCCGAGTATTTCTGTGGAGTAACTCTGGATCAATTTCTACTAGGAAGGATTCGCCATTTACTGTTACTTCGACTGCGGGTTGTGTTATGTCACCAATCTGTATGGAGTACCACTCGCCGCCAACCTTGATTCGAAATGTGGTTAATGCCAACCCATTCGCCCCGTATTACGGGAAATCAATTGTTCTCTCCTGGCTATGTTTCGCCATGGCTGGTCCAGAGTGGCAGACAATGAAGGATATGCAGCTTTATTCATAGCTATAGCTAAGGCTACTCCAATGGTCGCTGCTATCTCTTTGTTATTTTGATTTTTGTTGTCCATGCTACCGTTAGATTTTTTCCTCTGCCTATTTAGTATTATCGTGTCGATGATTTTAGGAAGTGAGCCGGTGTGATGAGTAGACTCTAGAAAACCCCTATCTGTTAGGATATCCCGCAGTAGGGGTATGTTGGTTTTCACACCGTCTATTCTCAGTGCTAATAGGGTCTTGCTCAGGCGGTTAATCGCCTCTTCTCTATTTTTCCCCCACGCCATTACTTTGGCCATCAGAGGTTCGTAGTGTAGCGTAACTTCATATCCTTTGCAAAGAGCCGTATCTATTCGTGACAATCGGCAATTTGGGATATGCAGGCCAGAAACCTTCCCTATATTTGGCATAAATGTATCTGGATCCTCGGGGTATACTCGTGCCTCAATTGCATGCCCGCGAACGGATATGTCGTCTTGAGATATTGTCAGGGCTTGACCGTACGCTATCTTTATTTGTAGTTCGACCAAATCTAATCCAGTTACCAGTTCTGTAACACCGTGTTCCACTTGTAACCTAGTGTTCATTTCCAGAAAATATACTTGACCTTGTTCAGTTACTAAAAATTCTACTGTGCCAGCGTTTGTATAATTTATAGCTTTCCCAAGTTTGATTGCTAGACTATGTACTTTTGCCTGTACCTCTGCGCTAAGTTTTGTACAAGGTGTCTCTTCAATTACTTTTTGGTTCCGTCTTTGGAGCGAACAATCGCGCTCATACAGATGTATTAGATTGCCATGGGTATCACCTAGAATTTGGACTTCAATATGAGAAGCGTTTTTTAGATATCTTTCGTAAAACAATCGGGTGCTTCCGAAAGAGCTTTCAGATATTTTTCGGGTGCGTTCAACTATTGGGATTAACTCATCAATAGACTCTACGGTATGTATGCCAATGCCACCGCCTCCGTCTGCTGCTTTAACCATTAGAGGAAATCCTAATCTCCAAGCCTCATCTACTGCTTGGGTGTCTGAGACGGCTTCGTCAGTGCCTGGTAATATTGGAAGGCCTGCTTTTTGAGCTAGGCTTCGGGCAGCTAATTTGTCTCCCATTTCTTTAATAAGTTCTGGACTAGGGCCTATAAAGGATAATCCAGATTCAATACAACGCTCTGCAAATTCCGCATTTTCTGATAAAAAACCATATCCGGGGTGTATAGCATCCACTTTGTGATGCTTAGCCGCGCCTATGATCTTCTGAATGTTCAGATAACTGTTGCTAGCATCTGATTGGCCTAAACTATACGTTTCGTCTGATAGTTTTACGTGCTTTGACTGGGAGTCTGCATCTGAGTATATAGAAACTGTTTCTATACCCAGTTTCTTACATGTTTTTATAATTCGGCATGCAATCTCGCCACGATTTGCGATTAGTATTTTCTTGAACATGGATTCTCTTTCTCGATTTTGATACGACAAAACCGAAATACTTCTGTATTAATTATGATAACCGCACAGGAGAGTACCGCTTGCTAGTCTAATCGTTCAAGGCGTTCCATGAACGTATTAGTGCGTATTTCTTTATCTACCCAATATCGTACGGTAGTTCCTAACAAAGTTTTCATTTCTTGTAGTAGTACATTGGAAACATTCAAGTATGGTAGAGATAGTAAGTTTGTTCGATCTATTAAGCGGAACACTTTTAAAGCTTGTAGGGAGATTGGATAGGAATATTGTGTTGATAGATTGCATTCGAGGCATACGAGTCCGCCGTAACTGGGACTGTATCTGTGGTGATCAGGTTGGATATCATTGTTACATGATGTACATGATTCAAGCTCAATTCCGAAGCCGCTGCTTTTCAGCAGATGAATCTCAAACCATCGTAGATTTAAGAGCTGATTCGGATTTGTATTAAGATTTACCAATGTGTCGACCGCTACATTGTACAAGTGTGGATTAGCGTTTGATTCATTCCCGAATCCATCTAGTAGTTCAGCTACATAGAGACCTTGGCTGATAAGTGAAAGATTGGATTTAAGATCCGACAAGTTATTAATTATTTGGGCTTGGTTTATGGTGTCTAAGGTTCGCCCTTTTGTGGCGGATATCTCGACTATAGTCAATGGTTCAAAATGACCGACCATCCTGCTTGTGGACTTTTGTGCGCCTTTTACTACACCACGTAATTTGCCATGCTCTCGGCTAAACATGTTTATTAAAAGGTCGGCTTCTGCAAATGGCGTTTTCTTGAGTATTATGCCGGTTGCCAAATATGTTCTTGGATTGGGCATACTTACATTTCCTGACGACCTTGTAGAGCTCTACTCAAGGTTATATCGTCCGAATACTCTAATGATCCGCCAACTGGCAGGCCTCTTGCTAGGAATGTTATTTTCAATTGTTGTCCCGACAAATGTCTTGAGATATACATTGCAGTGGCTTCGCCTTCAAGAGTAGGATTAGTAGCGATGATGAGCTCTTCAATGTTGGCGTTTGACAGTCTTTGAAAAAGCTCTCTGATTTTCAGCTGGTCTGGCCCGATGCCGTTTAGAGGAGACAACGAGCCATGTAACACGTGATAAAGTCCTTGGTATGAATGAGTGCGTTCTAATGCCAAAACATCCATAGGGTCTTCCACAACACATAGCTGGGTGACGTTTCTATTCGTATTGGCGCAAATATTACATGGGGTTGCCTCTGTTAGGTTTTGACATTGGTCGCATAGTGTTATGTTTGTTTTAACTATGCTGATAGCACGTGATAGCTCTTCAGCTTCGGGTGCGGGCAGCCTTATTATATGAAATGCTAAACGCTGTGCACTTTTCGGGCCTATTCCGGGCAATTTGTTGAGTTCCTGAATGAGTTTAGCTAAAGCGGGCGCCGCTGATGGTATTGGATCTGTAGCCATATTGACCTATTCCTAAATGTGATTGGATTGATATGGACACGTCAACATATCGTCTACAGGAGTTCTTGTATTGTATAGACTATTGAATAGCAATTAACTTATCTAGAATCCGAGGCCTGGAATATTCATCCCTCCGGTAATTGCTCCCATCTTAGTAGCTGCCAATTCCTGAGTCTTATTGAACGCATCATTAACAGCTGCTACTACAAGATCCTGAAGCAACTCTATGTCATCGACGGTTTCCGGGTCTATTGTGATAGATTCTATGGTTTGTTTTCCAGTCATTATAACTTTAATGACCCCTCCGCCGGCACTTCCTTCTACGGTGGAACTTTCCAATTCTTCTTGGACTTTCTGTAATTCTGCTTGAAGTTTTTGTGCTTGGCGCATCATGTTCTTATTCATTCTTTAGTCTCCTCTATAATTCTGGCTCCCATTCCTAGGGCTGCTCTTACTAGTGGGCTATCTTGAATAGCACGTCTGGAAATCTGATCTTCCTGTGTGTTGCATAACGTTAGTGAATAATTGTACTTATGCCCAAAGCACTCATAGATAGCCTCGTCGACCATTTTACGACTATTTGGGTCTTCAATTTCCTCTTTCATTCGGTCAAGGTTGGCTTGATTCCTAAAGGGCAAATCCATTTTGTCTTCGGTGATTTGTATGTCGTTAACGCTACAATCTCGAAGAAGAGCTCCCAATGTATATTTTATGCCCTTACGGCGGCTAAGAATCTTGAGGCATTCCATCCAGTTATTTCTGAATTCATCGGAAACGGTACTTTCTGATGTTGAATCTAGGTCTGTGGCTGAGCTATCTATTGGGATTTCTTGAGTGTGTGTACTCCTAATGTCCTCAGGTTGTGAAGGATTACTAACATTCGTTGAGTTTTCGATTTGTGGTTCTTGCACTTCCTGAATATCTGTCTCACTAATATCCTCAGGTTGTGCGGAGTTCTCGGTATTTTTTGGACGTTCAAGTTTCGGAGTTTGCGTAGTAGGTGTCTGCTGAGTCTGGCCGGCATCCCTTCCAATAATGGGCATTTTTGCTTTATTGGTCGGTGGTTGCATTTCAATGGATGATTCATCTGAGGTACCACATATTTCAATCGCAGCTAGCTCTAGGGGTAGAGTCGAGGATGAGTCTGAGCTGATAACAATATTGCTCCATATTTTTAAGACTTGACCAATATTGTGTGAGGGTGTTTTGTTGACTGAAGTGGTTATCTGGTTGATCGTGCTTTCTGGTAAATCTAAGTTTCCAATGACACCCCATTCTATTAACATAGCGGCGCGAAGTAGGTCGCGGGTTGCTTTGTGTATGCGATTCGGCTCAAAACCCTCCCAAGATGCTTCGTTAATCAAAGTGAGGCATTGAGTTGTCTGTTTTCCCAATAATGCTGTGACGATATTGAGAGGGGTCTCTGTAGTTATTATGCCCAGCATATCAGCCACATGATCATTCGTAATATTATTTCCATATGATATTACTATTTGTTCCAATAAATTTTCTGCATCTCGAAGGCTCCCGAAGGACTGACGCGATATAGTTTTTAAAGCTTCGTTGTCAATCGAGAAATTTTCTTTCGAGGCTATAGAGGAAAGCTGATTGATCATATCTGCGTTTTGTAATCGCCTAAAATCATGGCGTTGGCATCGTGATAGAATCGTGGGCAAAATCCTGTGAGATTCTGTTGTACATAAGATGAAAATAACGTGAGCTGGGGGTTCCTCTAGAGTTTTAAGGAAAGCATTCGAAGCCTGGTCTGTTAGCATGTGAGCTTCATCAATAATATATATTTTGTATTTTCCTTCTGTGGCGGCGAAATTAACCTTATCTCGTATATCTCTAATTTCATCTATGCCCCTATTACTGGCCGCATCTAGTTCTATTATGTCTAACAGGGTATTAGAGTTTGCTGATAAGCATATGGTGCAAGAATTACAGGGATCGCCATTCTCAAGTGCTAAGCAGTTAGCAGCTTTTGCTAGTATCCTCGCTGTTGTTGTTTTGCCTGTGCCTCTCGGGCCACAGAAAATATATGAGTGAGCAAGCCTGCTGGTTCGGAGAGAGTTCTGCAATACGGAAGTTATATGCTCTTGCCCAACTAAATCAGCAAAAACAGAGGGACGCCATTTTCTTGCATAAACTTCAGATGTCATGGTAACCCTCGAAATTTATTAATGACAGTATCTCTAGTTCCTTAGATCTCATACTTGCGGCGTCATCTGGTTCTTCGTGATCATAACCAGCTAAATGCAGAATACCATGTCCTGTGATAAATGATAGCTCTTTTGAGATTGAATTATTGCTTTCACGCGCCTGCCTCTCAATTTGTGGGTAGGATATTACTATTTCTCCGAGTGGCTGGGTTATTCCTGGAGGAAACACGAAATGCTGTGAGGAGTCTTCTAGCAGTGGTTTATCGTTAATTACGCCTTCCCAATGTCCGTTATGTTGGCTTGAGAATGCTAGCACATCGGTTATCTCATCCAAGCCTCTATAAGTAGAGTTAAGATGTTGTATGTAGGCATCGTCGGTTATCAATATACTTACATGGCCGGGTAGAGTGTCGGGGAATGCGGTTTGAAGAGAAGTGGTTGCCACCTCTATTAACCATGCCTCTGATACGAGATCGGAGAATTCATCTGTCACCGAAACGTCTATATCCATTCGGTCTGACGTCATGGGTTGGTAAGCCTCCGTTCAGAGAACAGAATTTATTCGATACGGTCATAATAGCATGGCTATGTGGACCCTTCAACAAGTGATAGTGGATGCATAATATTGCTTATAAGATGTTAGAATATACTAGCGAAATAAACGTTTAGTAAGTGCAATCACAACCGTTCATAACCCATGTAGGAGATATTCGATAATGGCTTCTGACAAGCAACAAGATGACTTTCTGGGATTAGTGCTTCCCGACGCAGGCGTGGTTGAGCTGACTGATTGCCTTACTGAATATATGACAGAGATAGAATTGGACAGTCTTCCTGACATTATTGGACAAGTGTTAGATGATTTTATTGACCAAGCGGGAGGTATGCCGGAAGACCTTAGAGACTCAGATGCATTCGACCTTATTACAGTTAATCAATTAGCTGTTACACTCGCTTATCAAGTAGGTAGGCTTGAGGGTAGGTCTCCTCAGATAGTTAACCGGTTAATAAAAGAAGCAGTTGAAAAATGGGAGGCGAAACCAGTATTGGAAGCCCCTGATATTTCAGATAAAGATCTCCGGAGCCCTAAGGAAAAAGTTTACCCTCGATTGAGGCGTCTGGAATACGGGGACGCAGAAGACGATGATTTTTATATTGAGTGACCCAAGAAAACTCTTAGATTTTCTGAATGCTCCAACATATATAATTTCAACGACCTAGAATATAGAGTAACTAAGTAAAGAGTAGGTATATAACGTAATGACTACTGGAAATAAACAGCATGACTTGCTCCTGAAGAATGGGATGTTACTGGACCCTGGGCAGAATATTTATGATAAGAGAGATATAGCATTTAAGGATGGAGTAGTTTCGGATGTCTCAATGGATATTTCATCCGAATTATCTAGCATTACCGTGGATGTATCCGGTAAGTTAGTAACTCCTGGTCTAATTGATTTGCATGGCCATTTTTACCATGGGGGTACTGGAAGCGCTGTTCATGCAGATCAAACGTGTTTGTCATCCGGAGTTACAACTGGGGTAGATGCCGGTAGTTCAGGGTTTTTGAATTATGGAGCGATGAGAGATTACGTTTTTCCCGCACATAAAACGAGACTTGTAGCATTTTTACATATCGGAGCAGTAGGGTTAGCTGCAAACAGAGTCCTCGGCGGTGGACTCCACGATTTGCGTATCATAGATGTTGATCAGACTGTAGACACTATTAAATCTAATCCGAACAGTATATTTGGCGTTAAAGTCAGGATGCATTACGATGCTGTTGCTCGATGGAATGCAGAGAAAGCCATGATAGCTGCTAGGGAGGCAGCTGATAAATCAGGAACAAAATTGATGGTACATGTTAGTGGTACTCCCATACCCTTGCCGAACGTTCTTGAATTCTTGGGGCCTGGAGATATATCAACTCACGCTTTCAACGGAGACCATGAGTCGATATTGGATAATAATAATAAAATACGTGCAGAGGTAAGAGAAGCAGTAGATCGCGGAGTAATAATGGACGTAGGCCATGCAGGAATACACTGCGATGTGGACGTTGTTAAACATGCTCTCAGCCAAGGAATGCCCCCTGATACTATAAGTACTGATATTCATGTGGCCCCTGCTGGTAGGACCGTTTATTTAATGAATGACTTATTAAGTAAATTCCACGCTATGGGATTGTCGATGGAAGATGTAGTCTCAGCGAGCACCAACAAGCCGGCATCGGTGATTGGTATGGACGAAGAAATTGGATCTTTGAAAATTGGTATGAGAGGGGATGCTGCAGTTTTTAACTTACGGGAAGGTCGGTTTGTCTGGCATGATATGGCAAATCATAATGTTGATGGGAATGTTAGATTCGACACGCTTTTGACTGTAATAAACGGTAATGTGGTCTGGAAAAGTGAAGATATGCAGGATATGGGGGAATGCTAATACAGTGGTTCCCATTGGTCCGATACACTCTGGACTATTGCCAGGCGTTCAGTAAAACCAGGAGATACTCAAGATGAATATTGGTGCATTTAATATCAATGATACTCTGCCGGATATCGATAGACCTCACGCCATAATTGTCTTAAGACCATGGATTGATGTTGGTAATATAGGAACGTTGGCACTGAGTAGAATCGAGAGACATCTTAAATCCGAGGAGATAGGTCGATTGACAGCACCTGGAACATTCTATGATTTTACTAGATATCGACCAAGGTCATATTTTAATGAAGGGATTCGCCAGGTAAATGTTCCAAATACGACAATTAGGTGTTCTACGGTAAATAATAGCCCAAGTTTAATAACCATTCATTTGCTTGAACCTCATTTATATGGTGAAGAATTTACCGATAGTGTTATAGAGCTTATTAAATGGTTCAATGTTGAACGATACTGCCTAATAGGCGGTATGTACGATATGGTGCCGCACACGCGTCCTATCATTGTGTCGGGGTTAGGGAATGGAGGAACTGTTAAAGAGGAGCAGTTAAAAATGGGCGTCCAGCAAAGCACATACGAGGGCCCAACCACAATAACTTATCTGGTATCACAAGAAGCGGAGCGGATGGGTATAGAAACGAGGACATTCGTAGCACACTTGCCACAATATTTAGATATTGAAGATGATTTCGTAGGTACTGCTAAGCTTGTTGAAATTCTATGCAATTTATATGAACTACCCGAACATCTTATAGATAAACAAAAAGGGTCAGATCAGTACGCTAAATTACAGGATACTATCGCAACTACGGAAGGCATGCCGGAATTGATGGAAAAGTTAGAAGAACGATATGACAATTCACTAACCGATGAATCTAATTCCCCTATCCAGTTGTCTCCTGATATAGAGGATTTTTTAAAAGAACTTGGAGAAGATATTTAAATAGGTGTTTTCCACTTAAAGATAATACCAATATTTCGCTATCACAGGCAGGATTTGCATTGACTGAGTAAAACCCGTGTGATAAATTGTTTGCTCAACTAAAAATAAGCGTTAGTGGGTATTGCGGAGGTAATAATATAGCTAGAGAGTATAAGTCGAACGAAAGCATTCGGGCTCCAAAGGTACGAGTTATCGGTGAGGCCGGGGAACAGTTAGGCGTAATGACTCTTGGTGATGCGATCCAAATGGCGCGTCAACAGGAACTGGATTTGGTAGAGGTAGCACCGAACGCAGATCCTCCTGTGGCTAGGATGTTGGATTACGGAAAGCTTCGGTACCTCTACTCAAAGAAAGAACGTGAATCCAGGAAAAGCCAAAAAAGCACAGAACTTCGCGAAGTTAGGTTTAGGCCTAATATAGGACAGCACGATCTGGAGTCTAAGCTCCGTAAGGTCAAGGAATTCATTGGAGACGGAGCAAAAGTAAAATTGACGGTTAGATTTAGGGGCAGAGAAAGTGTCCATCAACAGGTAGGGCTTGGCCTGTTGAAGCGGGTTGCAGAAGATCTCAAAGATGAGATAAGGCTCGAAAAACCTCCTTCTATGGAAGGCAGAGCTCTGTCGATGATTCTTATACCCAACACTACTAAGACTGAAAAGAAAGATGAAGATTTAGCAGATGCCAAAACTTAAAACCCACAAAGGTGCTAAAGCACGGCTACATGTAACTGGTACTGGCAAGCTAATGCGAATGAAGCGTATGAGCAGCCACCTAAGACGGAAAAAACCTACGAAAGTCACTCGCAAGTATGCTAGTAAGTTGCCAGTAAATTCTAAAGATGTGAAACGATTTAAGCGGTTATTGCCATATGGTTAAACCGATGAGACGTATTGCCAGTGGAGAGATATAGTGCCGAGAGTAAAAGGGGGATTCACCTCTAGAAGAAGACATAAGAAGGTCCTGTCAGCAGCCAGAGGGTTCCATGGATCTTCTCATAGACAATATAGAAGAGCTAAAGAAGCTCTGTTGCACGCGTGGTCACACTCTTACCGAGATCGACGAGACCGCAAACATGACTACCGTAGGCTCTGGATAGTTAGGATAGGGGCCGGGTCTAGAGCGCTTGGTCTGACGTATAGTCAGTTCATGCACGGTCTGAAACTAGCAGGTGTGGAAGTAGATCGTAAGAACTTGGCTGATTTGGCGGTCAATGATCCCGCGGCGTTTGAGAAGATAGTAGAGCTAGCTAATAGTCATATTGCTAAGGATACTAGCCCGACTAACTAACCTACTCAGCCGCGATTCAATAGTATCTAGAAATCACGCTTCGACGAAGCCATAGTACGTATCGGAATCTAATATCCTCATAAGTCCGGTCTTGGATATTGTTATAGGTCTGATCGGGGTAGACCATTTCTCTGTTAGTTCGTGGTGTATGTCATTCAGTGATATTGGTCGGTTACGTTTTCCCAATATTATTCTAAATACCATCTCCTGGATAGGCATATCTGTAGTGATATAACTATCTTGGCCTTTCGAATGTTTGGCTATCTCATCGACGAGTTTCTGGGGTTTTAACTCTGTGTAATTCGGGCTATTTATTGATGGAGCCGATTCTGGCAATCTTGACGCTAACACGTAAATAGCTGATCGGCCTAGTGCCTCCAACTTGTCAAAACTGACCTTGTAAAGCATCTCCTTTGTCTGTTCTTCTAAAGTGCTTTGTTCCTCTGTAGTCATTAGTCTCCTTCTTCATTACGATCTATCATTATGATCTCTACGACTTCGCCACTATTTTTCATATCTATATCTTCAGGGCATATAGCTAATCCATTAGCCCTGGTCATTGATGTTAATATGTTTGAACCTTGCGGTCCTGTGGGATTAGCATAGTATATACCTTCTTTAGATGTTACCTCTACCCTAGCATATACTCTTCGACCATCATGGTTGTATATCGGGGATGTGAGAATGCCGTTTATCTTTGGTCGGTGTAGGTTTGTAAAACCGAGCATCTTTCTGATTGCAGGTCTAGCGAACATTTCAAATGCGACCATTGCGCTTACAGGGTTTCCAGGTAAACCAATTAGAGGCAGGCTGTGATTATCTATAGGTCGTAATATGCCGAATGCTAGTGGCTTGGCAGGTCTCATGCGGACAGACCAAAAGTTCATGTCACCGTTGTTCATAAGGACGTCTTTAACTAGGTCGTAGTCACCTTTTGAGACTCCAGCAGAAGTAATTATCAAGTCTGACGATGCAGCTAAAGATAGCTTGGATTCTAAGTCTTGTATATTATCTCTAGCTATACCTAAAATATTCGGTATCCCGCCTGCAGCGGAAATAGATGATGCTATGCTATATGTATTGCTGTCGTAGATGTGCCCTTCGCGTAATTCTTGGTCTAATGCCTCTAGCTCGTCTCCAGTTGATAATACAGAGACTATTGGCCTCCTGATAACGTGTGTATTAGATACTCCTAGCGAAGCTAATACTCCGACCTCAGCTGGCCTAATCTCGGTACCGGATTCGAGAACCATTTGACCACACTTAACATCTTCCCCAGCTGGTCTAATGTTTGCGTATTTTGGTAATGCAGACAGGATAGACACCTGGGATATGGGAGACGATGTTACGCTACGAGACATCTCGTCAGTTTCTTCAAATGGTATAACTGTATCAGCGCCATTGGGTACTGGCGCTCCTGTCATGATACGGATAGTAGTCCCATTGACGATTTGTTTGTCTGAAATTTGTCCTGCAGGCACAGTATCTATGATGTCTAGTGTTATAGGACTCGCTTCATTGGCGCCTTTTATATCGTCAAATATTACGGCATATCCGTCCATGCCAGAATTGTCGAGAGGCGGTATCTCAATAGGAGACTTAACGTCGCTGGATAGTATTTGACCTATAGTGTCCAGAATTGGCTTGCTTTCAGAGTTGAGCGGCCCGAAAACCTCGAGTATCTGGTCAAATGCTTGTTCAACGCTTAGCATGTCTTCGTTGGAATGCCTATGTCCGTGGCTATGATTAGATTCCATCTAGTGGTAATCCTTTTTTAGTTTATAGGTTAACATCGTTAGGTAGTGCGTAAGACTGCTTGCAGTTCTTTTTCAATTGCTTTTAAAAGGGTGCTAAGAGCTTTATCTACGTCTTTATTTGTTAGAGTCCGATCTGATGCTTGGAAATATATGTGTACTCCCAAAGATTTCATGCCCGAAGGTAGTGTTTCACCTGAATATACGTCAAAGATGTTGGCGTTAGTAACTAGCTTATCTTTAACTAATGCCTGTATTACACTTTCGGCTGGTATATGTTGCGGTAGCATTAACGCAAGGTCTCGTTTAGCTGTCGGAAAGCGAGATAGCGGGTTAAATTCCCATTTTGAGGTCTGCTGAGACTCTAGGATTGTGTTCAGATCCAGCTCGAACATTATGGCATTTGGACTTCTAATATCAAATGCATTGATTACTGTTTGAGACAACTCACCGATAACGCCTATCTCTAAATTGCCTACCAAAATGCGGGCACAAGATGATTCGTTAAAGCACATTTCTGTATGTGCTTCGTATGTTGCAGTGATGCCGGTTTTGAGTAGTCCGGCATGAACTAGTCCTTTGAGATCATAAAAATCGGTGTTGTCATTCCTAGTAATCCAAGAAGGAGGAGTGAGCGGTCCTGATATGACACCGACGATCATATCTTTTTCTAGTGGCAGGTTTGGTTTTCTTGGTATAAATACCCTGCCAGTTTCGAACAATCTGATTGGCATATCAGGATCTGTGTGAGTCTGGTTATAGCTTAATGTTTGCAATATGCTTGGCCTCAGGCTAGGCCGCAGATATTCTTGCTCGGAATTCATTGGATTGGCGACTTCTAGTGGTATCTGCTCGTCTGTTAGTGGGACACACTGTTTCAATGAGTCCAATGTAATTAACGGATAACTGATTGTTTCTTGTAATCCAATGGAAGCAAATGAATCCCTGAGTGTGTTCCGCAAATCTATTGAGGGGATTCTGATCTTATGAGGTATTGGCGTTGATAGAGGTATCGTAGGTACTTCTTCATATCCGATTATACGTATTACTTCCTCGACCAAATCTTCTTCTATCTGCAGATCGTTTCGCCAATAGGGTGGTATTACAAACATTTCATCGGTACTAACAAGTGAAATTTTCATACCTAGAGACTCTAATACAGAGAGAACTGTATTAGAGTCAATATTCATTCCCAGTATTCTATTTAATTTGGACAGATTTAGCTTAATGGTTGGCTCAAGTTGTAGGTCGGTTGACTGGATGTCTACTGATCCAGTGCATACGTTGCCGCCTGCTAGTTCATGGATGAGTTGAGATGCACGTCGAAGTGCGATAGGAGCTAGCTCAGGTCTCAATCCTTTCTCGAACCTAAGGGTAGCCTCGGTTCTGAGTTGGAAGGATTCAGCAGTCGCTCTATTGTTGTAATTGTCAAAAGTGGCTGACTCTAGGAATATGGAGGTAGTATTTTCATCTATCTCACTATTAGCTCCTCCAATAACGCCTCCCAGTCCAATTGGCTTATTAGAATCAGCTATAACCAAGTTGTCTTTAGTGAGCGTACGATTTATACCATCCAGAGTTTCTAACGTTTCGCCCAGTCTTGCTCGTCTGACTATTATCGTTCCATTCTCAATCTTGTCTAGATCAAACGCATGCAGTGGTTGGTTGTATTCAAGCATTACGTAGTTAGTGATATCAACTATGTTGTTAATGGACCTTATTCCAACCTTTGACAAGCGGTCTTGCATCCACTCGGGAGAGCTTCCTATATTTATATTTGTTATGACATTTCCAGTGTACCGTTTGCATAAGTCATGATCTTCAACTTGCGCATTGATTACTGCACTGATATTAGGCTCAAATTCTTCATATTGTAAGCTGGGTTCTTTCACAGATAATTTGAATATGGCAGCTACTTCATGGGCTACACCTAGCATGGATAGACAATCAGATCTGTTTGGAGTGAGTTCGAGGTCCAGTAAGGTGTCCCCAAGGTAATCGTCAAGAGGCATTCCGATAGGGGCATCATTTGGTAGTACTACAATTCCCTCATGACTGTTACCAATTCCAAGTTCCAACTCAGAACATATCATCCCCTGGGAAGTAATTCCTCGGATTTGTGCTGCTTTTAATGTTTCAGTGTTTCCAGTCCTGGGATTGTGCAGGGTTGCACCTATTTGTGCAAAGCATATGTTCTGGCCGGCGGCAACATTAGGAGCTCCACAAACTACTTCTACTTCTTTCTCGTTAGTACTAACTTTGCACAAGTTCAAACGATCAGCGTTGGGATGTTTGCTGACGGAGATAACTCTTCCGACATAACAGTTTTCCCATCCGCCGTGTACTATAATTTCTCCTAGTTCTATTCCGGACATTGTTAAGCGTTGCCCCAATATAGTGGGGTCTACTTCTATATCTATATATTCTTTCAACCAACTTAGAGGTACCAGCATAATTATCCTATGATGTTTCTCGAGCTTGAGTTAATAGTAGTATTTGTTTATGTAGTAGATATACCAATTAACGCTTTACAGACCATGCTCTAAAACTGTTGCAAAAATCTTAGGTCATTGGAGTAAAAGTGTCTAATGTCGTCTATTCCATACTTCAACATTGCAATGCGCTCAGGACCCATTCCAAAAGCGAAGCCGGTATATTTATTCGTATCATATCCTGCCCCAGCGAGAACTTTAGGATGGACCATTCCGGCCCCCATTATTTCTATCCATCCTGTATCTCTGCAAATTCTGCAGCCTGAACTGGTTCCATCACAAGAAAAACAATCTATAGATACATCTACTCCTGGTTCGACAAAAGGAAAATAATCACATCTGAATCTTATTTTTCTATCCTCACCAAACATCCTTTGAGCGAATTCATATAAAGTGCCTTTAAGATTGGCAAATGTAATACCCTGATCGATTGCTAAGCCTTCAATCTGATAGAAGTGCCATTCGTGGGTCGCGTCCGTAGCTTCATACCTGTAACATTTTCCTGGAACGATTACCCTTATGGGAGGTTCAGTTGATTCCATGACTCTTGCTTGCATAGGAGAGGTATGTGTACGCAGTAGTAGAGGTCTGTTACCGTTTTCATCTTCCTGATTTATCCAAAGCGAGTTCCACATATCTCGTGCGGGGTGGCCCGATGGTATGTTGAGCATTTCAAAATTATAGTGATCAAGTTCAACTTCAGGTCCTTCGACAACCGAGAACCCCATATTCTCGAACGCTCGTGTGATCTCTAGTACAATACTAGTAGTGGGGTGTAACTTACCGGTAAGAACTGGTCTTCCTGGTAACGTTACATCTATGGATGTTCTGATGGCGTTTGATCCGTTACCAGATACTAGGGTTTGTTGTTTTTGTTCAAAGAGTTGTTCGAGTTGGGCTTTACTTTGATTAGCCAGATTGCCGACAGTTTTTCTGTCCTCTATACCTAATTCAGATAATCCGCGCAACATAGATGTGAGTTTTCCTCTGCGTCCTAGGTAAGATACTCTCCACTCTTCTAGTTTTTCTAAGTCGCTGATATTTGAGAGATCTTGGATTGCAGAAGCAGATAATTCTTGAATGGATTCTAATGACGTTGGATTCAATATATGCTCGTTAATTTTTTTTTGAAGAATGTTACGTCTTTCGTCACGCAATTATAGGATTCGTGCTGCGGCGGGTCAAGATAATGACAATACATAGTGTATAATCTCCGACTAGTGAATTAATAGCTACTGGGCAAGAGATTTAACAGCATTTATATGGATAAAACTTCATCTCGAAAACGCAAACCTAATTATGGGTGGATAATATTAGTTTTAACATTTGGAAATATATTTGTTGAAGGAGGCGTCAAAAACAGTCAACCTGTATTGCTGCCTGCTTTAAGGCAAGGTTTTGGTGGGAGTGCTGCCATGACGGCGGGTATTTTCTCGGCTTCGGGTCTTGTTGGCGCATTTGTCGCTCCTGTTTTAGGTAAGCTCCTAGATATGTTTGGTGCTCGGTACATGTTTCTCATTGCAGGAATAGTTATTTTGCTAGGCTGGTGGCTGAGCAGTACCGTCAACCATATATGGCAACTGTTTATTTTCTACAGCATCTTTGCTACCACAGGACAGACCTTGATTGGTTCTTTTTCAGGTACAGCAGTATTAGCTCCCTGGTTCCCAAGAACCAAAGGAGTTATGTTAGGGATAGCTGACTCGGGAAATCCAGCGGGTCAAGCGATTGTGACACCTTTAGCGCAATTCATAATAAGCACATATGGTTGGAGAACAGGGTTCCAAGCTTTAGGCGTAATATTTTTCCTAATTGTTTCACCTCTAAATTTCATCTTCCAACGAAAACCTCCTGGATATGGAGCTGATTCGAATACCACTGAAAACGCGGAGATATTCACTAAGGAAACAGACTTTAGTGAAAAATTGATTGCATCCAAGCAGAATTCAAGGGAGTCATTGCCGCAGCCCCAGAAGTTCAATGCTTTAAAAGAACCGACGGTTTGGCTGTTGCTTCTATCAAGAGCTACGCAAGCTATATCAAATCAAATTACTAACCTACATATAATAGCCTTTTTTGTATTGGCCGGGTACGGTGCAATGCAATCTGCTAGTGCGATAGGAGTCGCCGGATTATTTGGAGTGGGGGCTCGTCCCTGTTTTGGGGTGCTATCCGATAAATTTGGCAGAGAGATTGTTTATACGGTAGGAATGTTAATGACCGTGCTCTCATTAGTGGTGATTATCTTGTTTGCGAAAAATGCTGCTTTTTGGCCGTTGTTGTTATTTGTAGGTTTAACGGGGTTGAGTGATGGTATTAGTGGATTATTGATTGGGGTAAAAGCTTCTGATATTTATCCGGCACATGTGCTTGGTTCTGTAATGGGGATTATAGAAGTGGGTAGAGGAATAGGAATAGCTACCGGAGGTCTTTTTGGTGGCCTGATGTTTGATCTATACGGAAACTATAGTTTAGCTTACTGGGTGGCGGTAGTTTTAATATTAATCTCTATAATTTCTATGTGGGTTGTTAAAGCAGTAAATACCCAGTATGTTGAGGGATTGTCGGCGGCTGGTTAAGTTTGTACATGGCGATATCAAAATGGATGTGACGTGTATAATCAATTTCATAATTAAGTTGTACTAAGTATAAATGAGTGTTTGAGGAGGTTTTATGCCGATTATACAGAGACCTTATGTTCCACCTGAGGATCAAGTGCCACAGGAAGATGAGTATGTGAATCCAGGAGATGCTCAAGAAAATGACTCTACAGGAGAACCTATAACATTTTATGCTGACTCTATGCATGTTTATAGCAGCTTATATTCTGCTGTGTTGTTCTTTGGAGAACAAATGGAAGAGCGAGAACCAATCTTGCGGACACGGATAAAAGTAAGTCCACAGATGTTAAAAGCAATATCTATTCTGACCAGTAAGCATGTACGTGAATATGAAGATGCGGTCGGACCTATCAGTCTTCCTGATCAGGTCTATGCAGCATGGGAGTTGGAGTCTGAACATCTTGCAGAGTGAAGAGAACCTTGGCCGAGATCGTGTGATAGCAAGTGATTTGGCTCTCCCTGTTGTTATAGAACCAGGTGTGGATAAAGCTAATCCAGAAGTGTTAGATTGGAGATTGGTCAGCACCTCTCAGCCTAATAAAGCCACCTTTCATATTAATCATAGTGACGTAACCAATGTTAGGGTCGGGGTATTGAGGTCTTCGGATTTCCCTTCGGAAACTCCATTTGTATTGATTGAAGATTTACCAATAATAATTATCGACAGCCTTGATAAATTTTGGGCTGGTGAATCAAAGACAGCTCTACCACTGGGTGGGTTACGTGTACCAGTAGAAGGTGATACTGAGCAAGAGGCAAAATCCAATCTAGCAAGAGACTTGGCTGCTCAGTTTAGGTTGCTCTTGTTATTGCATTCGTCTAGATCAGGTGAGATGGCGCCAGAACTATTAAAAAACATTGAATATTTGGGCTCCGTAATGACAGCTCGCGAGTCATGACGGTATAACCTAGCTACTGTTACCAGGTGAACTGTGATGATATCCACGGTACTATATCGGACTGGTTGATAAGCTGTGAGTCATCATCTTGTCGTAATTTTATTTCTAGTTGGGCGTTCTTTAGGTTTCTTGGACTAACTACTATACGCAATGGTAAACCGAGCAAGTCAGCATCATTGAATTTCACGCCAGGGGTCTGATCGGTCCGGTTATCGTATAAAGTTTCTATACCTAACTCCCAAAGTTGATTGTATAGGTCTTCAGCGGCTTGTGCTACGTCATCATCAGATAGATTGAGCCCAATTAAATGTACCAGGTAAGGTGCAATGTTTTTGGGGAATAGTATCCCTTTATCGTCATGGTTAAGTTCTATAGTTGCAGCTAGTAGTCTTCCTACTCCTATGCCATAACACCCCATGATTATAGGAATATGGTCTCCGTTTTGGTCTAGGTAGAGTGCTCCGAGTGTTTCACTAAAAAACGTCCCTAATTTAAATATGTGCCCTACTTCTACTCCACGTGTAGACTCTAGAACAGAGTCACAGTTTGGGCATATATGTCCAGGTTCGGAGAGCGATATATCATCTTCTATATCTACAGTAAAATCTCTCGGATAATTTACGTTTGAAAGGTGGATACCCTCTTGATTTCCTCCAGCGACAAAATTACTCCCATTATTGATTGAGTAATCTCCTATTTTGCGGATTTGTGTAATGCCTACCGGAGAAGCAGACCCTGCAACTAGACCAGCAGCCTGTACTTCGTTGTCATTGGCTATTCTAAGATCGCTGCAATGAAGTATATTTTTTAGTTTGACTTCATTAATTTCTAGGTCTCCCCTGATGGTTGCAAATATAAGTTCTTCATCCGCCATGTAGAATACGGCTTTCAAGGTTTGCGAAGGAACAATATTCAAATGGTTGCATAGATCGAGTATGGTTTTGATATTAGGAGTCTGTATCTGTGAAATTGCTGCTTCAGGGGCGGACATTGTTGTTGGGGCTAATCTACTTTGAGCTTTCTCGGAATTAGCTGTGTATGAGCAAGCAGGGCATGTTATGATGGTGTCCTCTCCGGTCGGAGTGGGACATATGAATTCGTGGGAGTCTTTCCCGCCTATGGCTCCACTATCCGCTTCCGCCATAAGAACTGGTAAGCTGCACGAAGAATAGATATTTTTATAAGCTTTAGCCATAGCTTGATAACTGTGGTCTAAACTTTCCTCGTCACCGTTGAACGAATATGCATCTTTCATCGCAAATTCGCGTACTCTGATTAGTCCTGCTCTGGGTCTCGGTTCGTCTCTAAATTTTGTTTGAATCTGATAGAGTATAAGTGGTAAATCTCTATAACTCTGCACGTTTGATCTAACGATGCTGGTCACCACTTCCTCATGGGTAGGAGCCAAGACCATAGGCCTGCCTCTCCGATCCTCTAACGAAAAGAGATTATCCCCAAAAGCTTCTTTTCGACCTGTTTCTCGCCATAATTCTTCCGGTTGTAGAGATGGCATTAATAGTTCTTGAGCCCCTGCCTGGTCCATTTCGTTGCGAATTATGTTCTCAAGCTTTTTGAGAGAACGCCAAGCCAAAGGCAAATATGCGTATACCCCACTGGAAACTTGGTGTATAAGACCTGCTTTGAGCATAAGTTTATGACTATTAGTTTCTGCTTCAGGGGGATCTTCTCGTAGAGTTCTTGACAGCATACGAGTAAATTTCATATTTAGTCTGGCCTTTCTTAGTAACGGTTACCTGTCATGGTACAGGGAAGGGTATGAGGGTTTGTCTATGCTCAGCCGGGAGTCTGGTCTACTTCTTCCATGAGCGCGGTAAGCATGTCCTCAGCTGCGACAACTCGGACTTTTTCTCCTTTTCGGAATATTACGGCTCTGCCAGCTCCTGCAGCTATACCAACATCGGCGTCTTTGGCTTCTCCTGGACCGTTTACTTCACAACCCATTACTGCAACTTTTATGTTTTTATTGTTCTTTTTCAGTAAGGCATCTACATCATTGGCTAGCTTTACCACATCAACGTCTGCTCTGCCGCAACTGGGACAGGCTACTAGAGTAGTCCCCTTGTTACGCAAGTTTAATGACTTTAGTATTTCATATCCTGCAGTCACTTCTTCGGTAGAATCTCCACTTAGTGATACTCGAATTGTGTCGCCTATCCCTTCGTATAATAAAATGCCTAGGCCGACAGCTGTTCTGATTGAGCCGGATTGGACTGTGCCAGCTTCCGTTATTCCTAAATGAAGTGGATACGGGACCATAGTACTTAGCTTTCTGTATGCTTCTACAGTAGTAGGAACATCGAAGGCTTTCATAGATATTTTAATTTGATCAAAATCAAGTTTTTCTAAGAAGCTAATTTCCCACAAAGCAGTAGCCAGCATATGATCTACTATGCTGTATTCTCCTTCTGTGGCTTCTAGGGCTTTAGGTAATTTATTTACCAGGTCCATGTGTCGTGAGAATCCTTTTGTTCGACCTATACCACCTACTGGTGGTAGGCTTCCAAAATTCACTCCTATTCGAATTGGTATATTGTATTGTTTTGCTTTTTCGACCACTTCCTTTACTTGGTTCTCATCTCGTAAATTGCCTGGATTTAATCTTAAGCAATCCACCCCACCATTTGCGCATTCCAAGGCTAATTTGTAATGAAAATGTATATCTGCGATTAATGGGATGTTTATTTGTTTCTTTATCTCTTTTATGGCTAAGGCCGCTTCCATATCTGGTACAGCTGACCTGATTATTTCACATCCGGCCTCTTCTAGTTCGTGTATTTGACGCACAGTAGCTTTAACATCTCGGGTATCTGTTTTAGTCATTGATTGGACGGTTATGTCGGAACCACCTCCGACTTGAACACTGCCCACTTGGACAGGGCGGGTTACTCGTCGTTTTATCATAATCACAATCTCACGCGGTTAAAATGTTAGAGCAGTGGAGTATATGTTACAGGAATTTTTTTATTGATACTAGAATGTGACACTGAATGAATAAGGTTATATAGGCTGGTATTGATTGATTCATCAACCACCGAGGAGACTTCCCCCTTGCAATAAACGATTTATGTCGTTAGCGCTGACTAATATTACTAGACCAATCAACGCAACAAATCCAATTATATGAACCAAGCCTTCTTTTTCTGCCGGTATTCTTTTTCCTCGTCTTATCCATTCTATGATGACAAATAATAGCCTGCCTCCATCTAACATCGGAATGGGGAGGATGTTAAGTATTGCCAAGTTGATACTGATTAATATTGAAAGCATCAACCATCCTCTAGCGCCGCCTTGAGTTGTTATCTCACCAGTGATTTGAGCAATACCTATGGGGCCTGAAAACTCAGGATTAGCAGTGCCGGATATCCATCTGCTAATTTCTTGTTTCATAAGGACTAACATATCCCAAGTGCTGCTTACTCCCAAGGCCAAGGCTGTCCATGGCGGATGAAATTCTTTGGTGGTAACCCTATTTTCTAGCTCAATCCGGATTCCTGTAGCCCCTTGACCTTTAGGAGGGTCGATTCTCGGATTTATTTGAATAGTTACGGAAGAGCTATCCCGAAGTATGATCCACTCCATTTCAGATCCAGCATTTAATGTTATGCTTTGAATTAAATCTGATGTGGACTCAATAGTTTTTCCATTGGTCCTTACAATATGATCTCCTGGTATTATTCCGGACATGGCTGCAGGAGAATTGGGAGATACATCAGAGACTACGACATTCCCTGTTACTGTGTCGTGTGGGATCATGAACAATATGGCGAATACCACTATTGGAAATATGGCATTCATAAGTGAGCCCGCTATCAAAATTATGGCCCTTGATAGAGGGCTTTTACTAGCAAGGCTTTGAGGTATTGAAGGATCGTTTTCTCCAGCAAGACGCACAAACCCACCCAAAGGAGTCCAGTTTACAGAGTACAGCATGTCAGAAATTATTAAATGATCAGGTGCGGCGCTTTTGATCTTTCCTTCGTGCTGTAGCAAAGTTGCGTTTGATAGACCTATCTCTGGGCTGGATGGGAATTTACTGTTAGGATTCTGAACCGCAATAGCTCTGGCGATCAATAGATTGTCACCATCTGACTCAGAATAGATGCGAACTAAAGTTCCAACGTCTAATGAATCGAGATTAGAAAAATTAATCAGTTGAGTTTCTGAAGTGAGCAATACTTTGGTCTTTCCTACATAAACTCCAAAAGCTCGAGGAGGATATCCTACTCCGAATTCTAGAACCTTTACCCCCAGCCACTTAGCGGTGAAATAATGTCCCAGTTCATGGATTACTACCAACATTACCAACATTGGTAAGAATGACCCTATTGCTATTAATATTGTTTGTACCATTTATGATGCCAAAACTAATTGTTGGGCTTTATTAGTTGCCCAAATTTCTGCTGCTAATATGTCTTCAAGTGTAGGATTGATGAGATTTGTGTGTGCTGATGATACTTGATCAAGTATTTTGGGAATTTGAGTGTAACGTATTTTGCTATCCAAAAATGATTGGACTGCCACTTCGTCGGCTGCACTTATTACTGTAGGAAATGTTCCCCCTTTTCGGGCATAATCCAATGCTAGTTCAAAGCATGGATAATCCTTAGAATCTAGTGGTAGGAATTCAAGGTTATAGCCACTAGCAGTCGGTAGCCTAGGGATTTGAGAGTTGGATTTTCTGTCCGGGTAGAATAGAGCATATTGAATTGGAAGTCTCATATTGGGAGGTCCCATTTGTGCTTTAACGGAGCCGTCTAAGAATTCAACCATTGAATGTACGGTGCTCTGGGGGTGAATCATGACTGTTATATCATCATAATCCATGTTAAACAGCCATTTGGCTTCGATAACCTCAAAAGCTTTATTCATCATTGTGGATGAGTCTATCGTGATTTTGCGGCCCATACTCCATGTAGGGTGCTTGAGAGCATCAGATGGGGTTACGTTGTGCAAATCTTCAATGGGGGTGTTTCTGAATGGCCCTCCAGATGCTGTCAGGATAAGACGTCTCACATTGTTTGATTCCCCTTGAATGCATTGCCATATAGCACTGGGTTCGCTGTCCACTGGCAACAATGTGCCGCCAAATTCGCTTTCGTATTGCTTGATTAAGTGACCTGCCATAACAATTGGTTCTTTGTTGGAAAGGGCAACCTGCTTTTTGTGTTGGAGAGCTTTCAGCGTTGGTATGAGTCCAACCGATCCCGCTGTAGATACCATTACTAGATCTACTTCGTGTATGCTCACCATGTCCTCTATAGAGCAGTATTTTGACGACTTATTACTGGGGGTATATGACTTTTGCGAATAATAGTAACTCGGTGCAAATTCATTTATCTGTTCGTCCAGTAAAGCAACGTTGTTGCCAGCAGCTAAACCTATGAGATTTAGTTCTTTTGGAAAGGCTCTGACAATATCAAGAGTTTGTCGACCTATAGAGCCAGTAGACCCTAGCACAATTATATTCTTCATAAATTAAAATATCGTAAGGATGAGATAGTATGTTATCGGGATAGACCACAAGAGGCTATCTAAACGATCTAGAAGTCCTCCGTGGCCAGGTAACAAACCACCTGTATTTTTCACATTGAAAGTACGCTTAATCTTGGACTCTGTAAGATCTCCTAATTGGGAAACGACTCCTACTGTAGCACCTAGTGCCGTCATTTGCCATAAATACTGTGCATTTTCCGATATGTAACAGAAAACTATGGAGAATAAGACACTAGCTATAATGCCACTTATAGATCCTTCCCATGTTTTATTAGGGCTGATTCTAGGTGCGAGCGCATGGCGTCCGAATGTTTTTCCTGCCAATAAAGCTGCGGTGTCTGTTGTGAAAGTGGCAAATACTGCAAATAGCAGCCACATTTTGCCTGAATAGATACTATATTCAATGTCATAATACATTGGGAAATGTCCCATTAATATTCCAATGTATGTGCAGGTTAGGGTCATACATAATAGAGCAGGGACAAAGTGAGATTTGTCAGAGTAGACTATTAGCCATAGTGTCGATGTAAATATCCCTATACAGGTAACACATAAACTGAGGGTAAGTAATGTACTTAAGTTTGAAGAGTTTGTCGGACTTAGTACGAGGGTGACTACCCATATTATTCCGATTACTTTAGGTAATCCGCGATTGTCGATTTTGTAGAGCCCGTAAATTTCGCATGCCGCGATTGAGGCAAGAACTAGTATCACTAGTAATACTGTAATAGGACCATACCAGATTGTGGCGAGTATTATTGGTATCCCGACTGCTGATGTCAGGATGCGAGTTCTCAAATTTATGCCTCATCCAGCACTTTACCGAAACGCCGTTGCCGTCTGTTGAACGAGCGAAGTGCCTTATCAATGTGTTTTTCTTGGAAGTCTGGCCACATTACTTTTGTGTGGTAGTATTCACTGTAAGCGGACTGCCATAGCAGAAAATTACTTAATCTTAATTCTCCTCCTGTGCGGATGATCAAATCCGGATCTGGAGATTCGGACGTATATAGATAATTAGAAAAACTTCCCTCCGTGATGTCAGAAGGCGATATTCCTGCGGAAATTATTTTTTTTACTGCGTTAAGTATTTCGTTCCGACCGCCGTAATCAAATGCTACATTTAGAGTAATTCCATCATTATCTAGTGTAAGAGTTTCAGCTGATTTGATAGACGCTATGATATCGTCGGAAAGGTTTATTAATTCCCCTATATGGATGATCCGGACATTGTTTTTATGTAAGATTGGGGTTTGACTGTCTAGTGATTCCTGTAAAATGCGAATAAGACCGTCAACTTCTCCCGTCGGTCGATTCCAGTTTTCAGTGGAGAACGCGAAAATAGTAACAAATTTGACCCCTCTTTTTTCAAGATGAGTCAGTATTTTGGGGATATTGTCTACGCCTACCTGGTGTCCTGATATTCGAGGAAGGCCTTTTTTCCCTGCCCAGCGACCATTTCCGTCCATGATGAAGGCTATATGGTTGGGGGCGGGTACTTTGTTTTTATGAGACGACTTAACAAGCTTGAGCAACGATTTCATCTCTTAGACCTGGGTGATTTCTTCTTCTTTTGCCTTAGCGATATCGTCTATCAACTTAGTGTGATTATCTGTGGACTTTTGAATTTGGTCCTGTCCCCTCCGCGAATCATCTTGTGAAATGGACTTGTCTTTTTCAAGTTTTCTCAAACGTTCTACCGAATCCCTACGCACGTTTCTGACTGATACTTTGCCATCCTCTATTTTCTTTTTTAGTAGTTTAACCATTTCAAGGCGGCGTTCTTGAGTCAGCGGAGGTATTGGCACAGTGATTTGATTGCCATCGTTAGACGGATTAAATCCCAGTTCAGAAGTGCTTAGACTTTTTTCAATGTCCTGAATGGATCCTTTATCCCATGGTTGTATGATAATAGCCTGCGCATCAGGAGCGCTTACAGAAGCCAATTGATTTAAAGGAGTAGATGCGCCATAGTAATCGACATGTATGTTATCAAGCAGTGCTGGGGTTGCCCTCCCAGTTCTTAGAGTTGATAGCTCTCTTCTCAGAGCGTCTATAGACTTGGTCATCCGATCAGCCGTATCAGATAGTATTACTTCTGGTGTTAGGTTATCGTTTCCACTTGTCATAAACTAATCCCTCCCTGTTATGGTAGTGCCAACTTCATTCCCAGCAAGTATCTCCGATAAGTTGCCTTTCTTAAATATATTGAATACTACGATTGGGAGCTTGTTATCCATACACAATGATAGCGCTGTCGAATCCATTATTTCGAGTCTTCTGTTTAAGGCATCCATATAATCTAATGATTTAAACAATACTGCGTCGGGATTTACGTGGGGATCTGAGTCATAGACACCGTCTACATCGTTTTTGGCCATAAGTAGTACTTCTGCACCTATCTCTAAAGCACGTAGTGACGATGCCGTATCAGTTGTCATGTATGGATTGCCTGTACCAGCTGAAAAAATAACCACTCTACCTTTTTCGAGGTGCCGTATAGCGCGTCGTCTTATGTATGGTTCAGCCACTGCCTGCATTTGTAAGGCGCTTTGGGTTCTGGTTATTACACCTAATTTTTCTAAGGCATCTTGTAGGGCGAGAGCGTTCACTACGGTAGCGAGCATGCCGGCGTAATCCGCAGTTGAACGATCCATTCCCTGGGCTTCGGCTTCTCCGCCGCGCCAGATATTGCCTCCGCCTATAACTATTGCTATTTCAACGCCAATGTTGGTTGCCTCAGTTACTTGCTTAGCTAGGTAATTTACTGCATTGGGGTCTATGCCGGACTGGGCGGACCCTTTCAAAGATTCGCCACTAAGTTTAAGTAGTATTCTGCTATATTTGGCCTGACTCATGGTATTGAAGCGCGTTATTCTGCTAGTGCTAGTCTACGAAATCTGACTACCCTAACGTTCTCCCCTACTTTTGCGGCTAGTTCTTGTATCAGGTCGCTAATTTGTTGTGAAGAATCTTTAATGAAAGGCTGGGCAAGTAGATCAATCTGGGCGGCGGGGCGTTTGTCATCTTCTGGGTGGTCTCCATCCCCTATATACTCAGGTGCCATTGCTGCGACTTGCATAGCTAGATCGTGAGCTAAATCTTTGAAGTCTGGAGTTCTTGCTACGAAGTCTGTTTCGCATCCTAATTCTATTAGAGCTCCTACTCTTCCCCCAGTGTGTATGTAAGCTTCAATTGCTCCTTGTGTGGTGTCTCGGTCTGATCTTTTAGCTGCTTGTGCGAATCCTTTCTCTCGAAGGATATCTGACGCTTTCTGCTGATCACCATCAGATTGTTCCAGCGCTTCTTTGCATTCCATAATACCCGCTCCGGTATTTTCGCGAAGCGTTTTTATATCATCTACTGTGACTGGCAAGGGTTCCCCTCCTTAGGTTCACGGGCCAAGTTTAGCTTTCTTGTGTAGGTTCCTCTTCAGGCCCTTCGGATGTTTCAGTTCGGTAAGATGAAGCCTGTTCCATTAATTGCCCTAGCTCTTCCAAAGGCATGCTTTCTACTGCAATTTGTTCTAGTTCTTCATCGCTGAGATTACTAGTATCGAGTGAGGCAGCCTCGTCAGATGTTTCTTGTGCTGACATCGCGGCTTCTGCGATTAAGGCTTCTCTCTGCGCTGTCCCTTCAATTATTGCGCTTGCCATACGATTGGTAATTAAACGAATGGATCTGACAGCATCATCGTTACCTGGTATAGGATGGTCTATGAGGCTAGGATCGCAATCTGTGTCTACTATGGAGAATATTTTAATGCCCATCCTTCGAGCCTCTGCTATACATATGTCTTCTTTAGCAATATCGACAACAAACATTGCTTGAGGAGGAGCCGTCATGTCTTTGAGGCCCGTAAAGTACTTTTCCAGGCGATTTAGAGTGTCGGTTAACCGCACAGCTTCCTTCTTTGGTAGCAGCCTGAAGTATCCTTGCTCCCTTTTCTGTTGAAGGTCTAACATGTATTTTATTCGAGTCTGAATGGTTTGAAAGTTAGTCAGAGTGCCACCTAACCATCGCTGGTTAACGTACCACATGCCGCATCGATCGGCCTCGGTTTGCATGACTTCCTGAGCCTGTTTTTTTGTTCCTACGAATAGTATTTTTCCGCCTTCTGCCGCGACTTGTACCATCGCACTATAGGCGTCGTTAATTAGCCCAAGCGTTTGCTGCAAATCAAGTATGTGAATGCCATTTCGTTGGGTGAAAATATAACGTTTCATTCTGGGGTTCCATCGTCTGGTCTGATGACCGAAATGGACTCCAGCTTCTAGCAAAGACTTCATAGTGAGATTTTCATTCTCAGGATTGTCGCCTGTATTCGTAGGTCGTTCAGGAGCCTGTACCATAAGTTACGATGACCTCCTTAGGGTTCATACTATTATGTATTTTCGCAGTGATGGTGTTGTCTAATTGTTTGATAGTTCGTTAGACGCGCAGGAACTTCCCAGCACGTTCATTCGCACACGATCCGAGTATAACATAGCGCTTATTTGTGGGCAAATACGTACAAAATGAGATGAGTGTATTTATTACCATAACGATAGTGAAATGCGAACAATGTTTAAGATGCAGGCACCGTATATACCAACTAATATATCATCAGCCATTATCCCGAGTCCTCCAGCTAACCCTTCAAGTTTGCGGGCTGGATAAGGCTTCGTCACATCTAGTATTCTGAAGCAGATAAAAGCTGCTATTATCCATAGCATTTCCTTTGGTAGAAATAGGCACGTAATCCACATGCCTATGAATTCATCCCACACCGCTTTCTGAGGATCTTTGTCATCTTCTGTGACGAGTGTATTGCAAGCCCATATTCCGAGTACACTTCCTGTAACAATTATGGCGATTGCCCACAGTGAATCGCTTTCAATTGGAGAGGCCATGTATATTGCTACTGCGAGCAAACTGCCCGATGTTCCTGGTATTACAGGAGATAATCCGGAGCCAAATCCGGATCCAATGGTTTTACCGATAATACGGATACTTTGCGATATGAATAAATTCCAATGTGACATGTTATATTAGCTGCTTTAATTTAAGGGGTATGGATTTTCGGTAACTACGGATCTGTGCGATACAGATCCGTAGTTACCGCCGAAAGTCTTATGTATATGATTTTAAGCGGACAGGTTGCTAGTTGCGGATTCACTGCGAGTTTGTCGTAACCGGAAAATGCTCCGGAACTCTTTCCTATCCCATATTACGAGGAACTGGCTTGCAATAAAAATGCTACTGTAAGTTCCTACCAGTACACCTGCTGCGACAACTAGTATAAGTCCTCTAATGCTATCTCCCCCGATTAGTAACAGAGCTAGTAATACTACAAAAGTAGTCAAACTAGTGTTCATAGATCTTCCTATAGTCTCAACGATACTAGTGTTGACGAGCGAGCTGAAATCTCTTTCTGGATGGCGGATAACATTTTCACGTATCCTGTCAAACACTACGATTGTATCGTTAACGCTATATCCTGCTACAGTTAATATGCCGATAATGAAAGTTGCGTTGACCTCCATTCCAATGGTCTTCCCTAAAATAGAGAATAATCCTAGGATAATGATTGTGTCGTGTAATAGAGCTATGATGGCACTGATACCGTACCTATACGCCTTTGGGGCTCTCCTAAATGCATACCATATGTACAACAATATAAATATTGAGGCCGCTACCATAGCGAAGAGAGCATTACGGATTGTTTCACGCGCTATTATTGGCGATATGGAATCAAAAGCTAGTGAATCAATGGGCGATATTGTTTTCTCCAAATGCCTTTGGATAGACTGTCGCTCGGATTCGTTAGATCCCTCAGATTCCTTTAAAACTTTTGTCCGAATTATTACAGAATTGGCTCCGGTTGTTTGAACCAAAGCTTCAGGGTGCCCGAGATATTTCATTTGCTCGTAAACTAAGTTTTGATCTACAGGTTTCGAGAAGCTTATATCCAACACAGACCCACTAGTGAAGTCGATTCCTGGCTTTAGACCAGAGTTAAGAGTTGACCAGCCTGGTGGCATTATCAACGAAATCAGTGCGATCACGATGATTATGGCTGAAAATAAAAAATACCAGCCGCGTTTACCTACAATATCTAACAATTTATCTGCCTCCGCTGGGGGTCTGTGAACGATTAGTGTCGCGACCAGCATTTATTTTTTCGGGGCTGAATAGGTTTGCGTGACGCGTCAGTCCAAACCAAGCCAGGAGTTGTAATAAATTCCGGCTGACCACTACTGCTGTGAACATGCTGACTATGACACCGATTAACAAACTTAGTGCAAACCCGTTTATTAAGCCCCCGCCTAGCCTTGTTCCGAACCAAAGTAATACGGCACAAGTGATTATGGTAGAAATGTTTCCATCTCGTATGGCGGGCCAAGCGCGACCGAACCCAACTTCTACTGATGATGCTAAGGTTCTTCCGACTCGTATCTCTTCTTTCATTCTTTCAAATATTAGGATGTTAGCATCGACGGCTAACCCGACTGATAGGATAAATCCTCCGAGATGCGGTAGTGTTAAAGTCACAGGTATTAGTTTAAAAATAGCTAGTACTACTACTCCATAGAATACCAATGAAATACTGGCTACTAATCCAGACAACCTGTAATAAGCAATCATGAATAGTATGATTAATAGTAGTCCAATAGAACCCGCTAGTAGACTCATCTCTAGAGACTTTGAGCCTAGTAGCGCATCTACTTCGCTCTCTTGGATTAGTGTTAGTGGCACGGGTAATCTTCCGGATTGGAGTTGTATGGCGAGCGTCTGAGCAGATTCTCTAGTGAAACTACCGGTTATTTGGCTCCTACCATCCCGTATCCATGCTCTAGCTACGGGGTCTGTAAGTAGATCGCTATCCAAAAATACAGCGATTCTTTTTGAGGAATCATTAACTATATCTTTAGTTAGGTCTGAAAATATGTCTGCCCCTCTGCTATCAAACTGGATATTGACGGCCCATTCACCAGTTGTAGTATTGGTTGATGCGTAAGCTTCTTGAAGATCATCCCCTGTGAGACCAAGGTCTGAGTCTCGGTATGTTTCACAAAAATTATCAGTGCAGTCTCTAAGTTTAAACTCGAGGCTAGCAGTATTTCCAATCAATGATTTGGCTGCTTCTATGCCGCCTGTGATATCGAATGATTTATAATCACCAATAGCATCCCTGAGGTCATTTGCTATAGATTCTTGCTTCAAAAGGCTAAGTGATCTTGTTTTTATCCTATACTTGGTATCGGATTTTTGGTCAATTTCGTAATCGTCATATCCAGCTAGACGCAATGTTTCATTTATTGCTGAATAATCAGCTGGAGCAACAAATTGGACGTTGATGATAGTTCCACTAGCGCCTGGCAGTTGAACTATTATTCTGTCGTCACCAAATTTTTGAACTAATGGGTCGTCAGTACCTATAGCATTTACCCGACGGGCAATTATGTCTAAAGCTCCTGTCATTTGATCCGACGAA
The DNA here is from genome assembly GCA_964629875.1 of uncultured Dehalococcoidia bacterium. GTDB lineage: Bacteria > Chloroflexota > Dehalococcoidia > Lucifugimonadales > UBA3495 > UBA3495. The sequence goes on along the minus strand of CAZVRK010000003.1, from coordinate 10,768 downwards.
GGGGCGGTGTTATCAATTACTTTGAAATTATTTTCATCGGTTATGGGTCCGTAAAGCTCCTCTAGGACATTCCTAACTTGCTGTCGTTCAGAATCAGCTAAGAGAGTTCCTTTTATTTGAATTGTATCCTCATCAAGGGTCGTGACAATTGCTTTAAAGGATTCGATGTTAAGTTTGTTTATCTCAGAGCTAACATCATCTTCGTCAGCCGGACCTGGTACGGTAGCTGTAATCGTTGTGCCCACTTCTGCCTGGTAGACTAGGTGAGCGCCGCCCTGGAGGTCTAGGCCTAGTTTTAAGCCCAACGGGCCAATGCTGCCGCGTTGGAATTTGCCCACTCCGGGTACATTCACGTCAATCTCTGAGAATGCCAGAGATAGTATGGATAGGGTTAGTATTATCAATACTAGAATTGTTACTTTTATGCTTCGTCCTCGCATTAATTACCCCTGAGATGTAAATTCGAGATGTATTGACTTGCTAAAGTCAGTGCATCCTCTTTGGTTTGTATTTTGCCCTCGGCCTGGGATTCATTGATGTGTTCTAGGATTTCTCCGATGTGTGGCCCTGGCTGAATTTCGAACTCGTCAATAATATCCGTTCCAGTTAATAGCCGAGTAGGTTTTTTATTGTTCTTACGTTGGATTGAACCCGTCTCCAGAATATGCGCAATCATTCTAGCATGTTTAGCCCAGTTATCAGGCGCAATTTCTGGACCTTTTGCTGCCAAATAATCTGCCATAGCCAAATACAGAGTGTCTATAGCAACATTGTCCAAATCTCTGTAATACCTGTATATAGCCCGAGGAGTGGGTAACTCGAGGTCATGGCTCATGTTTGTTGGTCGCAGGTGTTCTTCAATCATTTTGCAGACTGATTTGATGCCGGTTCTGCTCAACCTTAGAGCCGATAACCTTTCATTGGCTATCTCTGCGCCCTCTTCCGAATGCCTTAAAAATCTTGTTCTTCCTGTTGAATCAGTCGATTTAGTTTGCGGTTTGGCGATATCATGTAACAAGGCTGTCAATTTTAATATCGTTCTTCTGTTGTGACCATCGGTAATAGTTTGGTTGAAATGAGATTCAATCTCTTGTGTCCATGGCACCAACGAGTAGATAGCGGAATTATGATGCCCTAAAGTTACCATCTCAGCGGCTTCGACCGCATGTATTGAATGCCCCCAAACGTCCCAATAATGTACTTTAGGTTGGTCTACTCCCTTTGTGTTAGAGAGCTCCGGTATTATGCGGCACAGAATATCTAGGCGATCTAAGATTGCTAGTTGACTGTGAGCCGAATGTGTCGACAATATTGTCAAAAATTCATCTCTAACTCTTTCAGGAGATACCCGTTCTATATTGTGCGAATGCGACTTCATAAGAGTAGCGGTGTATGGATCAAGTCGGAACTTTAGTTTAGCTGCAATCCTTACGCCGCGAAGTAGCCGGAGACCATCTTGTAAAAATACATCTGAGTTACTGCATCTAAGAGTTTTATTGAGAAGATCAGACATACCATTCAGGGGATCGATGATGTTGTCTTTCCACTGGTTTGAGGTAAAACGATTTAGTGGCACAGCCATAGAATTTATGGTGAAATCACGGGTGCATAAATTATCTTCAACATTACCAGCTATTTGTGTTAAATCGATTCTGAAGGTGCGGTCGTTTTCTGGTATTTCTACGCGTGTGACATGATGGTCCAAGCTTAAATTATAGCTATGGCCGCCAGTAATTTGTGCTAGTTTGTTTCCGAGAACAATAGGATCCTGTTTAACAACCATGTCTACATCATTAGATGGTTCATCCAACAGCGAGTCGCGTATGAAACCACCTACGATATATATATCTTTACTATCAGCATCTAGTAAATTGGATATTGATTTAAAAATATCTAGTTGATCTATGTGTCGCAATTATTTGGCCGAATATTCCATTAAGATGAGTGCCACGTATCAGTTTCTTTCAACGTTAGAGTCTTCTACTGTGTCAGAAATAGTGTCGTCGGGTGAATTTTGTTTATTTTCTTCATCAGGTTCATATGTAATTTTGGTAAGACTGTCTTGCGATACCAAGTGATCTATATATAGAACACCATTTAGATGGTCCGTTTCATGCTCTAATGCTTGGGCGAATAATCCTTCAGCTTTGATCCTTATTATCTTGCCATCTAATCCAATTGCTTTGGCCCTGACTTTCTCCGATCTTGTTACGGTCCCTCGGTATCCTGGTATGCTGAGGCATCCTTCTTCTACTTCTCTCTCGCCTTCTCGTCTAGTAATTTCAGGATTTATTAGTATGATTGCTTCTTCCCATTCAGGTAATTGAATTACAGCAACTTTTTGGAGTGACCCCACTTGGTTAGCGGCAAGTCCTACCCCGTGTTCTACGTGCATTGTTTCAATCATATCTGATGTGTATTTTGTAAAATTGTCAGGGATACGTTTGATTTTCTTGGCGTGCTCGCGCAGGATCGGATCAGGAACCAACCGCATTTTGAGTAAAGGCAACTCAGCAGCCTCCTTGAGTTAATTAAACATTGCCGAGATTGAATTATAGCTATCTAGTTTGGATAGTGTAAAGAAGGCTACATTACTGAGGATGGATCTACATCAACTGTCCAGTTAGGAGGAAAGTGTATAGGTTCGATGAAACTATGAAGATTACGGCCTCTTAATATAATGTGCCAACGGTGCTTCCCTCTAACGCGTGAAGGGAATCCAGGGGCTGGCCCGAGAAATTCAACATCTGTCCTACCTTCCTCTGAGAGTTTTTTGGTTAGAGTGTTCAGCATTATCTGAGTGTTTTGCTCTACTGTTGCCAAATTTGTATCTCTATAGACCAGATGTATTAAGTCATTGAACGGTGGATTCTTCTGAGATTCTCTCTCGTGTATTTCATTTCGAAACATAGCACTATAATCTTGTTTTGATGCAGCTATGATTGGCCATTCAGTAGGGCTATAAGTCTGGATTATTACTTGCCCTTTTTTTGATCCTCTCCCTGCTCTACCTGCCAACTGGCATAGTATATCGAAGGTTCTTTCTGACGATCGAAAATCTGGTAGATGTAATCCTATGTCTGCTAATACTGCGCCCACTAGGGTAACGTTAGGGATATCTAGTCCTTTAGCCACGACTTGAGTGCCTACTAGTATCTGAGTAGCCCCTGTTTCAAGGAAACGCATAGATTCAGTTGATGACGACTCCGATTTTTGCGAATCAGAGTCCCATCGGTCAATTACTGTGTTAGGAAAAAGTTTCTGTAACTCTTCAACAATACGCTGTGTTCCTATTCCGAGTTGGCGGATGTTAGCTGACTGACACTTGGGACATTTGTTTGGAGTATTTCGTTTGCGATTGCAAAGATGGCATAACAGATTCTGTGTATCTGAATGAAATGCTAATGTGACAGAACAGTTGTTGCATGCCATAACATGCCCGCAATCTCTACATTGTACGATAGGGGAATTACCGCGCCGGTTAATGAATAGTATGGCCTGTTCTTTTCGGGACAAGCATGAGGTGAGTTCTTCTCGGAGCTTACGGCTAAATATACTTCGGTTGCCCGACTTTAGTTCCTCACGCATGTCACAAATTAAAGCTTCAGCGAGTTCGCCATTATTTGACGATTCGGTAGCCTGCGTGATTACGCTTTTGCTTCCTATACGATTGGGCAATTCCAGTAATGTGTAAGACTTGCTCAAAGCTTTTTGGTAAGACTCTATCGACGGAGTGGCACTTCCCAATATAACGGTAGCTCTACTCATGCTAGCATATTCGATAGCTACTGTTCGGGCGTGATAGTAGGGTGCTGTGTCATTTTGTTTATAAGTCCATTCGTGTTCTTCGTCTATTACTATAATTCCGAGACGGGAAATTGGGGTAAACAACGCGCTGCGGGGACCTACTATAACGTCGTACTTTCCATCGTGAATGTCCCACCATAAGTTAAATCGCTCTCGAGGTGTCAGTTGGCTATGGATAACTGCCACTCTGTCTTTGAAGCGACTCTGTACTCTGCTAACAGTTTGAGGAGTTAGACGTATTTCAGGAACTAAATAAAGAGCTTGTTTGCCTTGTTTAATAACCTGATCTATGGCTCTGAGATATACTTCTGTTTTACCGCTACCGGTAACTCCATGGAGCAGAAAAATGTCTTGTCTGCATGGATCAACTATGGAATCTGAAATGCGAGCTAATGCGGATATTTGATTGGCTGTTAAGGTTATAGGGCTAGGATCATATGCAGTTGAATAGTTATCTGGATTTGTGGCGTCTCTTATCCATTCCTGGGCAAGTAATCCTTTATTTACTAAAGATAATCCTACTCCGTTGCCAAATTCTTTGTTTGCGAGGCTTATCGGATAATGGCTCTGTGAAGATCTAACTGCTTCTAATAATTTGCGTTGCTTGTCAGATAATCTTGGGGTTTCAGTAGTTGGCTGATTATGACTGTATAAATACGATGTATATTTGAAAGATCTTCCTCGCGTTAGCCTGTGTTCAATGGAAATTACGGAGTTAGTTAGCATTCTTCGGATATGTGCAGGGTTGTTCTTACCCAATATTTTTTTAAAATCGGATTCTTTTATAGGACGCTTGGCGAGCTCTGATAAAGCGTTACTTATATCTTCATGGTCAGAGAATTGGCTAGGGTCAAAACTTTTTCCTGGATGGACCATTCTTTGCACTTGAGTTTTTATACCATGTGGAAGGAACTGAGACAGTGCAGAGAATAACGAGCATAGGTAATATCTGCTAATCCATTCGCATAGTTGCAATATATGAGGTCGAATGAGGGGTGAAGGTTCTATAGGCTGTAGGATATCTCTGGTAGATTCTACTTGGGGAGTATTTACTAGACAAAAGATTATTCCCTGTACTACTCCGCTGCCAAAAGGAACCCAGACTAGCTGGCCGGGTTCTACGGACATACCTTGTGGTATGGAGTATGAGTACGTTTGCTTGTTGGGTATTCTAGAATCGACAGCTACTTCTGCGTATTTCATCGTCTAGTCATAGTGATGAAACTGATTAAGTCGCTTTTTGTTCGCCTCTTTGTCTTCTTGGCTGGGCCTTTTCTTTAATTCTTGCAGCGCGTCCCTGTAATCCTCTCAGGTAGTAAAGCCTAGCTCGTCTTACTGACCCCTGTCTGGTTACTTCTAGTGAGTCTATGAGAGGCGAGTTCATTGGGAATATGCGTTCTATCCCGATTCCTCCACTGGCGATACGTCTAACTGTGAAGTTGGCAGAAGGCCCCTTCCCGTTACTTTTCCTGATGACAACACCCTGAAAAGCCTGCACTCTTTCTCTGTCACCTTCACGGATGCGAAAGTTCACACGCACAGAGTCGCCTGGTCCAAAGTCAGGTATATTGGGATTAGGTTCGTAATTTATTAGCTGGGATACATCCATTTATTAGCCTTCCAATATAACGCGCAAGTGAGGAAACCACGAAATATGATATCACAGTAAGAGAGAGTTGTGTATTGTGTGATCAGATGTTTTAGGATTCAGGGCCAGAGTTGATTTGTCGTAGCTGTTCAAATATGAGGGAGTTTGCTGGGCGATCTGATGTACTTTTTCCTAAATACTGCCATCGTACATACCCGTCTTTGTCTATGACGAACGTAGCGGGTAGGGCTCTCCCTTCATCCGTGGAATTGAAAACTCCGTATTGTCTTACAACGCTGGCCTCGGGATCATAAAGCACTGGGAATTCAAGACCTTGTTGTGCAACTGCCCATCCGGCACCTTCGAGGTCGTCAGTGCTTACGGCGAGTACTTGAGCATCTAGAGAATCTACCGTTGAATAATCCTGTTGCAACTTTACAAGCTGCATCTTACAAAACATTCACCAGTAAGCTCTATAAAAAACCAGTATAGTGTGTTTATCTCCCTCGTATTCTGACAATGAAATTTGATTTCCTTGCGCACTCGGTAGTGAGAAATCGGGAGCCTCAGGCCATTCTGGTTTCGGAATCGGCGGTTCGGTTGGTTGTATAACAACAGGTTCTATGGGAGATACGGGCATTGAGGAATTCGAATCATGTATTTCCTCAGGCTTCTTCTGAGTCACTTCAGCTTCATTTGTTGGTTCTGGTGTAGCAGTACTGGCTGCCTCTGTAGAGACGTTTACTTGGTTTTGGTCCGAGTTCCCAGATACGTCTTCGGTTTGGTTAGTGGTCTCTGTTGGATCGTTATCATAGACTCGAGCTGCGGTGTTTTCTAAACTTGTCGAGTCTTTTCCCTTAATGATGGTCTTTGCTGGGTCTGGAGTGGCAGTGTTATCAGGTAAGCTAACGGTGTTGGCTTTTGTTGTTTGGACTACCTCGCCTTGGGTTTCATCTGCAACTGGTATTTCTAATTGTTCGCGTCCCGTTTCAACATTGGTGGAAGTTGACGCAGGGCCACACCCGGTTGTCATAACTATGGCTACTAGTAACAAAGTAATTATTGGATAGGTGTAGTACGCGGTTTTCAGGGTAGTTCGCTCCAGATTCAGAATATATAAATTGTACAACATCTCCTGTTTATTAAACACTGTCCAAATTCAGAGATATGACAGTGGCTAGTTGTAGTTTAGAACATATGTACTATAAAATAATTTAAAAGGCTTAAGGAGATGTTCTGACATGGTAAGTACGATTGAGAGAAGCTTTATAGTTGGTGAGAAAGATACCAATCAGATAGTAAAATTGGAATGCGGGTCAGATGGGCGGATTGATAAGCTGTATATTGAAGACAATTGGTTCCAAGTGTCCAGTATTACTAATCTATGGGATATTACTGGTGGAATGAGTGACAGTAATGTTTGTATAAATATGAAATTTAAAGCTGTCTTAGAGAATGGTATGGATTTGATACTATCGCATGATCTGTTGAATGAAACGTGGTATCAA
>CAZVRK010000003.1:0-3765 GCA_964629875.1 uncultured Dehalococcoidia bacterium | reverse complement strand
ATCGAACCATTGTAGTGCATGTTTTAAATATGCCTCTCGCATAACTGGTTTTCCCAACCGCGGGAATAAATGGGAAGATTCAGGGAATCTTACCATTTCCACATTTTTCCCCAACCGTTTTAATAATGTGAAATATTCTTCACTTTGCCCTATGGGGCATCTATGATCTGATTCTCCGTGTAACAAAAGAGCTGGGGTTTCTACCTGGGATGCATAGGTTATCGGGGATTTTGATAGTAGCTGGTTCGCAAATAAGATGTATGACTCTGGAGTTCCTACCTCTAAGGACACTCCCCATTGTAATTCTCCGAAACTAGTCCCTATGTCTGAAGTGCCATACATGCTGTGAAGGTTGATGCAGGGTGCTCCTATAACCGCAGCTTTGAAACGGTTTGTATGACCAATAATCCAACTAGTCATATATCCCCCGTAGCTATAACCATGGACCGCCAGTCTATTACTGTCGACATAAGGCCTTTTTGCTATATGATCAACCGCAGCCATCAAGTCGTTGTAATCGTTACCACCCCAGTCATTTATTACGGACATCATGAAACTGTCGCCGTACGTAGATGATCCTCTAGGATTGACTGCTAGTACGATATATCCCTGGGAGGCGAACATCTGCTGCCAGGGAACAAAAGAATCATAAAAAGCTCCGTTGGGACCACCATGAATATCCAGTATTAGAGGATATGTGGAGCTAGGATCAAAGCGTGGTGGATAGAAAACTCGACATTCAATGTCGAAATCCGGTTGAGCGATAGTAAATTTTTCCATTGATGGTTGAATGACCTGCGCTATATATGCGTCGTTGTGGGAGGTTAAAGTCGAAGACATATCTCGGGTGAGATCCAATTCTATTAATGTAGATGGATCGCCTGTGGAGGAGCAGCTTATTACAACCTTGTCACCTGAATTGTTAGCACTCATGTCGGAGGCAAGAATCCCGCCTGTTCCGATGCGCTCAACAGAGTTGGTTTTTAGGTCAACTCGGTAAACGTAGGACTCTCCTTCGGAATCCCCTAGAAGGATTACAGAAGCTGTTGATGTCCATTTAATTTCGGGGCTCGACGAAATGCCGGGAAATCCTACTGATGGTCTGAAAGAATCGTCACTATGTTTGGAGGGAGAGTTCTCTGGTGTTAAAGAATATAGCCAGCCTTGCCATGTGGATAAGAATCCAGGAGTTTCTGACCCAATGGCTAATAGTCTGCTTCCATCGGGTGCCCAACTGATGGCCGATACGCTTGCCAGTGAGTCAGACCACAATTCAGCGGGGCCTCCGTGAGACTCTGTAACGTAGACTTCTGTTAGTGCGTGGACATCATTCTCTGGTCTACGGCCGCTAATAAATGCGATTTTATCTCCATTGGGAGACCAGGTGGGGCTTAAATTATCCGAGTTGCCATCGGTTATTTGGACAGTCTGTAAGTCGTTAGTATCAACGACAAATAAATGAAAATGTGAATTTCCTCTCCAGCCTAATGTATCAAATTGGTATTTCAGCTTAGAGGCTATCTTAACCGGGCTATTATCACTTGTCCCGGTATCTCCTAAATTTATGTCAGATTCAGTAAGGGAACTGAACACCAGTTTATTGGAAGATGGAGACCAATCAAATTCTAATATTCCTTCTGCCTGGTCGGTGATTTGTTGAGGGTGACTTCCTGATACAGGTGACACCATTATCTGGCGTTTATCATTCTCGTCTACTCTGAGGAAAGCTAGGACTTGGCCATCTGGTGAGAATTTAGGCGCGGAGTCCTTTTCCCCTGATGTGAGTTCTTTTGCTAAATGGCTATCCGAAGTTATACCCATTATCCGAGATTTGTTTGTAAATGTGTCCGTATCTATCCAGCCCAATGTATAGGCAATGCACGACTCGTCAGGAGATATGTCTGGGTCAGACACTGTTTTTATGTATCTCAACATGTCATAGTTGAAATATTGTGTGGGTGGTTGATCCATATTCAGTACACTCTAGTTGGTAATTAGTTTGTAATTATATCTAGTAGATCACCGATTAAGCCGCTGCGTCCTGTTTTGTAAAGTTCTGTGAAACCGCAAGATTTGCAGGATACTGCTGAGAACTTCTGGTTTTGTAAGTTTAGGAAACGCGACAGACCGGAGCCTGTGGTACGGATTTGAGTAGTAGAGTATTGATTGGCATTACATTTTGAGCATAAATAATTTTGGGAAGTCATGAACAACACCTAAACTTATATTTTTGTGAATCTACAGAATATTAACGCGACCTGTACCCTTCTACAAGGTGGTCTAAGATGGGTCGAAACTTATGGCTATTGTATGTATAAGGAAATAAACGATTGGTATCATTGATTAACATCTCACTCGCGTTTCTCGTCAGCTTTTTACTGGTGAGCTGTCACAGTGTTTTGCCATTAGATGAAGAAAGTGTAACCCGCAGCTCGATTGATAACCGTTTAATTGATGATTTATCAGTTTCATCAGATTCTGATGTCTCTATAGAGTTGAACGAAAATCTGAAAGATGATTTGGTTTTTGAGGAATACCTGAGCAAACCGGCATATGAAAGCTCTACCAATGCAACGAATTCCGATGACGTGAATGCTGGTTCCGTAGATGTCACGTCAAATATTGAGAATGTGCCAATGGCGGGTCCGCATGATTCAGTAGAATATTCCGGCGGTCAGAGAAATGGAAAGACTCAGTTAGATGTTCGTTCGGTAACCTCGGAAACCGAAAAACAACCTCATTCGGTAATCACACAATTAGTACTTCTCAAGAACGAAGAACATCTTCGTTTAGTGTTCGATGGCAAAGGAATCCATGAATACGTTCAATTTGAGGTTCCAGAAGGAAAGGTGTTATCGGCGTTGTTTTTGACCAGTTATTATGGGGAAGATGATGTCGCATTTTACGGTATCAAAGCAGGGTGTTGTGAAGAGTGGACGGCGGAGCCCAATATTATTCCGTATTTAGAAGCGTGGAGTCATATTGGCCCAATGAATCTATACTCAAATATACTGAGTTACAGCAAAAATATTCAAAATACTAATACCTTGCCAGAGGCGGTTATGAACACTAGCAGAGAATATAGAGTTTTGACTCCTGGCACGTATGTCTTATTAGTGCAGAATGCTAATATCAGCGGCGCTAGATACGATTTTTTGTTTAAGTTGAGATAGGACTCAGAGTCCGTTTTATTGAGTTATGTTCCTGTTATTAATAGTTATTTTGGATCACACGTGTATCTAGACGTAGTGAACCGGTTTCGACTAAGTTAGGGTAGTGTTAGCCTTCTGGAAGAACACGGCGGCGAATGTGGCTACATTAGGCTTCTAATATATCTTCATAGCGTGCTGTGGAAGGAAAGTACTCTGGGAACATCCTGAATACTAGTGTAAACAGTTCAGGTGTGTCGAGATTCCATGTGGTGGCTTTGGAGATTTCCGGATGGGTATCTTTCTTAGCTTCAGGAAAAGTTAGATTGGTAACGCCTTCTCCCTCTAGTACGCCCAGATACTCCTCAAGTTTGCCTTTCCACCAATCGTACATATCCCCTTGATTGTATTCGCCATTCCATTTGTCGCTTTTGAGTCTATTCCCACAGTACCTATGAAAAGCATCTAATGTTAATGGATTAGCTTTAATGGCATTGATATACAAGTCGCCATAAGAAGTGAACACATAGCAGGTTTTTACTTGGCCTTCGTCATTCACTATATTTTCAGTTTTCATGTTTGATGGCTCCTTTTAGCAAGCATATGACAATTGGCC
>CAZVRK010000002.1:0-142714 GCA_964629875.1 uncultured Dehalococcoidia bacterium | reverse complement strand
CAATGCCCAATAACTTAGAAGGTAAAGTAGCTATAGTAACCGGATCAGGCAGAGGAGTAGGTAGAGGCGTTGCGCACCTCATGGCCCAAGAGGGCGCTTCCGTTGTCATTGTTGACCCCGGGGTTAATGTCGATGGCTCTGGATACGATCAATCTATCGCAGAACAAGTTGCCAGTGAGATAAAAGACGCCGGCGGTAACGCTGTAGCATGTACTGAATCCGTTGCGACCATGCAAGGCGGTGAGAATATAATCCAGACTGCCATAGACAATTTCGGAAAACTCGATGTAGTCGTTACCTGCGCCGGTATATTACGCGATCGAATGATCTTTAACATGTCGGAACAGGAATGGGACGACGTAATCGCAGTTCATCTCAAGGGCACTTTCACTATCGTTAAGCACGCTTCCATAATATTCAGACAACAAAGATCAGGACGAATCATCACATTTAGTTCCACATCAGGCTTATACGGCAATTCTGGCCAGGCTAATTACGGAGCTGCTAAAGATGGCATTGCCGGACTGACTCGCGTAGCAGCACGAGATCTCGGCCGATATGGAGTCACTGTCAATTCAATAGCTCCAAGTGCCGCCACTCGTATGACTACAAGCGTCCCACAAGAATCTAGAGATTTAAGAGATTCTCGCGGTATTGCTGCCGGAGCGGGACTGCTTGGTGAAGCTGACGACGTAGCACCATTTGTAACGTGGTTGGCATCAGATGAGTCTGCACATGTTAACGGCCACATTTTTCATGTTACTGAGGGTCTAGTTACCCTATTGAACGAACCCGAGCCAGTTAGAACCATCCAAAAAGATAGTCGGTGGACTGTAGACGAAATTATTAACGTTTTTCCTGCTACCATAGGGTTAGAATTATACAATCCTGCCCCTGCTCCACCCCCTAGTGTTTAAACCTGAATAATCTAGCCTAGCTTGCTATCCGCTGAGATTGACATTAGTACTCCACACGAGTAGCATCGGATCAGAGTATCCTTAACCGAACCAATAAGTCTATGTTCGGAAATTTATAAACCTATTTGGCAGAGGTATCACCGATGATTCGCGGCTTTAGTGCATCATACGCAGGACATATTGTAGACGACAATTTGGGGCTAAGCGGTACGCCTGCCAATGACAGGCTTTACCCAAATGCAAAACTTGCACAGGCCTTTGACTGGGCATTAGACATTTCAAAACATATGGAATCCTTAGGGTATGACGAGTTTTGGATGGCAGAGCATCACTTCCAGCCAGAAGGATATGAATGCATACCGAACTTATTGATGCTCAGTTTATACTTAGCTACCCAAACTAAAACATTAAGATTCGGGAGTGGTTTCAATATTACCCCAATGTGGCACCCTCTCAGGCTCGCAGAGGATTTCGCCACCGTAGACATACTGACAGGCGGCAGGGTGATTTTCGGAGTAGGGCGGGGCTATCACAGTAGAGAAGTCGAGTCCTTCGGATCACCTATGCGTGACTCTGATGCTAACCGTGAATTATTTGAGGAACAAATAGAGGTAATCCAAAAAGCCTTCAATAATGATTTCTTCTCCCATAAAGGCAAACACTACGAATTCCCAGCAAAGGTAGAATACCGCGGATACCAGTTAGAAAAGCTTTCTCTTGTTCCGCGCCCGGCACATCAGCCTGTCGACATCTGGCAGCCTCTCGTCAGCGGAAATCCCAAAGGCGTAGATTTTATGGCTCGTATGGGGATCAAAGCTCTAATAGCCAATACCCCAGAGGCTGTCCTAGACGAACGAATAGATATGTACCAGGCAGCTGCAGCGAGTCACGGCAGGATCATATCAAAAGGCGAAGATCTCGCGATCGGCTACCGATTTTTCATATCTGATACTCAGCAGAACGCTATTGATGAAGCTCGCCCTTACTTTGAGGAAGCTATGAAATTCGCCGCCCCACTAGGTTTGATGCAGCTCGAGCCACAACAAATCGAGGCCGTGGCTAACCCCGAGAAGGCGCGCGGCGTTGAATTGCCAACAATTGAGCTAGCTGCTCAGAATAAAGCTTGGCTCTGTGGAACCCCAGAGATGATTATCGACCATCTGAAAAAGGTCGAGGAAAAATATCCGGGGCTAGAACGGATAAACCTTGGTTCAACGATGGGGATGCCAAAACAGGTGTTCAAAGATCAACTATCGAAATTTGCTGAAACAGTTATGCCAGCCTTTCAGAATTAACCTAGTCCTCTAGCGCATCTGCCTCCCAGTTATCATAACGATTTGTAAGCGAGTGGTGCGTCCAAGCGCCTCTCATGCCCTGATAAAACAGATAAACGGGAACAAGGTGCAATAGTATCAATCGCGCAATATTTGGAATGCCGTTGAGGCTGATCAATCCAGTAGATAACCAGAATAACCTGCTAACCCAAAAATAGAAGAACAGAGCGGTAGCCATTTTAGGTTTCCTTCGCATGACACCATATGACAAAAATGCTACTACCCCAACCTCGCAGACTAGTCCCACATACAAACCCAAGCTCAGTCGTTGCCCGACAGTATCATCTGAAACTGGTAAGAATATCCAAGAGGTCACACTAACAAAACTCAATAAAGTCCAAAGATACCCTGCAATGCATGCTACTTTCGTTCTCCGCCTCGCTTGGTCTAGCGAACCTCCTATAACTAACCGTAGAATTACATCTCTTAACATATTTATGCCAAGCACTCCAAAGAATAACCTCCGATTACTCGGGCGCAATCCTAAAGCTTAATCCTTCGGAGATGCCGGGTCTTATCCTTTCAGCCAATCTAATAGCATAGTAATCAGTCATTCCAGACAAGTAATCAATGACGGCCTGTCCAACTGATTCTTCATGGAGAAAATATATGTCTGGAATCTGGTCAGAATTTTCCATCAAATATCCATGGAGCATTCCCATAATTTCCCTTGCAATTGTTGACTCCGCGTTTCCATTAATCGGCATATAAACACTATCAAACATAAACTCTCTAAGGAGGTTCATTAATCTCCTCCCGTCATTACTCATGATTATCTCAGCATTAACCTGCCCGCCTTCTGCCCCTGTTGCACTCCAAGAGGCGTCCACGATATCACAGACTAAAGAATTTATCCGCGAAGCATGTGTCTTTCCAAACCTTGTGTTTACCTCATCCGGCAAATCATCTACAGATAATATTCCTGCCCTAATAGCGTCACCAATATCATGATTGAGATACGCTATAGCATCTGAAGCTCTACATATTTGCGCTTCTAGTGTTATAGTTTCCTCTCGACCAGGTCGGAGAAAATCTCCTCTCGGTTTCGAATGATTCAGAACACCTTCCCTGACTTCCCACGTCAGGTTAAGCCCCTCTCCATTTTTAGCTAGCCTTTCCACTATTCTTAGACTCTGAGCGCTATGCACGAAACCAGTTTCTGATAGTTGATCTAGCATCTCTTCGCCGACGTGCCCGAACGGTGTGTGGCCCAAGTCATGGCCTAAAGCAATCGCCTCTATTAAGTCCTCATTTAGATTCAAGGCTCGAGCTATAGTACGGCCTATCTGGGCGACTTCTAAAGTATGTGTAAGTCTCGTCACATAATGATCGCCGCTAGGTGCTATAAAAACTTGGGTCTTGTGCTTTAGGCGTCTAAAGGCGTTGGTGTGGATAATTCTATCTCTATCTCTCTGGTACTCGCCTCTCATCTGTGGAGGAGGTTCTGGCACGACTCGGCCTTTTGAGTTCAATGATTTGCTGGCAAACGGAGAAAGTTGCTGTTCTTTAGCCTCTATACGGTCCCTTATGAGTGAGTCATATGCACTTTCTGCCATGTCACTCTCCCACGCGTAATCTTAGCCTCATAATCACCGGACACTAATCTTTTAACGGGATTCTGCCCCACGTTATATTGCCCGCATCAGTTGAGAGACCTTTATCTGCTGCAATAGACCGTATATTCAATAGAGTCGTATTGACCTCTTCAGTTAATAAGACCCAATCTGGCTGTTCAGGTATCCAATATGGGGAGTTAATGCGTACGACTTTTCCTTCGATAGCATTCAGATAAATACCGAATTTCGCTTGTTCCTGCATTCCTTCCGTACTCCTCCATGGGAATTTTACCCGATTATTGGACTGAGCAAAATCGTCTCTTCTCTGTTGGGACCAGTAGAAATAATCTGTATTGGGCAACCAACGAGATCTTGGATGCGTCTAACATAATTCTGGGCATTCTCGGGCAATGCTTCCCAGGTGGTTGCTCCCGCCGTAGGAGTATCCCAACCAGGGAAATCTTCGTAAACAGGCTCGCATTGGGCCAGAAGATCGGTATTAGAGGGAAATCTATCTATCTCGTGCCCATTAGCGCGATATCCGTTACAGATCTTAACCGTATCGAATCCGTCTAGGATGTCCAATCGTGTTAAAACCATGCCTGTCATACCATTTACAATCCTGCTATAGCGACCTGCTACTGCGTCAAACCACCCGACTCTCCGGGCTCTACCCGTTGTAGTTCCATACTCATGTGCTATTTCACGAAGGTTTTCTGCCGCATCGCCATGAAGCTCCGAAGGCATGGGCCCACTGCCGACTCGCGTAGAGTACGCTTTAAATACACCCAGGACTCCAGCAATGGACTGCGGGCTTATTCCCAGACCTGTGCAGGCTCCACCGATAGTAGGGGACGATGAGGTAACATAAGGATACGAACCATGATCTATATCAAGCATTGTTCCTTGGGCACCTTCTAACAATACATCATTCCCTTGATCAAGCAGGTCATGTATCAATTGATCTGTAGACCTAACATGCGGACGAATCCATTCCGCCCATTCCCGACATCGTTTTATAACATCATCGAAGGAAACTCCATCTCCTTCATATACCTGTGTAAAAATCTTATTTTTAAACTGGATTGTAGATTTCAGTTTTTCAGTAAGGGCATCCAGTTCCAATAGATCTCCGAAGCGAACGCCTCCCCTACTAACTTTATCTACATACGCCGGTCCAACACCTTGCCCTGTCGTCCCTATAGCAGAAGAACCGCGCGCCTGTTCCTCAAGACGGTCCTGAACAATGTGATACGGCATAATGACGTGAGCTCGTTCACTGACATAGACATCACTCACATCTATGCCCCGAGATTCAAGCTGATTCAACTCGTCTAACATAACATCTGGGTTTGCGACGACCCCGTTCCCTACTATCCCGTAGACACCGGGCCAGCAAATTCCTGATGGTATCAAATGGAGTTGGAAAGTCCCTTTCTCGTTTATGACAGTATGGCCAGCGTTATTTCCACCTGCATACCTGACTACCGCCTTAACTTTACCTGCAAGGTAGTCAATAATTTTTCCTTTACCTTCGTCTCCCCACTGTCCGCCTATTACGGCATAAGCCGGCATGGCTCCCCCTGATTATATGAATGCGTACGAATATTCGCCCAGCCCATTACGGCAAGACCACCGCAGAGTATATCAAAAAGCCTGTAACAATGCGATTTCGGGCTAAAAAATCCCCATTACCAAGTTTTACTACGGATATAATTGAAGGCTCCTACTGCGGCAGTAGCGCCGTCGCCAGCTGAAGCGACGAGTTGTCTAGCAGAACTTTGCCTGATATCACCGACAGCGTATACACCCTGAGTAGAAGTTTCCATCGAAAGATTCACATCGATATGGCCAGCATTATCAGTCTTTGATACCGCAGAAGCTATACCAGAATTAGGTTCTAGTCCCACATAAACGAAGAGTCCCGTAAGCCCTATAGTTTCTTCGTGGTTAGTGACAACATTTTTTACCTTCACACCGCTTACGGTGTCTTCGCCGATTATCTCTTGCAATTCGGCATTCCAAACCATCTCAATTTTAGGATTCCTCAGTAACCTGTCCTGAAGAATCTTTTGAGCCCTTAGTTCATCCCTGCGATGAAATACCATCACCTTTTCTGCGTATTCAGTTAAAGTGAGAGCCTCGTCCGCAGCAGAATCGCCTCCTCCCACAACGCCTACAGTTTCTCCCATAAACATAGGTCCATCACAAGTAGCACAATGTGATACACCCCTTCCATTAAACTCCTCTTCGCCAGGTATTCCAAGATGTTTAAGTTGAGATCCTGCGGCAACTATTACCGCTTTTGCTCGATAATCTCCAGAATCGGTGCTGATAACCTTATATTCCCCATCGGTTTTAATACCAGTGGCCTCGGCCATTATGAAATCCACACCGACATTCATTGCCTGTTCCTGAGCCGCTGGTCCGAGTTCAGCTCCAGAAATGCCTTCAACAAACCCAGGAAAATTCTCAATCTTTTCCAAATTAATAATAGACGCACCACCCATCATTAGTTCTATTACTCCCGTGGACAGTCCATAGCGTGCCGAGTAGATACTAGCAGTCAGGCCCGCAAGCCCCCCTCCAATTATCAATACGTCATAATCGTTAGCCAAAGTTGTGCCTCCTTAGTACGAGCCATTCTCTTATCTTTGAACTTTACGGGTATCGTCGGCTACGTGTCAAATCCCTACTGTCTCTGACCCATTTCGTTCACACATTTCGCTGATTCCAGCACGCCGATGTGTAGACTTTCTTCCCCGTAGAGATTATCATCACTTCTAATATATATCATGTCAGGATTACGCATATGGTGGTAACCGACACCGCACCACAATTATTGCTTGATCAAGTACATAGCTACTTGCCTGATGATAAAGCTGACTTAATACAGAAAGCTTATTATTTCGCTGAAGAATGCCATCGTGGCCAGATGCGCATGTCAGGGGAACCTTACATAGCTCATCCTCTTGAAGCCGCTAATTTCTTGGCAGAGCTAAAACTAGACGCCGATACAATAATGGCTGCCCTTCTTCACGATGTCATAGAAGACTGTGATATTACCTATGATGAAATCAAAGCTTCTTTTGGGGAACCGGTCGCCAAATTAGTTGACGGCGTAACGAAACTCACTAGAATGGACTATCGCCTCTCCGGCGATACCGCCTCAGACCAGTCTGACTCCGACCTTCTGTACGCTGAAAGCCTTCGCAAAATGCTGGTAGCAATGGCCGAAGATATCAGGGTCGTGTTGATCAAGCTAGCGGATAGGCTACACAACATGCAGACCCTAGATGCACTGCCAGTGGAAAAAAGAAAACGCATCGCACAGGAAACTCTAGATATCTATTCTCCATTAGCCCATCGCCTCGGAATCTGGGAAATAAAATGGCGTTTGGATGATTTAGCGTTCAGACATTTAAACGAGACTGAATATCGAAACATATCAAAAATGCTGGCTACTCGACGAGTAGAGCGAGAAGCCTACGTCGATCGGGTTTGCAATAGGTTAATTGCAGATCTTGAATCATTTGATTTAAAAGCCGAAGTAAGTGGCCGACCAAAGGGCATTTACAGTATTTACCAGAAAATTAACAAATACGAGTCCCAGGGTAAAGAAATTAGCGACATCTATGATCTATATGCTCTCCGAGTTTTGGTAAACGACAAGGCCGATTGTTATAAAGCCTTGGGCATAGTACACGAATTGTGGAGCCCCATGCCGGGTCAATTCGACGATTATATCGCCAATCCAAAAGAGAACATGTACCAAGCCCTGCATACCACAGTTAATTGTGAAGACGGAAAGCCCTTAGAAGTGCAAATCAAAACCGACGAGATGCATCAATTCTCCGAATACGGGATTGCTGCCCACTGGAGATATAAAGAGGGGAAAGCTAAAGACAACATTTTCGAGGAGAAAATGACCTGGTTGCGCCAGCTTCTGGAATGGCAGCGTGAAGCCACAGGGACCGATGAATTCATCGAGTCCGTTAAACAGGATATATTCCACGATCAAGTATTCGTATATACCCCAAAGGGAGATATAGTAGAACTGTCATCGGGGTCAACTCCTATAGATTTTGCCTATAAAATTCACACTCAACTAGGTCACCGCTGTGTCGGAGGCAAAGTAAACGGCAGGTTAGTTGGGCTAGACACGGTTCTCCAGAACGGAGACACCATAGAGATAATGACGACCAAGACTGAGCGTGGACCAAGCCCTGACTGGCTAAACCCTAGCCTTGGATACGTTAATTCCGCCAGTGGACGAGGAAAGGTACGACAGTGGTTCAAGCAACAAGCCCGAGATAGTAATATATCCCGAGGTAAAGACATACTCCGGCGAGAAATACGCCGCATGAACCTAACACTTTCCGATACCGAGGTATTAAATCTCGTAAAATACGAAGGAATGGAAGATTTCCTAGTTGCCCTAGGGTCAGGTGTTATAACGGAAGGCCAAGTTGCATACAGATTATCCCAAAGTCGGCAAGAACAAGAACGAGAAGACCCCTTCCCTAATAAATCCAGGTTAGCTTTCTCGAGCCCCAATACTGGAGTATCTGTGATGGGAGTCGGAGACCTGCTCACACGCATGGCCGAATGCTGTAACCCCATACCAGGGGACGAAATCCTGGGATATATCACACGAACTCGAGGTGTCTCAGTTCATAAAGACGACTGCCTCAACCTGAAAAACGAAGATGAACAAGAGCGTATTATTCACGTATCTTGGGGTTCCATTAAAGATTTGTATCCGGTCAGGGTCCATATGGAAGCGTACGACCGGGTAGGCCTTCTTCGCGATATGACAATGAAAGTCTCTGAAGAAAAGGTCAATATTGCCTCTGTAGTAACCGAAGAAAATGACGATGGAACAGTTACGATGGAACTGACACTACATACTACCGGACTTGGTCAGCTTGGAAAGTTATTCTCAAAGCTTGAGGGGGTTCGGGGAGTCACATCAGTCACTAGAGCTCGGTCCTGATCTAACAGTTAACAAACCCACATTCGTGCCCCAATTTCTAATTAACTATAGATTCCCGGTCTTTTGCTTGACGCTTGCTGTAAAGTCATATACATCACCACACACAGGAGGAACCAATGCCTAAACGTACAGTTATTGTTCCAGATTCATTAGCTCCCAATCCAGCTTTCTCGCCCGCAGTTAGAGTCGGAGACCTATTATTTGTGTCAGGGCAAGTCTCTGTAGATAACGACGGAAACATAATTGGGGTTGGCGATTGTGAAGCCCAGGCAAGACAAATAGTGTCTAGAATATCCACTATTGTCCAGTCTGTAGGGGCCTCTATGAGTGATGTTGTAAAAATCACAACATTCTTAACTGATATCAATGACTATCCCTCTTTCAGTAAAGTGCGCGGAGAAACATTCCCTACTGATCCACCCGCAAGTTCCACTGTTATAGTTGCCGGATTAGTACGGCCTGAACTAGTTATAGAAATTGAAGCTGTTGTTAATATCCCTGATTAGATTAGATTTCAATAAATATCTGAGAGGGTATCAATATGGTGCAACAAGGCCAAATCGACCATCTATTACAAGAAACAGGGGAAATCACTCCTCCCTCACATGTAGCCGCTCAAGCCACATTACAAAACTACGACGAGACTTACCAGAACTCAATAAAAGACCCCGAAGGATTCTGGGAATCAGTAGCTTCGGAGCTAGACTGGTTTAAACCTTGGGACAAAGTATTCCAATGGGACTACCCAACCTTTCAATGGTTCCTCGGAGCACAATGCAACATAACTTACAATTGCCTAGATCGGCATTTAAATTCCCCTACAAAGAATAAAGCTGCTTTCATATGGCTTGGCGAAGACGGCACTGAAAGAATATTCACTTATGGCCGCCTGGCTCAATTAGTTAACAAGTTTGCGAACGGCTTGCGTTCTATTGGTGTCGGGAAGGGCGACCGGGTCGTCATCTATATGCCGTTAAGCCCTGAAGGTGCCATAGCCATGCTCGCATGTGCCCGTATCGGGGCAGTTCATAGTGTAGTATACGCCGGATTTAGTATCGGATCTCTTAAAGATCGCATACTCGATGCTGACGCAAAACTACTTATAACCGGGGATGTAGGATACAGAAGAGGCAACAAGGTAGACCTTAAAGGGATAGCTGACGCAGCTGCAAAAGACCTGGACTGCCTTGACCATGTCGTTGTTTGGAACCGTGAGAAGGACTTATCAAAAGTAGACCCTGACAATATGCCAAATATAAAAGACTTAAAAGCCTCAAAGGAAATCGATTTCGATGAACTTCTAGCAACCGGGGACATCGAGTGCCCTGCAGAAGTCATGGATTCAGAAGATCCCTTGTACATCTTGTATACCAGCGGCACGACTGGTAAACCTAAGGGTGTTTTACATGTCCATGGTGGATATATGGTTGGGACATATTATCATTTCAAAACATTTTGGGATGTTAAAGACGAAGACGTGTTCTGGTGTACATCCGATATCGGATGGGTCGTAGGACATAGCTATATTGTGTATGCTCCGCTCATAGCAGGGGCTACCACAGTATTTCGCGAAGGAGCACCAGATTTCCCAAAACCTGACATATTCTATGAAATTATAGAGAAATACGGCGTCAACGTTATATTCACAGCTCCTACCCTGGTCCGAATGCTCATGCGCCATGGGGACGATTATCCAAAGCAATACAATTTAAAATCATTGCGCTTTCTCACCTGTGCCGGGGAACCTTTAAATCCAGAAGCTCAGAAATGGGCCTACCAGAATATATGCGGCGGAGGGGAATGGGGCTACCTAGTAGACAACTGGTGGCAAACGGAAACGGGAGGTCCCTGCCTAGGAACGCTGGCTAACATGCCAGCCCGACCCGGGAGGGTAGGAAAGCCTCTTCCTGGAGCAGAACTGGATATTGTAGACAGAGAGGGCCAACCAATTGCAGAGCCGAACAAGGGCGGCATATTAGTAATTAAGAGACCCTTTCCTCATTTCTTTAGGACAGTCTACGGAGACCCCGATCGCTATGCGGAAAACTGGAATACAATACCAGGGGTATATGTTTCAGGCGACGTCGCACTACGGGATGAAGACGGATACTACATGGTAGTAGGAAGAGCCGATGACGTGCTTAATGTTGCCGGACACCGTATCGGATCAGCTGAAGTGGAAAGTGCATTGGTCTCCCATCCCTCTGTCGCAGAGGCAGCTGTCATCGGTAAACCCGACGCCCTGAAAGGCGAATCCATCAAAGGATTCGTAACTCTCCGTGTCGGCAATGACCCTTCTGACAAAATGATAAACGACCTTCAACAGCATGTTCGCCAAGAACTCGGCCCCATCGCAATGCCATCAGAAATCGAATTTACGCCAACCCTGCCGAAAACCAGGTCCGGCAAGATAATGAGACGATTACTAAAGGCACGAGAACTGGGTCTGGACCCTGGCGATATAACTACACTTGAGGACTAAAAAGCAGGAGCAGTAATCTCATATGAAAGTCTACTATTTCAGTGAATTCCCATATCATGAATACCCTGATGAAGAGGGGGATAAATACCCCTCTTTACGATTGACATTCCCCAACACATATTTCAATCCGAGTACCGCAAACGGGCTATTCAAAAGATACTTTGACGAGTGCATTTACGCCGATCAGCTCGGATACGATGGAATAATGCTCAATGAACATCACAATACACCTTCATGTATGAACGCAGCTACCAATTTATCGGGCGCTGTATTAGCACGGATCACAGAACAGGCAAAGATCCTTATGCTGGGAAATATCTTACCTATCCACGATAACCCTGTCCGCCTTGCCGAAGAACTAGCCATGATAGACGTCATATCAGGTGGCCGCCTGATTTCGGGTTTCGTTCGAGGTACCGGAGTGGAAACCCTCGCAACAAACGGAAATCCAATGGACAATCGAGGGAGGTTTGAAGAATGCCACGACCTTGTAATCAAAACATGGACAACTCCCGGCCCATTTCGCTGGGAAGGTGAACATTACAACTTCCGGGTCGTGAACCCCTGGATAGTACCCATACAAAAACCACATCCACCAATATGGGTCCCAGGTTCTGCTAGCCCAGAGACAGCCATATGGTGTGGGGAGCATGGCTATACATATGTAGCATTTTTAACTGATCTAGATGTTACGGAAGAACTTTTCAACCATTACCGCGAGGCTTCAATAGGAGCCGGACTGCAACCATCTAAAGACAATTTCGGCTATCTCCTATGTTGCTATGTCGCCGAGACCCAAGAGAAAGCAGATGAGGAAGCACAGCATTTTCTCTGGAGGATGGGCACAACAACTAGAGGCCCACGAGAGTACATGGCACCTGTAGGATATCGGACACAGGCAGGCCAAGCTGTCGCAGCACGAAGGCAAGGTGAAAAGCCTTTAGCCCAGCAATCGTATGAAGAGCTTAAAGAAAACTACCACATAGTCGCAGGCACTCCGGACGTAGTACTAGAAAAACTTGAATACCTGCACGGAAGAATCGGAATGGAGCACTTGATTTTCTATGGACAGGAATCCCGAATGTCCCATGACGCTACTATGAGCAATATTGGCCTATTTGGGAAAGAGATACTGCCTATAATCCAGAAATGGTAAAAGACGGTCCTTGACCTTACATAAGACTAAAACATACAATAATCATTAATTAAAGTAAAAATACCCCTGAGGAGAAAATTATGGCGATAACCATGGATGGGGTCGAACTAGGCGTAAAGATCAGCGAGAAAGCTGCAGAGAAAATCAAATACTTCGCCGAAAAAGAAGGTCTGAAGGATAATGTCGGCCTTCGTGTAGCGGTCAAGGGTGGCGGCTGCTCAGGGTTAACATACGACTTGGCAATAACGGACCAAGAACGCGAATCTGACAAGATAGTTGAGCAGTACGGCGTTAAGGTCATGGTAGACAAGAAAAGCTATATCTACCTAGTGGGAACCGAGTTGGATTTCTCTGATGGGCTTAATGGAAAAGGCTTTATATTCGAAAATCCTAACGCCAAGAAAGCCTGTGGATGCGGAACTTCGTTCGCAGTATAAAGGTCACTAACATCTGATAAACTAAAGGCGTCTCGTTTGAGACGCCTTTTCTGTTATTAGGGGAATTGGAGATTATAATAATGAGCGCATATACATCGGCTGACCAGGATTCATACGATGCAGCCATATCAAATGCAGTCTTCTACGACAATTCCAAAGTCGGCCGTCTAAAGGCAACCGGCGAAGATGCCCTAGACCTGATCAACCGTTTATCTACGAATCTTGTATTAGACCTTAATCCCGGTCAGGGGACCCACACGATCCTGACTACAGACAGAGGCCGAATACTAGATGTTATACACGTGCTGAACACTGGTGATCACTTTATTATCCTTACAAGCCCAGGCGAAGAGAATAATGTCATTGAATGGTTAGACAAATATACAATCATGGAAGACCTGACTGTAGACAACCTTACAGAGAATACTTCCATGATAAGTATCATAGGCCCCGCTAGCTCATCGATTGTTAACGATGTGACAGGTATTGATATCTCCGATCTACCGGCATACAACTGCACCCAGGGCGTCGTCAACGGTCATAGCTTCACACTCATATGCAGACCTTTTGCCGATCTGCCCAGTATTGACATAATCACTACAAATGAATCTAAAGAATATTTTATTTCCCTTCTGTCTAAATCCGGCACAAGGGAAATAGACAATTCTACTTTCGACACTTTAAGAGTAGAAAAATCACTCCCAACCTATGGCCGTGAGCTGGGAGATAGGTATAACCCTCTTGAGGCCGGCTTAATTGGATCAATTAATTTTCATAAGGGCTGTTACATTGGACAGGAAGTAATCGCACGGTTAGATACATACCAGAAGATACAAAGACGGCTGGTAAAGGTAAAGTTTTCATCAACCGTTAATTCGGAAGCAGATTGCGTACTGATGAAAGACGGCGAAGAAGTTGGAAACATTACATCTTTCGGTTTTCTTCCGGGTGCCGGCGAAACTATTGGCTTGGGTTATATAAAAAATGCTTTCGCTGAAGTAGGATCCACATTGAACATATCGAATGACAGTGAAAGTTCCGCTGAAATCATATCTATTTCACAGATGTTCGGACCTGGCGAAGATTAGTCCAAAACGACTTCTATAACGCCTTCCGAATTTGCCGCCATGAGGGCTGTAAAGTTGTACCCTTGCTCAGCTAATATTTCCTGTCCACCCTCACGTCTGTCTAAAATGGCCAATACCTGGACTACCTCACAGCCAATACTTTCTGCAGCTTTTATCGCATGCAGAAGTGACCCCCCCGTAGTACACGTATCGTCTACGATTGATACTTTGCTGCCTGGCCTTACGGGTCCCTCAATTAAGTTGGTCATACCATGTTCTTTGGCCTCTTTGCGAACAATGAAAGCAGGGATACCAGACCCATTAATTTGACTTGTTATGGACACAGCTGTCACAACCGGGTCAGCCGCTAATGTGGGGCCTCCTATGGCCTCTGCTCCAGAGCTGCTGACTAAGGGATATAAGGCTTTACCGATCAGGAATGCACCTTCGGGATCAAGGCTTAATAGCCTGCCATCAAAATAATAACTACTATGCTTTCCGGATGATAAAGTAAAATCTCCGTACTTTAAGGCTCCTTTTTCAATAGCTATCTCGAGGAGTCTTTCAATATCTTCTCTCAATTCTAACCTTACCCTTTATACAGATTATTTTGATCGATATATTCGATTACTTCTTCAGATACGAGGTATTTTAAAGACTTTTCCTGTCTAACCCGTTCTCTTATTTCGCTAGAGCTTATTTCCATTCTGGGAACATTTATTATTCTAAGTTTAGCCCCAGCTTCAGGATATTTTTTTACTACCTCGTTCACATCAACCGCCTGGTTACCAGGCCTGTTAACTATAACCAGGCTACAAAGCTCCACTACTGTCTCAGGAGATTTCCATAGATGAAACTTTTCAAGAACATCCATTCCCATGATAAAACTAAGTTCAACTTCATGGTCTAAGTCTTCGCGTAAAGTTTCCAATGTATCAGCAGTGTATGTTACGCCTTGCCTATCAATTTCTATTGAAGAACTTTGAAAATGTGGGTTTGATTTTACCGCTAGATCAACCATGTTAAGACGATGCTTCCCCGCAGATACGCCTTCATTTTCTCTCATCCAGGGCACACCTGCAGGTACGAATAATATTTTATCTAAACCAAGGTTTGATCTAACTTCTTCAGCAATTATTAAATGTCCCAGATGAACCGGGTCAAAGGTTCCACCGAGTATACCTATTTTTTCCCGAGAATTACTCAAGGTACTCCTAGAACCACTCCATCTCTGCTTTACCAATTCGGATAGTATCGCCGACTTCTATACCAGCCTCCTGGAGCTGCCGTGCTATCCCCATCTTGGTCATCTCTCTCCATATCTGCAATAAAACTCGGTAGTCCCTGGTATCTGCCCTAACCAACAGACGTTCTAGCTGTATCGAATCCACTACATATACACCGTCATCAAGATGGAAGGTGTCAATTGGCCTACTCTTAAAATTATAATTGTTTTCATCTTCTTCATTAGTCTTGTCTACTATTGGTAAGGACCCACCTTTAGGAAGATCATTCAGAAGATTTACTATACTTCCAAGCATATTATCTATGCCTTCGCCACTAACAGAAGAAATAAAAAATACTGTTGGTTTTATCCCAGTTGTTTTTATTATCTCCTCTTGCAATACAAATTCTATTTCTTCCCGTTTCTCAGATACTTCGGTCACATCCATCTTAGTAACTGCAATCACTTGGGGCTTATCTGCCATATATGGGTTAAACTGCCTCAACTCATCATTGATCATATGATAATCAGATACCGGGTCCTCTGACATACCGTCCAGAAGATGTAAATAAAGACGAGCTCTCTCGGCATGTCGTAGGAATTGATCCCCTAAACCAACACCCTCATGAGCACCTTCAATAAGACCAGGAACTTCCATCATTACAAAATCCTGATCATGGACATTTACTACTCCGAGTACAGGTTCCATTGTAGTAAATGGATAATCAGCAATCTTCGGCTTGGCAGCTGAGCATCTGGATATAAGGGTAGATTTACCAGCGTTAGGTTTAGCCAATAAACCTACGTCCGCTAACAATTTCAATTCTAGGAATAGAACCTCGTATTGACCGTCCTCTCCCTTCTGTGCTAGAAGTGGTTCCTGGTTGGTAGATGATACATAACGACTATTTCCCCAACCACCTTTACCACCGGCACATATTAGTACGGGAGACTCATCCACTATATCTACGAAAAATTTCTTCTCGAGATTATTGTTTACATCCATTTTGTAAATAACAGTCCCAATTGGAACTTTTATAAACGTATGGCCACCATTTGAACCAGTCTGGTCCTTCCCACGACCATGTTGTCCACGTTCAACATAAAAAGTGCTATTGAACTTTAAATGTATAAGAGTATTTAAGGATGGATCTCCAACTAAGTAAGCATTACCACCAGTTCCTCCATCACCACCATTTGGTCCACCCATTGGCTTGTATTTCTCATGAAGAAAGCTGGCGCATCCATCTCCACCATTACCGGCTTTTATATTTAATCTAACTGTATCTATCATATAAATAATTTTCTTAAGTAATACATAATAATAATAGTGTTTATAGGTTGATAACGACGCTTACCTATGCTTGGAAGATTGTTTACCTGAACTATTTTATCATTAATAAAATGTTGATAAGTGTTGATAACTTTATGTGTTCTGTTGGTAAAATCGGACTCTATGGATATCCAGAATTTTATTATTTTCGAAAGGCATTTTAATAAACACTAGCTATATTAATATCAACTTATTTGTACTAAAGTGTCGACTATTATATAAAGTTATCAACATAATATATCTACTTATCAACTGATTTCGTGTAAAGTATTTCCGTATGAAAGATGTGAACCCAATTCCTCCGAATGAACTTAGACCCTGGTATTACCAATTCTGGTTCCTTTATCCAACCATTGTACTATGGCCACTATGGCCAATACTGATATTAAGGTCACCTTGGCATAATGGGTTGTTATCGGGCTCCCTTGCCTGGGCTTATCTTATCAGTGCGGGATACATAATTATAACCAAAGCCCAGTTAGGTGGGACGGATCTTGGAACAGTAATTGCATATGCCGGGCCGGGTGTGGTTTTGACCATCGTAACCCAGATCTTGTGGTTTGGGGATAAAAACAAACTACGTGAACAGGGCCAAGAGGTAGATAGTCCGACCTTGATATCTGGAGCAATACGATCAGGTAATTCACGTAGGCGTAGATCCAAAAAGAAACGACGTTAAGAGTCTAGGGCTAACCTAGCTGAAGCATTCGCTACTACTGTCTTGTCTTGGCGTTCGATCACTACCGAACAATCTACAATCGATATTGAGTCTTCAATAGATTTCCCTGTAACTATGCCTTCTATAGATAGAATGTCTTCTGCTTCAATTTCTTCCAGTATTTTGATATCTATCTGTGAAGCCGGGTTTTCTATTGATGATGAAGGAAAGCCCTTAAGTAAACTTTCCTTAACGTAATCATCTAGCATCCGAGGATCTAATGTTTCGCTTATTTCAGCGTCATCAGGTGCATCCGGATCCTGAGATAAAAGGATTCCGTTGTATCTCTCGATGGTTTCTGCCGTCTCCCACTTAATAATTACTGGAAGTCGATCTCCAATTTCTATCGAGTCAAAGGTAACTGTCTGAGCCCATAGTGTAGCCATTGATCCAATATATCAGAAAGACGATATAATAAAATATATTTGGATTATTTTAGTCCTAGTTTTTAGTATTCGAGGGGATGTAAATGGCAGAAGAGAGACCGGAATACCAGCGGGGTATGGTAGTAGTGGCCCACGCTGATGATGCTGAATGGGGATGTTCTGGAACGGTTGCAAAATGGTGCGCCCAAGGATGGGAAGTAGTGTATGTAATGTGTACTGACGGCAGCAAAGGAACTGACGATCCTGAACTAACAAGTCCTGAACTTGTAGCAATACGGGAGAAAGAACAAATAGAAGCAGGCAAAATACTCGGCCTCAAGGAAGTAGTCTTCCTTGGTTATGAAGACGCTATGCTGGAACCAACCTTGGCCGTTCGAAGATCTATTACACGGGAAATTCGGAAACATCGCCCGGATGTACTGATTTGCATGAGTCCAACTCGGAGTCTTACAGGAAATGGTTACGTGGGACATCCGGATCACATAGCTTCTGGTGAGGCAGCGCTATCGGCTGTTTTCCCGGCTGCTAGGGATAGGCTCACTTTCCCGGAACTTTTAGATGAGGGGCTAGAGCCCCATAAGGTAAAGGAAGCTTGGATAATGGACCGGGACCACTCAGACATGTTTGTTGACGTAACGGATTACATTGATATTTCTATTGCTGCCTTGAAGGCTCACGCCAGTCAGGTAACGCCTGAGAGTGCTGAGGAGCACATGCGTGCCTGGCGTTCTCGTAACGGTGAGCGGGTAGGCATGAAATATGCTGAGTCATTTAAAAGGTTTGTGTTGGACTGATCTTTATCTTGTTATGCAGGCTTTCTTGCGACTACTTTCACACTAGCTACATTAAGTGATTCACAGCAGTTCTCGTCGTTATAGCGAGTATTAACTTCTGTGGTTTCAATATCGATAAACCCTGCAGTCTCAAGCCGTTTAAGGTAAATGTCCTTAAATTCGGCACCTGCTACACAGGCTGACCATGCTTCTGAGTCGGTCGCCGTGGGTCCATCAGGGCTTAGGGCCAGCATGTCAGACACGTGGAGTCGTCCACCAGGACTTAATACACGGAATGTCTCAGAAAATACTGCGTCTTTGTCCGGTGACAAGCAGATGACACAGTTGGAAATGACTACGTCCACATGGGAGTCTGGGAGTGGTATCTGTTCGATTTCTCCCTTTATAAAATCCACGTTTTGGATTCCGAGCCTGGTCTTATTTGCTTGGGCCAGGTCCAGCATATCAGGGGTCATGTCGAGCCCAAAGACATAGCCGGTTTCCCCAACAGCTTCCGCAGCGATAAAACAATCTATGCCGCCACCGGAGCCCAGGTCTAATACCCTTTCTCCCGGTTGTAGACCAGCTAGTGCCGTGGGATTACCACACCCGGCTGAAGCGGCTATTGCTTCTGTGGGCAGGCCGGACATTTGTCCTTCAGAGTAGAGAGTCATGGCCCGTTCCATATCTTGAGGTCCGCAGCATGCTGAACCGTCTCCGGGGTCATTAGCAGTTAGTTCAATGACTTTGCGAGCTCGAGCTCCGTAATGGTCTCGGACGGTGCTTCTAATATCTTCATGACCGCTACCAGCAACCATAAAAACCCTCCATCTGACGGTGTTTTAACTTTAAGAATTGGGATTATTCTAAACCATATCAGTGATGAACGGTAATACAGGATTAAGGTTATCTGTCGTGTGTGTTAAAATTCTGACCAAATCACAAATGATAGATATTAAACAGGAGGCCCTGATGATAGACCAAGTAGAAATGATGAAGACTATCAACAAGTTTCGTGGTGATGCCATAACTGTTCCTGTGTTTAGGGCCAATGTTGCGTGGGCAAAAGTAACCGATAACGTGAAGAGGGACATTCCTGTCGGCGGCGCCATGGGTAAAGCTTCTTCGGTAGCGCTAGGCTTAGCCCTTTCGCAACCAGACAAGAAAGTTATTCTTTTTGATGGTGACGGAAGCCTCCTTATGAATCTGGGTTCCCTTGTGACGATAGCGAACAAAGGACCAAAGAACCTTATTCACTTCGTCATGGAGAATGGTGTATATGCGACCACCGGTGGACAGGAAGTCCCGGGTGACCAGACCACCGAGTATGCGGATATGGCAAAGTCGGCTGGGTATAAGCACGCTTATAAATTCGATAACCTGGAAGATTTTGTAACACAGGCAGAAGAGATATTTACCCAGGAAGGCCCCGTGTTTGTTGCTGCAAAGGTTATTCCTGATATCAGGATGCCTGAAGAAAGGTCAGCCGGAGGGCAGAGAAGGACCCCCGAAGCAGTGATAGACCTTATGGCAGATCTTTCTTCAACCCGGTAATTAATATCCTACATTTGGTTCCAGTTTTAAGGAGCCATAACCTAGCCTGATTTAAACCCCTGAGCATAAATGCTCGGGGGTTTCTTTTATACCTGAATAAAATTACGAGGCACATATTTAAACTAAAGAAGGATAATTATTGTTGAAAAAGGATAGGCCTGTAATCACTACGGACCCTATCTTTAGGGGTGGAGGTCAAGTGGAGAGGTTTTACGAATCCCTGAAAACTCTAAGGCTGATGCAGATCGTGGGTGTTATCGTCGTACTATGTGTGTCGGCTGGAGTGGTCTACGGCATCTTCTCGTTTCC
Source organism: uncultured Dehalococcoidia bacterium (assembly GCA_964629875.1). Taxonomy (GTDB): domain Bacteria; phylum Chloroflexota; class Dehalococcoidia; order Lucifugimonadales; family UBA3495; genus UBA3495. The sequence goes on along the minus strand of CAZVRK010000002.1, from coordinate 122,471 downwards.
CGAGAGAAGCAAAACGGACGGATTAGAGGAAGACCAGCAAATAATTGAACTCGATTATGGTGATCTGGTCCGACAGGTGACCACCAGTGGAAGACTGGAGTTTCCCAACAGGGATATTTTGAATTTCGGTACTGCAGCAACGGTTGAAGCAATCCTGGTCAGGGAAGGACAGACTGTAACCATTGGACAGGAGCTGGTGAAGCCGGATTCTGTAACACTGGCTGGATTATCTGAATCGGTAGCCCAGGCTCAGGTCGATCTACTGGCAGCCCAGGACGAACTTGATGAACTGACCAATCCAACTGATCTAAGATTGGCCCAGGCCCAACACGAGGTAGCCCAGGCCGAGTCCTCTGTGAAGGAGGCGGAAAAAGCTTTAGCGGATGTAGTGAATTCTGCAGTATTAGATTTAGCCGAGGCACATCAGAAAATAGCGAAAGCAGAAGTTGATCTGGAAATCGCAGAAGAGGCTTTAACTGACGCTAATGATCCATTTACATCTGATCAGATAAAAACCCAGGAGCAGTCGGTTGCTAGTGCTATCTCAAAAGTGAAAGATGCGGAGCAAGAATTAGGTGGGCTAGGCGTCGACTTTTCCCAAAGCCTTGCGTCAGCATTATTGACTCAGACAGACGCCAAAGCAGAGCTGGAGACAGCAAAGGATTCTCTTGAATCTTACGAAATTACAAATGAACTGAGATTAGAGAAGCTTCAGGAAGAACAAGTCTTGGCTCAGGAAGCATATGACGCAAATATGCTGCTAATCGCCGAGTACCGCCAATCTGAAATAGATGGGGTGGTATGGGTTGGCCTGCATACACTGGCTGGACTGATCCATTCTGCACTGAACGAAAATGTAGACTTGAAAGAAGAACTTGATGATGCTAACACTGCTCTTATTCCCTATGATCAGTTGGTTACCCAGAAGGACAAAAAACAGGCAGATCTAGATACAGCAAATATAGCAGTTCAGGATCTTGGAGGCGGAAAGCTACCGATTGAACTAGATCTTCAATTGGATAAAATAAATGACGCACAAGCCAGCCTGGATGAGCTATTAGAATCTGGGCTAGTTACAACAATAGCTGAAGCGGAATTGCTTTCGTTAAGATTAGGTCTCTCAGCACTAGAGAGTGGTGCGAGTCTTGCTGATGTCCAGTTGCTCGAACGCAATTTAGTTCAAGCTTGGGCTGAACGGGGCGAAGCTGAAGAGTCTCTTGATGAGATGTTAGCTGGTGCGGATTCGGTAACGGTAGAACTAAAGACGCGGGATGTAGCGGTTGCAAAAGAGACCCTTAAATTAGCCAAGATAGACCTAGAATATGTATTAGATATTAGTAATCCTTCTTCGGCCCCGCTGGGATCAAATTCTCTTGATGGGTCACCTACACCTGACCCGGTTGAATTAAGGTTAGCGGAGATGGACTTAAAAGTTGCTGAATTAGACTTGTTGGAAGCTGTCCAAGAGTTCAGCGATATTCAATCTCCGGATGTTGCAGATGTAGAACTGCTGACAGCTAAGCTGTCAGCTGCAGAAACTGCTCATTCAGAAGCGGTTAACCTGCTTGAAAGAGCGATCATCAAAGCGCCGTATGAAGGTTTTATATCCGAGATTCTGGTAGAGACGAATGACAGATTAGGGGCGAATGCCCCGGTTATTGAAGTGGTAGACCCAAGGGTATTAGAAATGGACGGGATAGTTGATGAAGTTGACATCCTACTCTTATCAGAAGGACAGCCAGCGTCGATAACAATTGACGCTTTGCCAGATACGATCCTTGATGGGTTCGTTAGTGAGATCACTCCGGTTGCGACCGTGCAGCAGGGAGTGGTTACATATCCTCTACGGGTGCAGATCGAGGTTCCGGACAATCTGGAGCTAAAAGACGGACTGAGTGCCGTTGCTGACCTAGTTCTGGAACAACAACTGGATATTTTATTAATCCCCCAGGGTGCGATTTTTGGCACCTTCCAGGATCCTGTGGTGAAGGTGGAAACTGCTGATGGAATTATCGAACGACCAGTAGTACTTGGCACCAGCGACGATTTCTGGACCGAAGTCATTGCTGGCGTAGTAGCAGGTGACCGGGTTGTTATGAAGGTGTCGGCTGCGGTTGATGACCCTTACGGAACATTCCGCCAATTTCGAAGGGGCGGTCCTCCAGGCAGGGGTGGTGGAGGGCCACCGCCGAGTAGGTCAAGATAGTGGCACCACTAATCTCATTAGAAGATGTGACCAAGACGTATTTAATGGGAACTGTACCTGTGAATGCAGTTGCCGGGGTTTCGTTCAATGTTGAAGAAGGTGAATTGCTTTCTGTAGTAGGGCCTTCTGGATCAGGAAAATCTACATTGATGAATATTTTGGGGTGCCTGGATGTTCCGTCTAATGGAGCTTATCGTTTAGAAGGCGACGATGTTGGAAACCTGAGCGATAACCAGTTAGCACAGGTCAGGGGCCGCAAAATAGGATTCATTTTCCAGACTTATAACTTACTTCCCCGCCTTTCAGCTGTAGCAAACGTCCAGCTTCCATTATTGTACAGCGGGGGAAAGGATTCCAGGCGTCGTTCAATGGCTGCACTAGAACGGGTTGGGTTGGGTCAACGGTTGACCCATCGACCTACTGAACTTTCAGGCGGGGAACAACAGCGAGTGGGTATTGCTCGAGCGCTCGTAAAAGATCCATCAATCATATTGGCAGACGAACCTACAGGTAATTTGGACACCCAGTCAGGAAAGGACATCATGGAAATACTGCATGCATTACATGATGAAGAAGGAATTACCGTTTTGATCGTAACTCATGATCCTGAGGTTGCAGCCAGTACTGACCGGGTTGTTTCTATGAGAGATGGTTCTCTTGTGGCAGACCAAACTTCTGAAGAATATGTTCAGGAACGACGGTTAGCGGCTCGTGAAAGCTTATGAAGCCTCAAATTATTTTGTTAACTGCTATAACATCCTTAGGAGCTAATAAACTTCGTGCATTACTGACGCTGCTTGGGATAGTTATTGGGATAGCGGCTGTGATTTCACTTCTGTCTATTGGGCAGGGGGTTCAGGATTCTATTACTGATCGCATTCAGTCTCTGGGCACTAATCTTCTATTCGTACGCCCAGGGGGAACAATGGAGTCAGGGATATCTGGCGCCCAAGGTAGTGCGGGATCGTTAACACTTGAAGATGCTTACGCCCTCAAAAATTCTGAACTTACTCCAGCAGTTAAACTCGTAGCACCTCAACTTTCGACTAATGGACAAGTGATTGCAGATGGAAAGAATACGTTTACACAGATTGCAGGCGTTACCCCTGAATATCAGCTAGTGAGGGACTTTACGACATCTGCGGGACAGTTTATCAACTCTACGCATATAGATCGTAGTTCTCAGGTAGTAGTTCTCGGATCCAGCGTGGCTGAAGACCTCTTTGGATTTAGAACCCCAGTAGGACAATCAGTTCGAATACAAGGGCGCCAGTTTGTCGTAATAGGTGTTCTGGAAAGCAAAGGGGGAGGAGTATTTGGGTCCTTTGATGATCTTGTAGTAGCTCCTATTTCTACAGTATACAATCGCCTGTCCTCGTCACGTACGACCCAGGGTGACGTTTCGGTCCAATCAATAAATATTCAGGCTGTAGATGTTGAATCCATGGATGAGGCAGAGGAACAGGTTGCGACGGTATTAAGATTTCGTCATAGGATTACAGGAGATGATGATTTCACCATATCTAGCCAACAGGACACGATAGAAACACTAGAAGATACAACGAATACATTTATCGTATTTCTGGGGACTATCGCAGGAATCTCGTTGTTGGTTGGTGGTATAGGTATAATGAACATCATGCTAGTGACCGTTACTGAAAGGACCCGGGAAATTGGCATACGGAAAGCTATGGGAGCAAAGCGCAGGGACATAATGCTTCAGTTTTTGTCTGAAGCTTCGGTGCTTAGTCTAAGCGGTGGAGCGCTTGGGCTAGCATTGGGGGCCTTTGTTGCCTGGTTCTTAGATGGTCAACTTATCGGAGGACAGCCTTTCAGGACCTCATTTAGCACCGATTTTGCTGTCCTGGCATTAGTTGTCGGAGCCGGTATTGGACTTTTCTTTGGAATATATCCAGCAGTGCGTGCTGCCAGGCTCCACCCGATAGAGGCGCTACGATATGAATAATAATGCAAAAGGAATCATAGAATGAACAAAAAGGAATTCCTGATTTTGTTGGTCATGGCTAGCATAATAGGTGGTTCAATCGGGGGAGCATTTGCCGGAGGCATGGCATTAGGTGGGCTTCAGAATACGTCCGATTTTGATCAAGGGGAATTTCGCTCGAGGGATATGGCTAGACAAGGTCCTGGAGCTATGAGGGCAGATGGACGAGGGCCTCAGGAAAATTGGGGCGGTCCTGAAAGAGCTGGTGCCCGGGGCGCTGGCGGGCCTCCAAAGCCCGAAGGAATGGGCCCGAAAAATATAATTAACGGCGCTGTTAGTACTGTTGAGGATAGCCAAATAACTGTGACTTGGGGCGCGAACCAAAGCCAGATAGAGGTGGGAGACGATACGACCATCTATGCCATGGGTCAAGTTACCATGGCAGATATTGCTGAGGGAGACCAAGTGACTATTGCTACTGATAGAAACTCTGGTAGGAGAGGAGAGGTGGACGCTTTTCTGGTTACGGTAAATCCTCCTGAGGATGCCGGGTTGCCACCACCACCGCCAGGCCCAGACAGAGGGCGCATGATGGGACATATTACAGGAACAGTTGGCAAGTCTGATGATGATCATATGATGGTAATGAGTAGATCTGGTAGGACAAAAGTTAATATTGGCGATGATGTAAAGATACAGGGTTATCTTGCGGGCAGCGTCAGCGACCTTGCGGTGGGCGATAGGGTTTTAATAATTGCTTCTATTCCTGATGAAAGACGAAACCAGAAGGCTGCAACGTCCATTCTGGTTAACCCGCCAGGTCATAATCAGTGGAAAGGGCGCCCATAGATAAGATACCCTGCTTTTATTTACTGGCCACGATATAATGAGAGCTCTTTAGGATATCTTCAATTACAAGAAAATAGTCTGGAGATCTGATGAAAGCTACAAAATGGACAACCAGAGTTTTACAAACACCCGCTGACCATCCTTTCGTTACTGGTATACCCCAGCCCGGAACCAGGGAATTTGTCACTTTAGAATTGGACACAGATGAAGGGATTCAGGGTATTGGTATCACATTCTTTGGTGGGCCTTTAACCGGAGCCCTTAGGTCAGCTGTTGATAGCTTATGTGAACTTGTTATAGGAGAAGACCCTACTCAAGTAGAAGCAGTCGTTGATAAATTAAGGCTTGCGGCAAGTGGGGCTGGCCCTGAAGGAATATTTACACTGGCTTTGTCTGCGATTGACATGGCAATGTGGGATATCAAGGGAAAAGCACTGAATCAAAGCGTATGCTCGCTTCTTGGAGGGCATCGAGACCGGGTTGTTACCTACGCGAGCGGGGCATTAATGCGGCCGTTCAATCTCGAATTCATGGCTGATATGGCTCCCAAGCTGGTAGAGATGGGTTTTCGCCAGATGAAGACTCAGATGGGCGCCGAGCCAACAGCAGAGCGGGAAGTAGCAAGGATACGCACGGTTAGGGAAGCCGTGGGACCAGATATTGATGTCATGTGTGATATCAACCAGCTGTGGGATGTGAATCAGTCTATTGAAATTGGGAAGAGGGTTGAAGAATATCACCTATACTGGTTAGAAGATTTGGTAGTGAGAGACGATTATCAGGGTTTGGCAAGAATTGCGGATGCGTTAACCACGCCAGTTGCGGCCGGGGAGTATGTGTATGGTATTCGTCCTTTCCGTCACATGCTGGAACATAGGTCTGTAGATATTGTAATGATAGACCTGCTTAGAGTCGGGGGAATAACCCAGTTTCATAAGGTGGCGGGTATGGCTGAAGCGTACAATATCCCTGTAGTAAGCCACCTAATACCTGAAATCCAAGTTCACAATATAGCTGCCATACCTAATGGCCTGACCGTGGAATACATGCCTTGGACAATCAGGCTTTTTGAAGAGACTCCTGCTATAGAAAATGGCGAGATAGTAGTACCTGATAAACCGGGATTAGGGTTGCAATTCAGCCAGGACGCGATTAAACAGTATCAAGTGAGTTGATAAGGGGCGGATTATTTCCGGCCCAGAAGTTCGATTTCAAATACTAAAGTTGCGCCTGGTGGAATTACACCTCCAGCTCCCCTGTCTCCGTAAGCCAGGTCGGAGGGAATCGTTAGCTTTCGGACTTCGCCAATCTTCATCAAAGCAACTCCTTCATCCCATCCTCGAATTACTGCACCTTTACCAATAGGGAAGGTGAACGGCGTATTTCTGTCTTTAGAGCTGTCGAATTTAGTCCCATCTAGAAGCCAACCGGTATAGTGGACCTCTGCCATCACTCCGGATCCTATCGGATCTCCCTTGCCAGATTTTATTATCTCGTACTGTAACCCAGAAGCTGTCGTGCCTGATGAGGGCTCGCTTTGGCAACCTAAAATTAGGCTTGTTGTGATCGTCAAAATTAATAAAAGTGAAAATAGTTTGTAGGTCATGTGATACACCTTAAAATTAGTCTCTCAGAATTTGTCGAGCAATAGTCTGGCGTTGGACTTCTGAAGTTCCTTCGTAGATGGTCAGTGCCCGAATTTCCCGGTATAGTTGTTCAACTCGTGCGCCTTTCTCCAGTCCAGCTCCTCCGTGAATTTGTACTGCCTCGTTAATAATTCTTGAAGCAGCTTCTGTAGCAAATAATTTCGCATATGAAGCTTCTTTAATTACGTTTTCCTGTCCTGAATCTTTCAGCCATGCGGCTTTGTAACATAACAGCCTAGCTGCCTCGAGGGATACTGCCATATCAGCAAGTTTAAACTGGGTCGCTTGAAGTTCGCTTAGAGGCTGGCCTGATACTATTCGGCCTTTTGAGTATTCTACAGCGGCGTCGTAAGCTGCTTGGGCCATGCCGATGGCAGCGGCACCCACAGTGGTTCTGAATGTGTTCAGCGTTCCCAGGGCAAGGCGAATACCGTGGCCGGGTTCTCCGAGTACATTTGTGTATGGAATTCGGCAATCTGTGAAAACTGGCTCTCCTACGGGATGAGGAGCCATTAAGTCCATCCGGCGGCTATCGTCAAAGCCGGGTGTCCCTTTCTCGACGATGAAACAAGATATTCCGCGGCTGCCGGCTTCGGGGTCAGTTTTGGCGAACACTGTATATGTGGATGCGTCTCCAGCTTGGCTGATGAACTTCTTTGATCCATTGATTACCCAGTTATCACCTTCATGGATGGCTTCTGTCTTCATGCTGATTACATCGGATCCTGCGTGAGGTTCAGTGAGGGCGAATGCGGCTATGGCTTCTCCGTTCGCGATAGGAGGTAAGTATTTTTGCTTCTGTTCTTCTGTCCCGCCCAGTGTTATTGGGAAGCTGCCTAGCCCTTGCATTATGAAATCTGTGTCAGCCTGTCCTGACACTTGTGATAGCTCTTCTCGGATGATACAAAGGTTGGTCACATTTATCCCAAACCCACCGTATTCCAGCGGCACTGTGTATTTCAGTAATTCGGCGTCGGCCAGAATCTTCATTAGTTCGGGCGAGACATGGTTTATCTCGTCGACCTCCGCGGCGATGGGTGCAATTTTCTCTTTGGCTAGCTCTCGGACTGTTTCCTTCAGTTCTTGTTGTTGGGAATTGAGGCTAAAATCCAAAATAACTCCTATGAATAAATGGTTTTAAAGAGACAGCCGTTTAACTATCTCTTCTGCTGTGACTGTGGCACCGGTTAGTCCTTTGGCATCTTGGTTAGCTAGATGGACTGCTGCTTTAACCATATCTTGCGGCGTTACCCAGGTAGATACGTCGGCATCTGGTCTTTGGGCCTGAAATCCTTCGGTGACTACCGGCCTGAGAGGTTTAAGTATATTAACTGCAATATTATATTCCCCAAGTTCTGCTGCAAGACCCCAGGTAAACCGTTCAAGGCCAGCCTTTGCTGTTCCATATGCTTGTCCCATTAACGCTATTCCAGCAGCAGCATCCTCGCTTAAGGTCGACGAAAAAATGTTGGTTGCCGCGTGGGAGGAAATATTGATGATGTTCCCGCTTCCCTGTTTTATCATTATTGGGACAACTTCCTGACAGCAAATAAAAGGAGCTCGCAGGTCTATGTCCATTACTAAATCCCAGGATTTTAGTGAAGTCTCAAGGAAACTGGAATAGTTTCCCACGCCAGCGTTGTTAATTAAGACGTCTATGCGGCCTAGGGTGTCTATAGATGTTGCGACCATGTTCTGGATGCTTTCTGCGTCACGGACGTTGCACTCAACAGGGAGGGCTTTCCCGCCAAGGGACTCGATCTCTTGAGCTGTTTCAAATATGCTGCCGGGTGCTTGAGGGCGAGACTCAGTCGATCTTGCAGCTACAACAATAGTAGCTCCTTCCGAAGCAAGGCCTAGAGCTATGGCTTTGCCAATGCCCCTGCTAGATCCAGTGATTACAGCTACTTTACCCTTTAAAGACATGCTGGAGGCCTACTTTAGAAAGTCTAAGGCGATTTTTACGAATTCTCCGGGCTTCTCTAATTGTGGTGCATGACCGCAATTGTCGATGACTGTTAAAGCGGAACCAGGAATTATATCTTTGTATATCTCACCACATTCCAAGGGGACTATCTTGTCCTGTTTTCCCCAGACTATTTGTGTTGGAATGTGTACTCGTTTTAGCAGGTATGGAAGACGTGGGTCGTGCATGTAGGGCTTCCAGCATACCCTTACGGCCATTTCCCGGTTTCTTTCCCCCTGGTTAATCTGATCAGGAGTCAGGTCTTGCTTGTAAATCTGATCATACTCAGGAACTTGAGCCGGGTCATGGAACATGAGATCTGCTATTTGTGCAGGAGTGATTATAAATATATCGGCTATTTCACTGTTGTTTGGTTTGATTCCGGCGGCGTTGACCAGCATCATCTTACTGAAGGCATGGTTACAGGTAGCCGCGATCTCAGCTGCTATCCATCCGCCCATTGAAAATCCAATTACCCGTGTTCCCTCGAGGTCTAGCTCCTGTTGGAACCAGGTATAAAATGAGGCCATGTCAGTGACGGATTGAATCCAATCTGGTTTTTCAGAGTCCCCAAATCCAGGGTGCGTCGGTAGATAAACGGTGTAGTTCTCTGCTAGAGAGTTGGCATACTGTAATGGTCCCCGATTTCCGCTTGCCCCGTGTAAAAGCAATAGGGGGTCTCCAGATCCGCCTTTGAACATCTTTATGTTTGTATCCCCAATCTTGACTGTCTGTTCTTCAAAGCTAATGGCCATGCTTGTGAACTCCTAAATTAAGGAATAATGCTTTTTCAGTATCGCCGTTAATCCTAAGGGGGCTGTGCTTGAAGGTCAAGGCTTCTGAATTGGTACTGGTGTCTTGGCCTGTTTGTGGTTAAAATTGGGGTCGATAAAATTGTTAATCCGCACATAGTCATGGGTGGTTTGTGTCTACTATGGCTGGGTCAACACAGTAGTTTAGGGCAGGTGTGATATGTCTAAGATATTAGTGACTGACGCGATAGCTCCCGAGGGAATAGAACTTCTTGGTTCAAGGGCTGAAGTTGATGTAAAAAGAGGTCTTACACCTCCGGAATTGACTGAAACAATTAAAGGATATGACGCTTTAGTTGTTCGCAGTGAGACTAAAGTAACCCCTGAAGTTATTCAGGCAGGCCAAAGTCTCAGAGTAATAGCCCGTGCGGGAATCGGCGTAGATAACATAAATATTGATGCCGCGACTAGTGCCGGAATCCCAGTAGTTAATGCTCCTATAGGTAACACTGTGGCGGCTGCTGAGCATACGCTGGCTCTAATGTTAGCTTTAGCGCGCAATGTTCCCCAGGCCTATCAGTCTTTCAAGGCAGGCGAGTGGAAGCGAAGCGCCTTTATGGGGATCGAAGTTAGGGATAAGACTCTGGGAATTGTTGGACTGGGCAGAGTCGGATCCGAAGTCGCCCGACGAGCACGCGCTTTTGGAATGAATCTAGTTGGATATGATCCTTTTATTTCCCCAGACCATGCTGAGCGAATGGGTGTTGAACTCATGTCGGTCGATGATTTGCTGGGATGTTCAGACTTTATTACTCTTCACACCCCGCTCACGGAGAATACTAATGGTCTGATCGGAGAACGCGAACTAAAACTGGTAAAGCCAGGAGCCCGGCTAATCAATGTTGCACGGGGAGAACTGATAAACGATAAAGCATTACTGGATGCTCTTAATAATGATCAATTAGCAGCGGCAGCGCTAGATGTGTTCGTCCAGGAACCTCCGGAAGATATGTCATTAGTCCAGCATCCAAACGTGATTGCTACGCCGCATCTTGGTGCATCAACTGAAGAAGCCCAGAGAGAAGTAGCGATCGAGGCGGCAGAGCAAGTTCTGGCGATTTTAGAGGGACGTCCGGCGAGGAACACGGTCAATGCACCGGTATTGCCTCCAGATGTTCACGCAATATTGGAACCGTACATTCCAGTGGCGACATTACTTGGAAAACTTCTAATTAACCTAACGGATGATCAGCTAGTTGGTGTAACAGTCTCTTATGAAGGAGAGATCGCTGAATATGATACGACTATACTGAAGGCAGCTGTTCTGGAGGGATTGCTCTCCACAGTCAGCTCGGAAGCAGTAAATATTATTAACGCACCTTTGTTGGCCCAAAGCCGTGGGTTACGCATAACTGAGCAAAAAGACACAGTTGCTAACGAATTCACCAGTTTGATTACAGTGTCGGTGAAGACTACAAAAGGTGACGTAACTCTAGCTGGAACATCCCTTCGAAACGAACCACATATCGTCAAATTCAATGATTATTGGATGGATGTTGAGCCATCGGCTCCATATCTTCTGATTGTGGATAATCCAGACCACCCCGGCTCAATTGGAGCAGTAGGCACTGTGGCTGGAGAGCACAATATTAACATTAGTTATATGAAAGTGGGCCGTCTAAGTCAAAGAGGCACGGCTATGATGGTTTTGGGTTTGGATGATTCGGTTCCTGAAGCTGTTTTGGACCAAATCCGTGGCCTCCCACAAGTATCAAATGCTCGCTTGGTTAAGCTATAAGGAAATTGGCTAGGCCTTGAGGTAGGTACATCTTCACTTTTACTTGGCGCAGAGTAACAATCTTACTTCTATACACGCTTGTGTTTCTTATAAGCTCACAGGCAGTTGCTGTAAGTCCGGTAGACATAACGGTAGATAAGAACCGATTTGGTATCGTGTCGTGGGAATTACAGAATTTACCGGATAAATGGGTCCATAGGCTTTTATTAAAACAACCAGATCTGTCTGCCAAACAGAAACTAGAAGTGTCTGAGAAATTTTTCACGTCTCCTGAATTAAGAAATCGAAATGATAAGAGAGTTGTTGAAGAGATTATAGAAACAGCGATCTCAGAAACGATATTTCAAGAAGATCTGGGCACTTTTCCTGCTGTTGATATGGCTTTGTCCCCACCGCCCACCGTCCTTGTACTCTCACCCAGAGACCGGATAGAAAGAATATTTGATGTATTGCTCATACCTGGACTGAAAGATAAAGATAGAAAGCACCTAGAAGATATGATTCTGGAAGAAGAGAACCTTTCTGCTATTGTTGAGAATACTGGCGGGTTAGCTGTGTATCCGAGTGTTGTTATTGATAACGCGGGTTTGTACAACTCATTCATCATTACGACGCATGAATGGATACACCACTGGTTGTTCTTTAAGCCATTAGGTAGAGCCTTTTGGGATAACCCGACTATGACCACATTAAATGAGACCATCGCAGATGTTGCAGGTAAGGAAATCGGGCGAAAGGCTTATGCCTCATTTACGTTAGTTGAGGAATTGCCAAAGGAGAGGATAGCCCAGAGTCCTGATGGGTTTCATTTCCAGAAAGAAATGCGGATAACGCGGCTAGAATCCGAAGATTTATTAAATAGTGGAGACATTCGGGGAGCGGAAAAATATATGGAAGAGCGTCGCCTTTTATTTGGCGAAAATGGTTACCCGTTAAGAAAATTAAACCAGGCGTATTTTGCATTCCATGGAAGTTATGCCACTAGTGGGGCCTCTATAAGCCCAATAGGGTCTTACGTGGAAGAATTGAGAGAATGCAGTAAATCAGTTAGTGAGTTTTTGGATGTGGCATCTGGGTTTGGGGATTACGAGAGCTTTGTTACTTATGTAGAGGATCTTAGATGTTCACAGGACTGAATTTCTACAACCAGGGCCGACTCTTGGATCGTTCCTTTTCAGATGTATAGCTGGATAGGCCCTGTCTTTCAAGAGCTTCTTGCACCATGTTATGGAACACCTGTCGGTCGTTACCGTTAATCACAGCTTGTTCGTGTGACTCTGATATAGCTACCGGATAGCCTTGTCCCTTTTTGCACTGCTCAACTATCAAGCTATGTCCAAGTTCTAAGAGATCGGTGTTTGAGGCAACCCATTGGGGGATTTCAACCCTGGCTATTTCATTGCCGCTATTAAGGTAATAAAAATATACCTGGTGCTCTCCGTAGTATTCCTGAGCTGCTGTTGGGTTAGTCTTATACACAGGAGACCTGGAATATGGCTCCAGAACCTCTTGAAATAACTCTCTATCCATAAACCCGTTTGCCTGATCACAGGGTTCCCGTCTGGATCGGTGGTGACTGCAAGATTCCTGGCAAAGAGAGGATTCAAATGGGCACAGGCTGCAACGAATTGCGTTGGCAACTTCAGTGGTTCTAGGCAGGGATACATAGGCAGCTACAGTGATTATCCGTGTTTGAGCTAATCTGCGAAGTTTTTCTAGCGCAGGGAAAAACCTTTCGGCTAATATAGTGTTCCTTACAAATGGCCGATACCCTTGACCGGATAAGCCCCATAAAACCAATGTTCCATCGACTAAAGCCAGCAATGGTTGGGTTTCTGGGCAGTCTTGAATTTTTTCCACCAGATACTCTATTTCTTGTACAGACCTTAGAATCCCAAGCAGCGGCCCACTAATTAATTCTTCATTGTTGGCATTGCCTGGATCGGACAGGTATAGATCTTCTCGTGCTGTAGCTAAGGTGGGCTCATTAAAGAAATCTGCGTAAGGGGTTTCACCATAGGAAAGGATACAGCCGCCCATATTGATTAGGTAACAAGGCACGGGTAAATGCCGGTCTACGTCTATGTGAGACCCGTCGACCGATAATGTGGACCAATTTCCACTATATTGCTTGGGGGGTTTGCTCCCAATTAACTCTTCTGTGATCTGGGCTGCCATATAAGGGCGGTCAAGAGAGTTTCGCGATTTGGTGATCGCTTCGTCGTTAGACACGCCCTGTGCGCCTTCTAGGAGCTTGGTAAGACGTGTTTGGCGATCGTCTATATCTCGACTTATCGATTGTGCAGCTTCGTCTATTTGGAGGACTGTCCTTCCGAGATCTAGTGGCATTCTACCTCAGCACCCTTTCGTCTCCCTGTCGTCTGGTTATACGCTGCTGATCAAGGTGTTCCATCAAGGGCAAGATATATTTTCGGCTTGAGTCAAATATTGTTCTGGCTTCTGCTACCGTTATAGATCCGTTTGCGTTTAGGTGCTCAATTATTTGGGTTGTCATCGATTGATATGCGGAAGCGCAAAAGACAACGGACTCGTTTACCTTTACAACTTTACCCTGTCCAATAAGAGCGTTCAGGAGTTCGTTATCTAAGGGTATGTCTGTAGGGGGTGAATAAGGAGATTCTTCTAAAGTTTTAATGTACGAGGCGGCTTTTTCCTCAAGCTCTGGAGTGAGTTCCGAATTGTGGTTTGGGAGCCTGATAGATTGACCTTCTTCAACAACAACCCCGTCGGCAGATAATTGTGCGAGGGCTTTCAGGTAAACGCCTTGTGCAAGGTTCAAACGGCTTCTAATTTCGGGAATTGGTGCACCTATTCTGAGTGGGTATTGTGTGTGGTAGGTTTGCAAAGCTATCGATGCTTTTCCCTGCAAGATATCCCATCCTTGTTTGGAATAAACTACTGCGTCTGATTCGCTGCCGAGTTCACCTAGCGATATGATCTCTCCGTTATCGATGAGTACCTTGATCCTCTCAAGAATTTCACTTTCGGCTAGATTCGCCCGTTGGGACAATGTCGATAGATCACATGGACCCCACTGATCTGCTACGCTAACCAGCATGTCTTCGCCGGTTCCCTGGTGTAGCATCATTAATCTTTCTATGACATCGTTGTCAAAACGTCGGTATCGTCGTTGTGGGCTAGTGTCTACCACCTGTCCTCCACCTAGAGTGTCCTCAGCAGACCGGAGCACGAAAAAATCCCCCTTTACCATTGGGATAGGTTCATCCAGCAATATCTGAACCCAGCCTTCTTCTCCAGGGCCAAGTCGATCTGCGTCTAGCAACCGTACTCGTGCAGTGGTTTCACTTGTGAAAAGGTGAAAAGTTAATCCTTCGTTATGCCGCATCGGATGAGGGGCACCTTTAACCATGCGAATAGTTGCGTCTAGTCGTCTGGTGGATGCGAGCCAACCTGGCACGGTTAATATTTCCCCTCTAGCTATATCGTCCCGAGAAATGCCGGATAAGTTCACTGCTAATCGCACACCGGGCTCTGTGCTATCTACTTTGGATTTATGTTTCTGCAATCCCCTGATTCGGCACTTTGTGCCTGAAGGTTCAAGTTCAACTTCCTGTCCTACAGCGAACTGACCGTCTATCAATGTTCCTGTAACTACTGTCCCGAACCCGGTTATTGAAAAACTTCGGTCTATAGGGAGTCTGGGACGTCCTAAATCTCGACGAGAGTCGGTATTAGCAAGGATGTCATCGATCTTGGTTTTTAGGTCTGGAACGCCGTCCCCTGTATATGCAGAAACTCCGATCATTGGAGATCCTTCGAATGCTGTGCCTGCCAAGACATCCTCTACCTCTGCCTTGACCAATTCGACAAGTTCGTCGTCAACTAGGTCTGTTTTGGTTATAACGACTAGGCCTGTGGTTATTTGCAGCAGGTCGAGAATAGCTAGATGCTCCCGCGTCTGTTGCATGACACTTTCGTCAGCGGCAACAATGAGTAGGGCAAGATCGATCGCTCCTACTCCTGCCAGCATATTTTTAATGAATCTTTCATGGCCGGGTACGTCGACAATGCTGACTTCTCTGCCACTCGGCAGGTCCATCCATGCAAATCCCAAGTCGACTGTCATGCCCCGGTCCTTCTCTTCCTGGAGACGGTCTGGGTCGATGTCAGTAAGAGCTTTGACTAATGTGGATTTTCCGTGGTCAACGTGACCAGCGGTACCGATTACGTACATGTCAGTACCCCAATTGGCATGATTTATCCCATGTGGTAATAGGATAGCACTCTTGTAATAGATGGGGTAGTAACTGTCTTCAGTCTATAAACTTTGTGAAGACTTGGTTTGCGATCAAGTACGTATCCTTGGTTAGTCTTAAAAGGTCGTTATGTTCCTCTAGAAGTCCTAGTGATAGTGATTCGGCTATTTCCGTTTTATATAGTACTGCCAAGTCTGTGCCGACAGCATGAGACATTTCAGCAATGTTGATGCCATCAAGAAGGCGAAGTCCGAGAAACATGCTCTCAGATGCGAGCAGCTTGGAGCTTATGTGCTCGTACCCTGAGATAGTCGGAATGCTATCTATTTCTTGATCTGTAAATTTTCCAAAAGAGCTTGGATCGGAGTCTGACCAGCTAGATGCGCCGTCGATGTAGGTTCTGGGTGAGTCAACGGTCCAAAATCGGTAATTCCCAAGCCTTGAATGAGCACCGGGTCCCACGCCAACGTAGGGATGGTTCAACCAGTAGGCCATGTTGTGCCGTGAAGCATGGTCAGGCTTGCTCCAATTAGATATTTCGTAGTGACCATAGCCATGGTCCTCTAGGATGTTTTCAGCGTAGTGATACATGTCGGCTGCGACATCCGGGTCTGGTGTGGGAAGCTTTCCCTGTTCCACCCAGGTATGGAGGGGTGTTCCTTCTTCAAGAGTCAGGCTATAGAGTGATATATGGTTTGGATCAAGGGCAACAAGATTGTCTAAGGTCGTTTTCCAATGTTCAATGTTCTGGTTGGGCAGCCCGTACATGAGGTCCAAGCTAATATTTTCAAATCCTGCGGTGCTAGCTATTTTGCACGAATTTATGGCCTGCGCTGAATCATGGCGACGGCCCAACATATTAAGCAAATCGTTGTCTAAACTCTGTACCCCAATACTTAATCGGTTAACTCCTTCTTTCAGCAACCGTGTGCAGGAGTCAAGAGTGATATCACCTGGGTTAGCTTCTATGGTAATCTCCGCGTCGTGGGCAATATTAAAATTTGATTGAATCGATTCGATTATTTCGCCAATTGATCCTTGGGGTAGATAAGAGGGAGTTCCCCCACCAAAAAAGATGGTATTAATGCTAGGTGCATTGAGTACTTTTCCCCAGAGGGCAATTTCTGTGGTCAATGCTTTTACATACGGAGTGAATAACCGCTCTATTCCCTGATAGGTATTGAAATCACAATACGGGCATTTTGTGTTACAGAAAGGCACATGAATATACAGAGACATGCCTGAGGAGGGCACTATCTGTGTTGAGATACCTACCATGCGAATGACTTCTTATGACTGTTCATCGTTGTCTATGTCTCTAGATGATCCGTCTACAACATTGGAAGGGTCGTCGTCTTCTGGCCGTTTTGGACGTGGATCTATACCAAGATGCTCGTTTTTTATGTCTTGAGGTGCCAGCTTCACGGTGATGAATGCCGCTAACCCTAGGACAATGGCGTCATCGAATCGGCCGATATAGCCTAGGCGGTCCATATCGAATGGGACAATCGAATAGATCAAAGCTAGTGGAACCAAAGCTCTGAGTATTATGTTGACGCGTCGATCAAAGATGAGCTTTCGAATCAGGATGATGTAGCGTATAGCCCGCGGCAGAAACCGCGGGATCAATAGCAGCAATATTCGGAATCCCAAGCCATGAAACATCTTAAACACCCTAGTTCGATTATAAAGGATAAAGTGTTTAGTGTGCATTTATTTACGACACACCAAAATTTCTATTTCTCAGTAAATGCTATACTAACTTTTTAGGGCTGTCTTAAATGAATTAGCAAGAGTATCTGCAAGAATTAGGAGTGTGGAAATGGCCTCGAAACCTCAGGTTAGCACATTGGGGGAGCTTAAGGAATCCAACTACAAGGTCGTGCCGGTACGTGAAGAATTACGTAATAACTTAATCAACAAGATTAAGGCTGAGGAAGAGGTTTTTCCGGGAATTATTGGATTTGAAAATACAGTGATTCCTCAATTGGAAAATGCCCTGTTGTCTGGCCAGGATATTATTTTGCTAGGGGAAAGAGGACAGGCGAAATCGAGATTAATAAGGGGATTGGTTAATTTGCTTGATCCCTATATACCGGTAGTAATGGGATGCGAGATCAATGATGATCCCTATAAACCGGTCTGTTATGGATGTAGGGAAAAGGCCGTTGAGCTAGGAGAGGACTTACCTGTTGATTGGATAACTCCGAGTGACAGGTATTCGGAAAAATTGGCCACTCCTGATATTTCGATAGCAGACTTGATCGGTGAGATAGATCCTATAAAAATAGCGGAAGGTCGTTATCTAGGGGATGAACTAGCAATTCATTTCGGATTGGTTCCACGAACCAATCGAGGGATTTTCTGTATCAACGAACTTCCCGATTTATCAGAGCGCATCCAGGTGGGATTGTTCAATCTTATGGAAGAAAGGGATGTGCAGATCAAAGGGTACCGGGTGCAACTCCCGCTCGATGTTTATGTAGTTTCCACTGCTAACCCTGAAGACTACACGAATAGAGGGCGTATAGTTACCCCTCTGAAAGATAGATATGGATCACAGATACATACGCATTACCCGCAAACGCTAGAACAAGAGATTTTCATAATGGATCAGGAGCGGAGTAAATTCCCTGATGAAGAAACGCTGGTAATCCCCCAGTTTATGAAAGAAGTGCTAGCTGAAGTGACCTACCAGGCGAGGAGCAGTAGGGAAATTAACCAGAGGTCAGGAGTCAGTGTAAGAGCTTCTATTGCGAACTACGAAACTATGCTGAGCAACTCCGTTAGAAGGACCATACGCCAGGGTCAGGAAATATCATGTCCCAGGGTCAGTGATCTTCAGTACATTATGGCTTCTCTAAGCGGCAAAATCGAACTTGAAACCTTTGAAGAAGGAAGTGAAGGTCGATTAATGGAGGACTTGATCAAGAGGGCAGTAATCGAGATATTCACCAAATATTTCTCGGACGCTAATCTTGATGAAATAGTAGACTCTTTTGATATTGGTAATACAGCTCTCACCGGGAGCGATGAGCCTTCCAAGAATTATCCTGGAATGCTGGACAAGATTAGTGGTCTGTCAGGAGCAGTAGCCGTATTGACTGATGACAGACGTCCTGAAATAGTGGCATCCGCTATCGAATTTATTCTTGAGGGATTGCACCTCAGTAGGCGATTGAATTGTGAGAGAACCCCGGTCGGAAATGTCTATCGCCGGTAATATTATCTAGCCATCTACGTTCTAAAACTCTAGACAATCTGTCTTGAATTCTCTAGGTTATGTAATCCTAAAACAGTTTAGACTGTGTCCCACATCATAATTAGGCTCGGATTCTGGGCACATATCTGAGTGGGATTTATATGGCAGATAATCAAGAATGGTTTGACCGATTACTTCCAGGGCAAGAGAAAATAGTTTTTGCCCCTACTGAAGTTGCAAGCCTATTGGAAATCCCAGAGGAAAAAGTTTACCAAGGCCTTGCACAAGGCGATATACCGGGGATTAAGTGGGGTACTCGATGGCTTATCCCAAGGGCTGTACTCGATAAGATGCCTTTAGTTGCTAATAGGGTTTTCTAGATCTTTATACTTTGGTCCAGAATGGAGCCCTTTCCCGCTGGGGCGCTAGGAGGCTTTCGTCGATAGGTTTGTATACGTAATCTTCTGGCCTTATTGCCTCATAGCCAATACTAGCTAAGACTGTCTCATTTGTGTAATACCCGTTGTAGCACTGGCGGACCATCGTCGAAAAGAATGGTCCGTTATGGGATTCAACATCTTTAAGAACCTCGTCCTTGGCGGAATCGGATAAGTCTAAGAAATCATTGCCATTTTGACTGGCCGTTATGTTTATTTGTGCCAGTCCGTCCGTAAATAGTCTTCTCAAGGATGGATCGGTGCTAACAGCGGATTCTATAAATGCTGCGATTCCGAGATCGCCTGCGCTAGGCAGATCTCCGTTAGCAGGTACGATCCGGTTAAGCACTTCTGTTAAGAGATCACTTTGATCGTCAGTAAATATTTTATTCGTATCTGGCATAATCTCGTCTCGTTTAATTTATCTCGGAATAAGTGGCAATACCATATGCGATGGATATGTGCTGTTATGATAAACCGTTTGTTTGGCCTTTTCTAGTTTGGAGTCCACTCCTAGGGTAGCCCCAGTATTGGGATTTCGATCGAATCTGGGGAAATTACTACTAGATATGTCGACGCGAATTTGATGCCCCTTCTTGACTAGGTGGCTTGTAGACCATAGATCTATTACGTATGGATACACCCGTCCTGGCTCTACGAAAGAAGGTTGCGCAACCGAAGTTCTAAACCGCGCGCGTACTATTCCATCCTGCAAGTTCTGCGAGTATCCATCTGGATGTACATCAACTAGTTTTGCTGTGAAATCTGTATCGATTGCACTTGTTGCAGCGAATAAGTGCATCTTGATCGGACCGGTTATTTCAGTGTCTTTCTCTAACGGAGGAGTACTGTACACCAGTACATCATCCCGTGCTTCAGTTTCTGATTGATTGGCTACTCCAAATGGGATTATTAGAGTGTTACCACCTTTTGTTGGTACAGGGTTTTCTGGATCGTAAATGTATTCATCCGGTTTGTCATCATCTGGCGGGACTGTCGATAAATAGCCTCCCCCATTCTTGGAATTTGCCGGAGTATCTCCATGTAAATAAAATTTTGTGTAATGTGTTCTAGCAAGAGGCCACTCGTCTTCTTGTCGCCATTGGTTTTCTCCCATGACGAATATATTCACGCTGGGTTCATCAAGATATCCGGTGTCTTCATCTTTTAACCAATGATCAAACCAGCGTCGTAAGTGCTCGTGTAGTTCAATAGCTGCTGCCTCACCAAAGTCGATATCTCCGCAGCCGCCTGTGTTTGGCTCTGTAAAGGGGCGTATATGTGCCCAAGGGCCAACAAGCAGTTTCTGATTCTCTTTAGCGAGGGAAGTAGCACCTCTTTCGCTGATTTCTGAAAAAGCTGTCAAGGCACCTTCCAGGAAAATGTCATACCACGAGCTGATATGGAACATGGGCATGTTGATTCTCTGAAGGTGCTGTTTTAACCCGATTTTCCACCAGTATGGCCCGTCCAGTTCCTGATCAAAATATTCATGGAAATAGGGGGCGGCCTCTTTTAGGCGATCTATCCAATCCCTTAAGGGTAAATGCTGGTACCATTCGTCTGTTAGTGGTTGCCCAAAGTTACCAGGCTCCAACACGTACTTGTCCATTTCAGACAACAGATCGCTTAATCCTGCACGCTCAAGGGTATTTCTCCCTTTTAGGATAGCGTAAGGCACCATCCACCCCCACTCCATGGCTCCCCCTGTGTGATAAACCCAACTCTGATGAAAGTCAGAAGATGCTGATACTGGTGCCATTGTCTGAAGGTGAGGAGGCAGTGGGTCTGCTGTTGCAAGAGTGTATTGAGTTGCGGCCAGATAGGACTGACCAGTTGTAGCGACCCGGCCGTTTGACCAGGGTTGCCTTGCAGCCCATTCAACCGTATCCCATCCATCATTCGACTCCTGGAATAATGGATCGTAGTCGCCTTCTGATTCGAATCGGCCTCTACAATCCTGGCTTAGTACTACGTATCCATGTTCTGGGAAATACCATACAGAGTGGTGTGGATTTTCTACATAACTGTCTTTACCGTAGGGACCTCTGTTCACAAGGACAGGGAATCTGCCCGGTGCGTCCGGGCGGAATACGTCTGTTGCCAGACAAGTGCCGTCGCGCATTGGCACCATCACGTTTCTTTCTCGGATCACTTTGTATTGGGTCATGGAATCACACCCCGACGCAATTTTTTTAAGGATAACTGTGCCTAAAACCCTCGTCAATCAGCATTTGGAAGGTTTTATTGGCTAGCTTTCTATTGTGAAATATTCGCGGACTAAGTTCTTTAGTTGAAGCCAGTGGTCGTTTAAATCTAACCGCTCTGATTCTGTGAGATCATCGTAGGTTCTCTGGTATTTAGGGAAATACCACATTGAAAATACCCAAAACCCACGATCTGTAAGATTTCCGCGGGTATGATCGGCAATTAGGCCCGTGGCCCCTTCAAGCGACCAGCTTTTTATGACCTGTCCATTTTCTGCGATCGCGAGAGCTTCTACCCAAGAGGCTGAGCGAGCATCATTCTCGTACGGATCCATTAATCTTAACAGTTCATCTGCCCTAGCATTGTCGGTTGCAGATGGTCCAGCGAACCTATGGGTGAAAAGACTTTCCCATTTTGAGCCCAAGGATGGTATGACCAGGCCTCCGTCCGAGGCTATTGTTAATAATCCGCTGTCTAATGACCACTGAGCTGCTTTGTCGCGAGCAACTTCTTCGTGAGAAGGTGCAGTTTCATCGGGATTGGAATCCAGTCCGATATCCTGGGGAGAGACTGGATTCAGCGGTAATCCTTCCACAAGCCCCGCAAGCATAGCTTGCTTGGCTATATTGCCTGTCCCTAGGAGAATATCTACTGGTTTAGCTGCTTTATACATTATTTAATAATGGTTGTAATGGTGGTGCATAGTCTATGCACCACCATTCGATATTTAGGCGTTGGGATTAGTAGTAATGAATTTTCCTGATTGTGCCGGGTCTATCTGGGGTGCTCGTACTTCGACTCCTGCCTGCTCTTCTTGGAGAACAACGGGTATCGAGCTATCTTTGGAGCCCCAACCACGATTGACTGCTTGCAATGTAATTTGTCGGGCCAAGACTGTCATGGGCATTGGCACGTTATACTCTTCAGCTAATTCGCAGGCTAGTGAGATATCTTTATATGCGAGGTCGAGTGCGAAGCTAGCCGGTTCGTAACTCCCTTTGAACATGGTTCGGACTAATCCTTCGTGTAAGATTCTCATACGGCCGAGGGATCCTCGCCGCATACATTCCCAGAGTGATTCTGCGTCTACTCCTGCTTTGACACCTAAGGTCAATCCTTCAGCTATAGCTTGTCTTACGCTGTGCCCAATCATGTTGTGCACTAATTTGCATACTGAACCGTTTCCAATTCCTCCAGCATAAAACACCTTGTCCCCGAATGAGTCTAGAATTGGCTTAATTTGGTCGAATATTGCCTTATCACCACCGACCATTACGGCCAGATTGCCGCTTTCGGCGCCGGTTTTACCCCCGCTTACAGGAGCGTCAAGAATGTAAGCACCCTTTTCAGTGAATTTGGGCTCCATTTCTCTGATTAAAGTGGGCCTACTGGAGGACAAGTCGACATAAATGGTTCCGGGTTTGATTCCCTCCAGAACACCTTCTCTGCCTAAGGCAACTGCTTCAACTTCTTTAGGACCTGGGAGTGATGTAAAAGTGATATCACACCTGTTTGCCACGTCCGCCGGAGAATTACCCAAGCGAGCACCGCCTTCTAATAGGCGTTTAGTGGATTCTTCTCTGACGTCATAAACGACTAGTTGATATCCCGCCTTCTGGATGTTGGAGGACATTCCTCCTCCCATATTTCCCAACCCAATAAATCCGACAGTTTCCATGGTGCAATCCTTTCTTATTTGTAGTTTGTATTGGTCTTATTACTGATTAAATATTCTTACTCTGTGATTGTTACTATCCGCAATATAAATGACACCAGATTCATCTATGCCGCACCCATGGGGTCGTTCCAATCCAGCATCAGTAGCCGGGCCCCCATCACCGTCACCGCCTAGGTGGCCTCCGGCTATTGTGGTCACGATGTTTGAAGCAGGATCTATTTTTCTAAGAGCATGATTCTCTGTGTCTACCACTATGATTTCATCTTTTGCATTGCAACGTATGGCCTTTGGTGATCCCCATTGTGCTTCGATTGCGGGTCCATTATCTCCGGTGTAGCCGCGCTCCCCGGTGCCGGCTACAGTTGACATGATGCCATTATTATCCACTTTACGAACTCCGTTGCCTTCGCGTTCGCAAATATATGTATTTCCTAAGCTATCCATGCATACCGCTCTAGCACCTAGAATACTGGCTTCAGTAGCGGGTAGCCCATCTCCTTCTCGCACCTTCTCCCCATTACCGGCGAAAGTGGTTATTATTCCTGAAGACAGGTCTAAATGTCTGACTCGTTGATCTTGGATATCAGCGATCAAGAGTCCTCCTGAGTTAGTCAAGAAACAATCGTTTGGCTCACGCATTTGCGCGGTTTCTCCAGGCCCTTTGTCACCGGAATAACCGGGTTCGCCTGTTCCCACTACTGTGGTGATGATACCAGTAGATCCATCTACTTTCCGCACTACGGCATTTAGTCGGTCAACTATATAAATATCGCCGTTTGCAGCTACTTGCAGCGAATAGGGCTCGTTCATGGTCGCGCTTGTAGCCGGTCCGCCATCACCTGTATAACCAGATTCGCCTGTTCCGGCTACGGTTGTGATGGTTTTTGTAACCATGTCAATTTTGCGAACGGTATGGTTCTTTGCCTCACATACATAAAGATTCCCGTCGGTGTCAAAATCACACATGAATGGCTCACGCAGTGAGGCCTGAATGGCAGGACCGTTATCTCCGGAGAAACCAGCGTCGCCTGTGCCTACTATAGTTGTGATAATTGGGCTGTTGTTTGGCATCGATATTTCCTTCTCTTCTCAATTATGGCTGGACTGGTTATGTAACCGATTTATACCAATCCAAGATCTCACTACCAGTCATGAATATGACGTCATCAAATTGTTTTATGTATTCGAAAATCTGGTTGTAATAATTAATCCGGTGAGGAACTCCCGTAATATATGGATGAACAGATACAGCCATTATGCGAGCGCTTTCCTTTCCTTCCTCATACAGCGTTAAGAAATGGTCTTTGGTACGCTCAAATAACTCTGGTGAGCGATGATGCTGATCTATATATATGGGAATATCGTTCAATTCGACGGTATAGGGAATGGATGTGAGGCTATGATTGGGGTCCTTCATTATCATGGGATATGGCTGGTCATCATTACACCAGTCGCAGACATATTCAATTCCCTCGTCGGCTAGTATGTCAGGAGTATCGAAGGTTTCAGCTAGGCCGGGTCCCATCCAACCTCTAGGTGCTGTCCCTGTAAAGTCTTTGATTGTCTGGATGGTTTTTCTGATAGTTGCGCGTTCATCCGGTTCTTTATTGATTACTCTTTGAATGAAGCTGTGCCCCATCATTTCCCACCCGGATTCGAGGCTTTCGGTCACGATCTGGGGATAGCTCTGGCATACGGAAGCATTTAAACTGACTGTCGCTCGTATTGAGTGACTGTCCAGGACCCTCTTCATTCTCCAGAACCCGACCCGCAGGCCGTAGTCGAACCAACCAAAGTTGGGCACGTCGGGTATTATCTCTACTCCTTGAGGTGTTGGCAGCACGCGTCTGGCCATGGGTTCGTTGATATCCCATTCCTCAACATTTATGACAGGCCATACCGCGACCCGTGCGTTATTGGGTAGATGTATCGGATCCCTATGAAATATTGGGGAATAATCTGCCCGAGGATTGGACATAACTGCCTCCGTTAATCACATGAATAGGGTTTAAAGTCCGAGAGCTGCTAGTCCGATATTGGCTAGATCTTCGTCTTCTTGTGAAGAGAGTCCACTAATACCGATCCCTCCAAGAATGGCTTTTGTTTCCGGATGGACTATAACCACAGCGCCTTGGACAGCTACTAATGAGTGATCTCCGAAATCGCTGACATTTTGGCCCTGCTTCTTAAGATTTTCGGCGAATGTGGCCGAATCCATTCGTCGCATTGCCGCGGTATACGCCTTTCGTGTAGCTAGTGTCTGGGGCCCGGTAGCACAATTGTCCATGCGGGCGTAGCTAAGAAGATTGCCGCGGTCGTCAACTATTGAAATTGTCACGGGCCTATCTGGTTCCTGGGTTGCTTTATTTATCATCGCTGCCATAGCAGCTTGGGTCTGGTCGAGGCTGAGCATAGCTTTGTTATACATATAGGTTCCTCCTGTAGAAGTCTGGCTAATTCTAACTCGCGGGTATACGTGTGACAACCGAGACTATGCAGGTGCGCTAACTCTCTAAATTGATTTCTTGTCCGTCTAACAAACAGGCGTTATTATAGGTGCTGGCATAAAGACAAATTGACTCCTTGGAGGTTGTATCTTGGCTGATAACATTTATGACGTAGTAGTAGTGGGTGCGGGAAACGCAGCTTTAAGCGCCGCTATAGCTGCCAAAGAGAATTGTGAATCTGTCCTGGTTATTGAAAAGGCCCCGGAATATTTTAGGGGTGGCAACACTTATTTTACTGGCGGGATCATCCGATTCCCGTTCAATGGGATAGATGACATACAGGCAATCATTCCGGATATGTCGGAAACGGAAGCGAATTCTATTGAAGTCGGCAGCTATACAGAAGACCAATATTATGACGATATGATGCGGGTTACTCATGGTATGAGTGATCCAGAATTAGCCCAGATTCTAGTTAGCCAAGCTCACCCGACGATGAAATGGCTCCAGGAGAATGGTGTTAGATTTGTACTCTCATTCGGGAGACAGGCATTCAAGGATGGAGATAAATATAGATTCTGGGGTGGTTTAGTTGTTGAGGCAGTCGGAGCTGGTAAAGGCTTGTCAGATCAACAATTCGAAGTCTGCAAGGCAAGGGGCGTCGAGGTTAGGTATTCCACCCAGGGCGTAAAGTTATTGCAGGATGATAGTGGCCGAGTGAACGGCATTCAGGTTCTAGGCCCAGAAGGATTTGAAGATATATCTGCTCGATCTGTTGTGTTAGCCAGTGGTGGTTTCGAAGCTAACGCAGAGATGCGGTGCCGATATCTTGGCCCGGGCTGGGAAATGGTAAAGGTCAGGGGCATTCCGTATAACACTGGTGATGGGATTAACATGGCTATTAATGTTGGGGCACAGTCCCATGGGCACTACAGCAGTTGCCATTCTGTCGCGTGGGATATGAATGCTCCAGCTTTTGGAGACAGAACAGTAACCGAACTCTTTCAGAAGCACTCTTATCCCTTTGGGTTAATTGTGAATATCAATGGTGAACGATTCCTTGATGAAGGGTATGACTTCCGTAACTACACATATGTAACGTACGGCCGAGCGTTATTAACTCAACCTCAAGGTCTTGCATTCCAGGTCTTTGACCAAAAAATCATTGACAGAGGTTTGCTGAGAGACGAATATTGGATCCCCCAGGCGACAATGGCCAAGGCTGATACTCTTGAGGAACTTGCGCGGTTGCTGGATATAGATCCAGATGGTCTGGTGAAAACGGTAAATGATTACAATGCTGCAGTTCGCACGGACATACCTTACAACGCAACTGTTAAGGACGGGCGCCGCACTGAGGGCCTTGAGGTAGATAAGACGAACTGGGCGGAGATTCTAGATACACCTCCTTACTACGCGTGGGCAGTTACTACTGGCATATCATTCACATTTGGTGGCGTCAAAATTAATACTCGAGGCCAAATAGTGACCAATGCACAGGAAGCAATCCCTGGTGTTTATGCTGCAGGAGAGATGGTCGGAGGGCTGT
This sequence comes from uncultured Dehalococcoidia bacterium, assembly GCA_964629875.1. Classification (GTDB taxonomy): domain Bacteria; phylum Chloroflexota; class Dehalococcoidia; order Lucifugimonadales; family UBA3495; genus UBA3495. Next base: position 95,550 of record CAZVRK010000002.1, on the reverse strand, counting down.
TTTATTACAATTATCCGGGTGGATCAGGTCTTTCGGCTGGCATGGTCTTTGGTAGACTCGCTGGTACTAGTGCGTCGGAAGATGCCATGAAGTTAAAGGATTTATAACCAGAATTCTGCCTATGGGCAGAGTGTCATGACTATTCATGAGGTCAACCGGCGGTATAGCTGCTGGTTGACCTTTGTAGTTGGGGTGAAATTAATTGAATCAACATGAAAACAGGGTAAAAATCCTTTCGGAGGAATCTAAGTCATTTATTGGCTATTTAAGTCAACTTTCCCTTGAAGATTGGGACGTGCCTTCTGCTTGTGCTGGGTGGTCTGTCGGAGATGTACTTGGTCATTTAACAGGACAGGACTTCTCTCTTCGTATACTTAGAGGGCTGCAAGGAAATATATCTGCACCTGACGGTAGTCCTCAAGTAGATAATCACGACGAAGACAACTTTGCAAAGTCGATTTTTGATCGAGCTATTGCAACTAAACTACAGTTCGGATCTAGTTTATTATCGACTTTTGAGCAGCGTGTATCCGACATTATCGAAGTATTTGAGCAAGTTAAATCTGACCAATGGGAAACACTATGTTATTGGCCGCCGGGCCCTGAAAAGATTTCTACTATGCTCGACATGAGGATAAGCGAATTGACCATGCATGCATGGGATATCAGATCGAGATTTGAACCTGATTATCATTTATCCCATGAAAGCGTGGCTGTTTTGATGGATACTGTTAATCGAGCCGTTAGGAGAGCTTTTAGGCCAGACCCTGATATCGAGACCCCCAAGCGGTATAGATTTATCATTGATCACGACGGGGAACGAGAAGTGGATATTGTATTGTCTAAAGATGGAGGGTCCGTAGAATCAGTGATTGGAGATTCGCCAGTTGCGATGTTTCGGTGTGACGGAGATACCTACGTAATGATGATGTATGGCCGGATTAAGCCTACAGAGGCCGCAGCGAGAAGATTGTTAACATGTGACAATGAAGCCAATATGGTTCTAGAGTTTGAAGAGAGATTTAAGGGCGGGTAGAGGTAAAGGTATTCTGGGTAAATCGGAATTTTATACCTGATTGCACCGCCGCTATAAAGGTATATACTTGCCATCAAGTTGAATTCAGGATCACATGTTTAAAGAAGTCTTCACAAATAAAAGTCCAATGTATTATGGTTGGTATATAGTGGCCACTGCCATGATAATCGGATTCATCGGGGCGGGAAGCAGACAAGGATTCGGAATCTTCGTCGTCCCAATGAGTGAAGAATTTGGCTGGAATCGTGGGACCATTTCTTTTGCCGCCTCACTAGGATTCCTTCTGAATGGCGTAGTGCAGCCATTCATGGGCAGCTTTTTCGATAAGCTAGGTGGCCGCAAAGTCATCTTAACCTGCCTGCTGGTATTGGGGATTACTACCCTGTCACTAGCTTTCACTTTCCACATTCTGTTTCTGATTTTTGTGTTTGGTGTCGTAAGTTCGTGTGCGTTAAGCGGTGTTTCCATAACCACAACCGGCGCGTTATTAAGCAAATGGTTCAGGAAGCGAAGAGCGACAGCTGTGTCAATCAGTGCGGCTGGGATGTCTTTAGGAGGACTTATACTCGTGCCCTTCTCCATGTATCTACTCCAGGCAACAAACTGGAGAGTTACCTGGGCAGTTCTCGGTTTCATGATATTGGGTATCTCATTGCCAATGGCCATCGCATTTATTAGAGATGACCCAGAAAAAATGGGACTGAATCCCGACGGCGAGAAAGAATTGTCAGAAGGAGAATCCAAGCGCAAACCAGTCAATTGTGGGCCGCTGGAGACTGACAGCTGGCTGATATCGTTCAAGTCGGCACCGATCTGGCAGATGAGTGGATCGTATTTTGTGTGTGGTGCGACTACGGGGATAATATCGGTGCATTTTGTTCCTCATGCATTGCAACTTGGAATATCCCCCGGTAGGTCGGCCATAATATTTGGCTTCATGATGTCTCTAAATCTGGTGGGTGCCATCACTGCGGGATTAGTATCAGACCGCTTCAGCCGTAAGAATTTACTTGGATTAACTTATTTCCTTAGGGGTTGTGGCTACGCTCTTTTAGTATTAATTCCGGGAGAACTCAGCTTATGGGCCTTTGCTGCGGTAGCAGGGCTTTCATGGATCGCCACGGCACCACTTACTACCGCGTTGACGGCTGACGTGTATGGTTTGAAAGCACTCGGGACCATAAGTGGTATTTCCTTTTTCTTCCATGCACTCGGTAGTTTTGCAAGCATATTATTGGCTGGAATACTCTATGACGTAACTGGTTCGTACACAGTTCCATTCGCAATTGCGGGTGCGTTATTGCTACCGGCTGCTTTGTCAGCCTGGACAATTCGGGAACGTAAATACTCGAACCGATACGCCACTTCTGAGCCCATACTACAGACGGCGGGCGACTAGGTTCTTATTTGTGATTAGAGATCACGGAGAGTTGAGCAGGTATGGATACTAGTGTAAGTTCTCAGCCAAAAATATTTTATGGTTGGTATATAGTTGCGACCTGCTTTTTTGTTGCGTTCCTAACCGTCGGGGCGAGAAATTGTTTCGGAATATTCGTGATCCCGATGAGTGAGGAATTGGGCTGGAATAGGACAACCATATCCTTTGCGGCGGCCTTGGGGTTTTTGGTTAATGGTGTGACGCAACCGTTTATAGGATATATGTTTGACAGGCTAGGCGGTCGTATGGTGATTACGATTGGCCTGGTAGTTATGGGTGTCGCTTCTGTGTGTCTGGCGTTTACCTTTCATTTTTTGTTCTTAGTATTTGTTTTTAGCTTGGTTCTTTCGACGGCCCTTAGTGGACCTTCCCTTACAAATACGATGGCCATGATTTCTAAGTGGTTCAGGTCAAAACGGGCAACTGCTGTTTCGCTTAACTCGGTTGGAGTCTCAATGGGGGGGCTTATACTCGTCCCCTTTGCTATGTATTTTATGCAGGCAACCAACTGGAGATGGACATGGGCTGCTCTAGGGCTGGTTATGCTGGTATTAGCAGTCCCGTTATGTCTAATTTTTCTAAGAAACGACCCTTCTGAGAAAGGTTTGTTGCCTGATGGAGAACTAGACATCTCGGAAAGAAACCAAGAAGGCCGTAATAAAGAATTACTTGGCGAATATGAGGTGAGCAATTGGCAGGATTCGTTCAAGACACCTCCCATGTGGCAGCTGTCTGGTTCTTACGTGGTCTGTGGAATCACGACAGGTACAATCTCAACGCATTTTGTCCCCTTAGCGATTGACCGTGGTGCAAGTCCATCGATGGCTGCGTTAATATTTGGAGTCATGATGGGGCTTAATGTTTTTGGAGGTCTCGGAGCTGGAATTTTATCGGATAAATTCAAGCGCAAGAATATCCTCGGAACGGTTTATTTTATGCGGGGCCTAGCTTACGTAGCTTTGTTAGTGTTTCCTTCAACATATGGTTTGTGGGCTTTTGCTATTACCTCAGGATTCTCTTGGGTTGCCAGCGTTCCTCTGACCTCATCATTGACTGCTGATGTATATGGTCTTAAAGCTTTGGGAACTATATCTGGTGTAACCTTTTTCTGCCATCAAGTAGGTAGCTTTGCGATGATTTTATTGGCAGGCTTCCTCTTTGATGTTACTGGTTCATATAACATACCTTTTGCTATAGCGGGTGCCTTTTTGTTTCCTGCGGCGTTGTCTGCTTTTACTATCAAAGAAACTAAGTACTCATCTAGGTATTCCTATAATATTAGAGAAACGACATCTTCTATGGGTTATTAGATGATGTCTGTTTTGAACTTCATATTATTGCACCACGGAGAGTCTGCCGATCCAGAACTATTAAATTGGATTAAAGACTTATTGGATCACTTTTTTGGAAGTGGCCCCTGGGTGGCAATAATATTTTTGGGATCAGCAATTTGTTTGATGCCTTTGATCGTCATACTGGTTTATATTATTCAGAATAGGAAGCGATCAAAGATTATCTGATCTGTAATACGTCTTCTGAAATACGTATGGGTAGACTCTTGATATCTATCTGAAATAACGTTAGACTAATTTACGTTTTCAGGGTGGTGTGGAGAGTGTGGGTGCCACGCTTATGTGCAGCGGATCAAGTGAACGCTGCAAACCTTAACGAGGAGGAGGGTTAGCATAGCTTATGTTTAACAAATCATCTCTAGAACTATTATTTGACGAATTACGTGACGAATACGAACTTGAACCTGATTGGGAAGATATTCAAAGAGACGCGCATCTTGGGGTAGCTTACGCTGACTCAGGTATGCTGGATGAGCGAAAAGCCAGTCTGGATTCCAGATCAGTCGCTCTAGTTACAAAACATAATCCCGGCTAAAACATAAAACATCAGGTTATCATAACCCTCAGATCGCGGAACAAGCAGCGTGTCTGAGGGTTTTTTTTGTAAAACTGGGAACGACAGCAGTTTCTAGTATTAAACAATAGTTCATTTAATGTTTATTGTGATTAGGGGGTGTCCATAATGCTATCCGCAGGGCCGTTTGAGCATATTGATTTTCAGCAACAAGAATATGTGGTGACCATTACCTTAAAGAGACCAGATCGACTAAATGCGATTACCTGGGATATGGCTAACGAAATCCATAACGTCTTGGATTGTATAGATAATGCCTTTCCGGAAATTAGGGCTGTAGTGATAACTGGCAAAGGAAGAGGGTTTTGTTCTGGGGCGGATGTTTCTGATATGGCTAAGAGACTTGATTCTGAGCAATCTAATGATGAGAATGGGACCAATTATCCATCAGTAACGGTGCAACTTGCTCCCCATTTCCGTCGCATTTCCCAGCCGATAATAGCGGCAGTAAATGGAGTAGCCGCCGGAGCAGGTCTTGGCATTGCTCTTGCCAGTGATATCAGGATAGCTTCCACTGAAGCCCGATTTGGCTCCGTGTTTGTTAAGCGATCACTCGTACCTGATACAGGAGTATCTCAGTTGATTGGAGCATTATCTGGTCCTGGTATAGCTTATGAGATGTCACTAACCGGCAATATTTATGACGCAGACTGGGCATTGGCTAAAGGGTTGATCAACGAAATAGTCTCTCCTAGTCAGGTCGTTACTCGCTCAGTAGATTTAGCTAATCAAATAGCTTGTAATCCCCCCTTAGCTGTGAAAGCGACAAAAGGACTTATGAATAATATTTATCCGGATTTGCAAGAGGTTATTGAAGCCGAACACCTGGCAAGCCAAGCTGTACGTGGTTCGAAAGATAGAATAGAAGCAGTTAGCGCTTTCCTGGAAAAAAGAGAGCCCAGGTTTATTGGAAGATAGCGTTATTCGTTAGGATAAATACACCGGATTTATACCTGTGAATTTCCCTGGTCCACGTCTGATGGATCATCTACAGGAACAGCTTTTCCTCCGATGATGCGGTAGTGGTGTATGGCATCGTCACCTACTACAGGGATAGAGAATGTCTCCTTTTGGTCGTTTCCTCGAAACTTTAAAAGCTCCTGTCTTGCGATTTCATTGGAATCAGGTTCTTCAATTGTTGGTGCAAAGTTGATTAAAGATCGTAACGCAGTGTCAAAAGATGTATCCTCGCTGAATTTAGAAGAGATGAAATTGTATAATTCGTCTGATATTGTCACGGTTTTAGACATATGATCCTTCACCAGTTTGCTGATCAGTATACATCGCCTTAGTTTATTAAATGTTATAACCTAACCAGTCTGTGACTGCAATGTTATAATTTTGCCGGTTACTCAGGGTAACTCATTGGCAGCTTGGTTCCTACTTAGTTCAACCAGATAGTTTGACCAAGGGACATATACAACAAGCTTAGGAGGAGATCAAATGTTAGGAATAGCTAATATTCTTAGAATTTGCGGAGTTATTCATATATTCATTGCAGTGGGATTGTTCTTGTCTATATCGATTTTATCGATTTGGTTGCCAGATGGCGCTACAGTGGACCATGTTGGCACTGGAAATATACTAGGTGCGCTCATCCTAAGCCATGGAGTAGGTATTGGTATTCTTCTTATTCTCTCCAGTTTTATTAAAGACGTATCAGATGCAAAGAAAGTATTACTAGGGGAAATTGTTCTATCGATTTGTGTCCTGTTAGCATTTATATATAATTCATTCTTGTTAGATTCTTGGTACACTACCCCTCCAATCGTGATTTGGGCGGTCAGCGTAATACTGATATTACTAAGTATCTACGGAAGATTCAGAGTAAACAAAATGTAGATGATCAATTAGAGGAATTTCTTATAAGAAATTATGTGTGGCTACAGGTCGCAGTAATAAATTACCAATCCATAAGCTAAATCAGCGAGGAGAATTACTATGAATCTTTGTGTTGTCTCAAGTTATCAAGGTGATGTAGATGACTTCATGTCGATCATGAAGGAATTGGAAGAAGAATTCAAATCTTGTGCATCAGAGTGGGAGTGTGGGGTGGTCAACACTAACGAACCAGGGTTTAGTAAAATCATCACAATTGTAAACGTTACAGATCAGGAACGACTTCAACAAATTATGTCATCGCCTAAGATGGTTGAGTGGGATAAAGCCCATAATAATACCGACATCATTTACTCACTTGATAGAATCAATTAACGACTAGGAGCCACGGCCTGCCCCAAACTCTTCGGGTCTCTGGATGGTAAGCAAACGCCCATTTCGTGCTTAAAAGTGCTATAATTTATCCTCTTGGTGCGGGTGTAGCTCAGGGGTAGAGCGTTTGCTTCCCAAGCAAAAAGTCGAGAGTTCGAATCTCTTCACCCGCTCCATCATTCTACTGATGATTGCCTGGTCCCAATTTCCTGTTCGTGAGCCTTTTATTAGGGGTCGTTTCTGATGTATCCGTACGTCCTAAATTGGTTATTGCAATGACTATAATATAGTTATAGAATGATTACGAAATCGATACGTCAAGAGCATGGTGGGTGGTTGTGGCTAACGGGAACCTGAAAATGCTTAGAGAGAGAAGGGCTCTGTCTCTTAGTGAGTTAGCGCTGATGAGCGACGTTAGCCGGGGCACAATAAATAGGATAGAGAATGGGAAGCAGAAACCGTCCCCGAGCACTATCAGAAAACTTGCCCAGGCTCTTAACGTTAATGTTGAAGAGTTAACTAGTGACCAAGGAAGATTGATATAAAGGGTCAAGAGCAGTGATAGGGCGAGGGTATGCAGGAAGATCCTAGAAAAATAATCAAGCAGACTGAAGAATGGACTCTCTATGAAGAGGGTTTAGAGAGTTGGGCTGTTAATGTTGAGTTTCCGATGGAGGCACTTAAGGGTGCAAATGGATCTTTAAAACTAACGATCCCCGCCGATGTGTGGTCTATATTGCGTCAGGGCAACCATAGTAAAGCTCCGTACTACCGAATGAATACCCAACAACTTCGTAAGTTAGCTGAACAATGGGTAGAACGACGGTTAATTGATTACAACAAAGCCAAGGGGGGGCAATTCGAACAAGACGTCTACTTGAAGGGTTGTTTGGTAGCGGATTTGGACGCCCCTAGTGAGAAACAAGTTGAGGATTTTATAGCATTTTACACTCCTCCCAATAAGCCTGCGGTAGCTAGTGAGTTTTATGACCAAAGCGAAGAAGATCCGGACTTAGTCTATTCGATATACCCATATTTAGAATCTGATGATGAGGTGGTAGGTGATATGAAACGTGGAGCGCATTGTTACTTTTGTGGAACTAAACTGAGCCGAATGAATGGTGACGAACTAGGGTCTTGTTATGAGTGCGACAAGTGCCCGCCTGTAACTCACTGGCGGTGGAATGAGGATACCGAATTCCTACAATTATACGTTGCCGGAGAACGATGTCCGTATTGTGGGTTGCAGGTTCCAGAATCAACGGAAGTTTCGGCAGATCTCAAGGAATTAACGCAGATCCGAACTGAAGAGCCGAAGGCTATCTCTACAACTACTAAGTCTGTACGTAAGACAGGTAAGCCGGTAACGGTTAATGATGTCTGGTGGGGATCTGTAGTTGAGTGGTGTCGGGCGCATAACGACCATGATGCTAGAGGAGGATATTCCTACCATAACTGTAGTAAAGAACTTGCCCGTATGCAGTCCAAAGGTGAGCTAGATGTTATTTGGCATAATCGTGATCGAATACCTGGCACTAAGGAACTAATAGCTACAGTATCAGCTTAAATAATATTTGCGGTCGACTTTTTACAACAGCGCCTGTCCACAATGGACAGGCGCTGTTGTTGTATCTGTATCGACAATAAGTTATTGTTCAGATATAGCAGATTGGAATAAGGAATAGACTATGAAAGCAGTTGTTATTGGTGCAGGGATTGTAGGTGCCAGCATAGGTTATCATCTGGCAGCAAGAGGTGCAGATGTAACATTGGTAGACAAGAATAAGCCTGGTACTGGAGCTTCTAGTCATTCTTTCGCCTGGATAAACGCTGGCCCAAAATCTCCTTTTGAATATCATGATCTAAATAGACGATCCTTGGAGATGTGGGAGAGGTTTGTTCAAAAGCTGAATAGAGACGTTGGTTTACGCTGGGGTGGAAAGGTTAGTTGGGAAGCTGAGACTCACAGAGCCGATGAGTTACGCCAGAGAACCAAACTTCTACAGGATTGGGGATATCCTATCAGAGAAATTTCTTCAGATAGCCTATGTGCAATGGTTCCGGGGTTAGAGCCTGGTCCTGTGTCTATAGCTGAATACAGTGAGATTGAAGGACACGTTGAACCTCCTAGGGTTGTAGAAGCTTGTGTTCAGAAAGTGTCTGAATTGGGAGGAACAGTTCTAATTAACACCGAAGTACTCAGCTTAGTCAGAGATAACCAGGGTAAAGTGAATAAGGTTGTTACTAATAATGGCGATCTAGAGTGCGATGTGGTGGTAATTGCGGCTGGCGTTGATACCTCTCGGTTAGCGGCAATGATTGGCGCAGACGTTCCACAGCAGGAAAGCCCGGGAGTAGTAGTCAGGACTGACGCTAGGCCTTCATTGTTAAACAATGTCCCAGTAGTATATATGCCTCCGATTAATCAACGTGAGCGTCAAGTGCATATCCGACAGCTTATGGATGGATCATTCATGATTGGAGAAGGTAGCCAAGAAAGCATGGCTTTGGACGATTCTCCGCAGCACGCTACTGAACTACTTGGTCGGGCTACTCACTATTTCCCCGAGTTAGCGGGAACAGAGGCTATTGCAGAGCCTGTTGGCTATCGTCCTATGCCACTTGATAGTTATCCGGTTATCGGATGGACTCAGGAATCATCTAATGTATATATAAGTTTAACTCATAGTGGAGTAACTTTAGCTCCACTGATTGGCCAAGTCGCATCAATGGAAATATTAGATCACGCTGATTTAGTATTTATGTCATCGTATCGCCCAAACAGAAAATTCATCTTGGCTGTGCATGATCATTAAACTTGTGACTTAGATTTTGTGTGAGCTTGACAAGGGCTGTGCTGGATTTCACAATCAGGTGACTTAACTACAAGCTACGAAGGAAGGAAATAGTGATATGACCACAGCATCACAATCCTGGACTGAAGAAATGGTGGACGTTGCTGGGAGCCAACTGCAAGTATTTAAAGGTGGCACCGGTGATCCATTACTAATCATTCACGATGAAATGGGCCATCCTGGCTGGCTAAGATATCATCAGGAGCTTGCTAAAGACAGGACTTTAATTATTCCGATGCTTCCAGGGTTCGGCGAATCTGCAGAGCTAGATTGGATAATGAGTATGCATGATCTAGCCAATTGGTTTCTTGGTGCCTTAGATGATTTGAAGTTAGAGAACGTCGATGTTATGGGTTTTTCTCTTGGGGGATGGCTGGCAGCAGAAATGGCTGTTAGGTGTCCTCAGCAATTTAAAAAGCTCGTACTTGTTGGGGCGGCTGGCGTACGTCCTTCCGAAGGCGAAATATATGATATTTTTCAGGTGGTAGCGAAGTCATATATCGAAAATAGCGTGCTAGACCCTTCTTCCATCCCTGAATTTAAAGATGTGTGTCCTGATGAACCTTCTCCTGATCAGGTAGAGCTTTGGGAAAGCGCCAAAGAAAGTGCGTGCAGGGTAAGTTGGCGCCCCTATATGCATTATCCAGCGTTGCCACAAGTATTGCCGCGGTTAAAAAGGCTGCCGACGAAGGTCATATGGGGTCGAGAAGATCCTATCGTACCGGTTAGTGCTGGTGAAATTTATCATAAATCCATCCCTGGCTCTTCATTAGATATTATCGATCAATGCGGCCACCGTCCTGAAATAGAGAAAACGGATGAATTTATTGGTTTGGTTAAGGGGTTCTTGACGTCTTAATAATCAATATTCCTGCCCCTGTTATTATAGATTGTGATAGACAATGTTCTGAGCGTGGTGCTACACTGCCGATAGTTGGAGTACGAGGATTGGATAAGGAGTTCGTATGCTGATAGGTCATTTTACGGAACAACCATGGCAAGACGATCAATCGGGTCTTATGGGCACTCAGTCGACTGATCTGAGCATTAGCAATGCACATTATAATCCGCAGGTTGGCTCCCAACTCTACAATCGATACCTTGATGAAAAAGTTTACGCTGAAGAAATGGGGTTTGATGCTCTAATGTTAAACGAGCATCATAGTACCCCGTTTTGTATGCAGGGTGTGACGAACGTCGGGGCTTCTATCCTAGCGCGAATCACCAACAAGGCAAAAATTATCATTCTAGGTAACGTTCTGCCGATTTGGGATGACCCTCTCTGGCTGGCGGAACAATTATCGATGATTGATATGATTTCAAACGGGAGATTAGTCTCAGGATTCGTTCGGGGAGGAGGTAGAGAGAGCTACGCGCATAATGCTCCTCCGCACTTTAACAGAGAACGTTTTGAAGAAGCCCACGACTTCTTGATAAAGGCGTGGACTACTCCGGGCCCATTTCGTTGGGAAGGGAAACATTACCATTATAGGTACGTCAATCCGTGGGCAAGGCCTTTACAACAACCTCACCCGCAAATATGGATTCCGTCGACTGTCAGCGTAGAGACGGTTAAGTGGACTGCTGAAAAAGCATACCCACTTGTTCTGCTCGCTACTAAGTTGGGTCCAACCAAAGAAGCTTTTGATTTGTACCACGAGACTGCTGCCGAGTTTGGCCACAAATCTGGTACTCAGAATGTTGCATATTTATGGAAAGTGCACGTAGACGAGACAGAAGAGAAAGCTGAAGAAGTTGGAAGAAAATATTTATCTGGTGTTAGCAATCCGTTTTTGGCCGGAAACGAAGGTCAAACTAATCCCGCTATTATGAGTTTGCCGGGGCATACCTCGCGTACGTCCAGGCGCTTATCTGCAACGGCATTTGGTCCGGCAGGTAGATTCGGTACCAATAGGAGGCCTTACGAGGACCAGGTAGAGGATTACACTATTATCACTGGAACTCCTAAGACAGTTATTCCTAAAATCAGACACGTGCTCGAATATTTGCGTCCTGGTAGTGTATTTTTCTGGGATGGTGATGGCGCTATGAGCCACGATGACCAGATGCGAAGTTTACGTTTGATGGGTCAAGAGGTTATTCCTGCTGTTAGGGAAATGGCTAAAGAGCTGGATTTGAAGAGCCCATTTGAAGTCGACACTAAGACGGGAGAACCAATAGAAGATATTGTAGCTGAACCTGTAAACGCAGATTAATTGGTTTTGATTTGACAAAAAAGAACTGGTTGCTCAAAGAGCAACCAGTTCTTTTTTGTCTTCCATGTATTTACGACAGGATTACTTCTACCCTCTGACCGTTTGTATTTGATGATCTGATGCTATCAAGAAATTTGTGTAATTCTACTGCTGTTTCGAAATTAGGTTGGCATTTTGTCCCAGATTGGATTGCCTGACCAAATTGATAATACATTTGCCCAACATTGTAAGGCTCACCATTAGGCATGCTTTCTAGAACATTACTATGTTTAGCGGGAATTTCGATATCGTGAAGGGTTTCGCTTTCCTGAGCACCTTTTAGTTGTACTTCTTGCAACTGAGGAGAGTCTTCAGATAGAGCGAATAGAGTACCTTTGTCGCCGTAAATCTCCATTTCTAATCCACCACCCGCGTAAGGCGTGGTGGCCACATGTACTGATGCAACTCCGCCATTTAATAGTTGCCCGTTTATCATAACGTTATCTGGAGATGTGACGTCTAAGACATCTCCAGTATCTGAAGCCGTCCATTGCTTGGCTTGAGTACTTACTACGCTAGATACTGAAGCGAAGTCTCCGACGACGAAGCGTACAGCATCTACAGTGTGTCCAAAAGCGATAGTTAGAGTGTTTGCTCCCAGCTCGACGTCTCTTTGCCAGGTCCTATCTAACACCCTCTTGAGGATCCCTCCTCTAATCATACTGACTTTGCAAGACATGACCTGCCCGACATATCCATTCTCAATCAATTCTTTTGCATGCAATAGAGCTGGACTATTTCTGGCTTGCAGTCCTACCATGTTTACAACACCTTTCGATCGTGCTAACTCGGCCATTTCAATTGCTTGAGCAGTATCCTGGCCAAGCGGCCATTCAGTGTAAACATGTTTCCCAGCTTTAAGGGCAGCCATAGTAGGTTCGTAGTGGGACGGTACCTTTAACACAACTGCTACTGCATCAATATCAGGGTGATTTATCATGTCTTGATAATTGTCAAAAGCCATCTTGGCATTAAATAATTTAGCGGATTCCTGGGCACTTTCCATACGTGTTGTGCATACCGCTGTAAGCTCAAATTCTGGGCTTGCGGCAAGTGCCGGAAGATGAGATCTGGGTGCCCACCCTCTGTGTATGTTTGCTCCGATTAAACCTAGTCTTATTTTATTGTCTGGCATTGCGTCCTCCTGATTTGGAAGATAAATTGAGCCTATTGCCCGGTATCGTATCATTTAGGGGTAGCTAATAATAGGGATGGCTGTATGTGCGGGGATGAGGCCATGCAATAAGGGATGTATTCTAGGAGAAGTATATGAAATACGGAGTAGTTTTTCCTCAAACTGAGATAGGAGCTGATCCTGTAGCAGTACGAGACTACGTGCAGGCTGCGGAGGGGTTGGGATACGAGTATATTTTCATAGCCGATCATGTACTGGGTGCTGATCCCAATCATCATTCCCATGTTGTGGATCACTATTACACGCACAAGAGCGTAATTCATGAGCAATTCACGACACTTGGTTTCATATCTGCTGTTACTAGTAATGTAGATTTAATCACGGGAATTTTGATTTTGCCCCAGAGACAGACGGCATTAGTGGCTAAGCAGGCAGCTGAAATAGATATTTTAAGTGGAGGGCGCCTGACTTTAGGAATAGGAGTAGGTTGGAATCACGTCGAATATGAGGCTCTAGGAGAGGATTTTCATAACAGAGGCCGCCGATGCGAAGAACAAATGGAGGTGTTGCGAGCCCTGTGGACCCAGGAGGTAGTTGATTTTCATGGGAAGTGGCACGACATAACCAATGCTGGCATTAATCCCTTGCCTGTCCAACGGCCAATTCCTATTTGGCTAGGCGCAGGCGGCAGCGACAGCCCGATACCGGTAGACAGGGTTCTCCGACGTATTGCAACTTTATCGGATGGTTGGTTTCCCAGTTTTCCTCCAACTGATGAGGGTCGTCAAGCAGTGGACACTATTAGGCAATATGCGAGAGATGCTGGTCGGGATCCGTCCGAAATAGGGATGATCGGCCGTCTAAGACTACCTGGTAAGCAGCCCGAGGAATGGCTTGACGAAATGAAAGGATGGGAAGAAATGGCCGCAACGCATATGTCCGTTGAGGCTCGGAGAGGCGTTTTAGGCTCTGTTGATCAACACATAGAAGCTATTACAGAAGCTAAGGAAGTGTTAGGAATTTAATTTGGCTCACCTAAACCCAGGCGCCATTTTCTATCGAAGAAATAAAATGTTGAACGGCTTGATTGAATAAATCCGGATCTTCAAGATTAATTGCATGGCCACTTTGCGGAAGTACTGATAATCCAGATGATGGAATGTTTTTCTTCATGAAGATTGCAGGGTTAACGCATGGATAATCCTCGTCTCCTATTATTATTAAAGTGGGTATGGTCATATTTTTAAGATCGGATTCCAGAGTGTATAGACTCTCTCTTTTCATTTGAATACCACGAAATGTTAGAGCTGATCCCTGAGCAGAATGGGAACATAGTCCTTGATAAAAATCATCCCAAGTCTTGGGATCTTTACGCCTTAGTTGTATTCTCGTGGGCCCAGTCGCGTACTGCTGAATACCATTGGCCATTCCATCCGATAATAGCGCATCTGCTAGAGTGCCTCCGGATTTCCTGAATTGTTCGGGGTCATCACTACCGCTTCCTGCTGAGGCAACTATCAAACCTCTAGCCATATTGGGATACTTTATTCCAAAATTTAATATTGCACTGCCGCCCATAGACAGTCCGCATAGATATGCTTGATCTATGTTCAGGTGGTCTAGCAATAACTTGATGTCCTCTACTGATTGGTCTTGTGAATATTGGCCGGGGTCGTCCGGAACATCTGAAGGTGGGTAGCCACGGGCGTTGTAAGTGATAACCTGGTATTTGCGGGCGAAATGACGGACTTGTAGATCCCAACTAGTGTAATCCCCTGCAAATTCGTGGCTAAAGAGTAGTGGCGTCCCCGAGCCAGTGACTTCGTAGAATAAATTAGTTCCATCGGCAGAAAAATACGGCATAATTATTTACCTCCGTAGGTTCAAATGGATCATAGGATGTAAACATGGCGTAGTCAATTGGATGTTGTTTTGTGTTTGATATTTGATGCAAGGAACTATCCACTCGGGTAAAATGGTATTATTGCTTGCCAAGAAACGGAAATCTTATATAGATACATTGTGGTGATAACGTATGGTGTCCCTTCTTCGTAAAATGATAGGCGATAGCAGTGAAAAAACTGCTGAGAAACTCATTCCAATTGTAAATAAAATTAACAGCTTGGAAGACGAAATTAGAGGCTTAGCTGATACTGAGTTGTTTGCGAAGACGGAACAATTTAAGGAGAGGTTAGGTTCTGGCGAAACACTCGATGATTTGTTAGTTGAAGCTTATGCAGTATTACGTGAGACTGCTCGGAGGACCATTGGGCAACGTCACTACGATGCACAGCTCGTTGGTGGGATAGTCCTGCATAATGGCCAAATAGCGGAAATGCGGACTGGTGAAGGAAAAACACTGGCAGCGACTTTGCCTACATACCTGAATGCTCTGACTGGTAAAGGGGTACATGTAGTTACAGTAAATGATTACCTGTCTCGCCGAGATCCAGTTTGGATGGGGCCTATCTACCATGCTTTGGGGCTAACGGTGGGTTGTCTACAGCATGGTGGAGATTTTATTTTTGATCCTGATGTCGAAAATGGACCGGATGGTACCAAGTACTTAAAGCCGGCAACTCGTTCAGATGCTTATGCGACCGATGTTCTGTATGGAACAAACAATGAATTTGGGTTTGATTATCTAAGAGATAATATGGCTGTAGAGGCGGCAGAGTTAGTTCAACGCGATCTTAATTTCGCCATAGTGGATGAGGTTGACAACATTCTCATAGATGAAGCCAGAACACCTCTTATCATCAGCGGACCCGCTCAGGATCCGGTCGATCATTATTATACCTTTTCTAGATTAGTGCCACGGTTGCATGCGGAAGAAGACTTTACGATCGATGAACGCACTCAAGCGATATCCATGACTCCTGAAGCGATCGAAAAAATAGAAGGTTGGATTAAAGTTGATAATTTATATGATCCAGAAAACTATCATCTGGTTCATTATGTAGAGAACGCTCTAACAGCTCATGTTCAGAAGAGACGGGACAAGGACTATGTAATACGAGACGGTGAAGTTGTCATAGTTGATGAATTTACTGGCAGATTACAGTTTGGTAGAAGGTGGTCAGATGGCCTCCATCAGGCAGTTGAAGCTAAGGAAGGGATAAAAATTCAAAGAGAGAGTATTACATACGCGACAGTCACACTTCAAAATTATTTTAGGATGTACCAAAAATTATCGGGAATGACTGGTACGGCAGCAACAGAGGCTGATGAGTTTTACAAAATTTATGGATTAGAAGTAGCCACAATACCAACAAATCTGCCGATGGTAAGAGGCGATGCGTCAGACATGGTATATCAAACCAGAGAAGCGAAATGGAAAGCTGTCGTTGAAGATATTGTTGAAGTGAATGACAGCGGAAGGCCAGTTTTAGTCGGTACTACTTCAGTGGAATCATCTGAAGAACTGAGTGGTGTTTTAAAGCAAAGAGGTGTCGGGCATCAAGTTCTAAATGCCAAGAATCATGAACACGAGGCATCTATTATTGCTCAAGCGGGGCGGCTAAATGCGGTTACAGTGTCAACTAATATGGCCGGTAGAGGGACAGATATCGTATTGGGCGGATCGGATACCTCGAGAGCTGATTGGGGACAAGAACATTCACAAGTCGTTGAATTAGGCGGATTACATGTTATTGGAACTGAGCACCATGATGCCAGGCGAGTAGATAACCAGCTAAGGGGGCGTTCAGGGAGGCAAGGTGACCCTGGCAGTTCTCAATTTTATGTCTCTTTAGAAGATGAGTTAATGCAGAGATTTGGGGGAGAACGCATCAAATCAGTTATGAGTTGGACTGGCATGGAGGAAGATTTGCCAGTAGAGAATAAGCTGATAACTAAATCGATTGGCGGGGCACAAGTTAAGGTGGAAGGATATCATTTTGATATCAGGAAGCATCTGCTTAATTTTGATGATGTTTTAAATACCCAGAGAGAGATTATATATAGCGATCGTCAGAGAATTCTTAGGGGAGATAATCTGAGAGAGCGTATTTTGGGTATGGTCAGACAGGAATTTGATGATCTGATCAGACAATTTCTCCCATCGCGCCATAGTGATGATTGGAATGCATTAGGGTTCATATCTGAATTGCAATTGATATGTGACTTACCTGACGAGATCAAAAGTGAAGAACAACTAATTACTTATCGCAAAGATGCTGTCGAAAAAATCCTAGCAGATCATGCAGAGGCTGTTTATTCGACATGGGAAAATGCATTAGGGGATGAAGCTAGAGAGGCGGAACGTCTTCTGTTGCTACGGGCGATAGATTTTCATTGGGTTCAACATCTGACGACTATGGAAAATCTTAGGACAGGCATAAGTCTGCATGCTATTGGACAGAGGGACCCGTTGGTGATGTACCGTACTGAAGGGCACAAAACATTCCAGGAATTGCTCCAGCGCATGCAGCACGACGTAGTACATACACTTTTTCATGTAGATGTTGGTCAGGAAGCTAGGGCAAGCGGCAGACGTGGCAGGACTGCCACTAATGATAGTTCAAGCAAGACTGTGACTAATAGCGTTCGTGTTTCTCCTGGTGGTCCCAAGATAGGTAGGAATACCACGTGTCCTTGCGGCAGCGGGCGTAAATATAAGCGCTGTTGTGGTGCGAATACTTAGCGGCCTTTTTTAAATAATCTTAAAAGTAGTGGCTCCGGTTTTGGTGAGGCCATGGGTAAGCCTTTCCAGTCATCTGCCAGATAGGTTTGTGGATCTTTCTGGAAAGCTATTCTGCACCCGGGGGCGCAAAAATAATAAGTTTGTTCCTCGTGCTCGCACGATCCCCCAGAAGGATTTTCCGTATCTACTTTCATCAAACATATAGGGTCTATGGCATCAGGCAACTGTAAGTTCCTTTCAATTTTTATAATTACGCTTTTTAATATTTGATTATCTTGTTGCTCTTAAGCGCAGTGAATTTGTAACTACTGTAACTGAGCTTATGGCCATTGCACAAGCAGCTACTATTGGGTTGAGGAAACCAGAATCGCCAATCAAGAAATACATGTAAGTAGGAACGGACCCGTATAAGTTAAATATAGGGTATAGTAGTCCCGCAGCTACGGGAATGAGCAATATGTTGTAGAAGAATGCCCAGAATAGGTTTTGTTTTATGATACGTATTGTCGAATGGCTTAACTCCAGAGATTTTCCTACTGATGTTAGGTCGTTTCTGATTAATGTTATATCAGACGCTGCGACCGATATATCGGACCCTGAGCCCATAGCGATTCCCACATCAGCTTGTGCTAACGCTGCGGCATCATTAACGCCGTCGCCGACCATTGCAACAATCCTTCCTTGAGATTGCAAGTCTTTGATTGCTTGCACTTTATCAGCGGGGAGAAGTCCTGACCGGACTGCAGGGATGCCTACTTCATTCGCTATGCATTGGGCGGTTTCAGAAGTGTCTCCCGTAGCGATTTCTATCTCTAATCCCATATTAGCCAAGGCAGCCACGGCATGTGAAGAGCTTGGTCTAGCTGTATCGGCAATTCCAATTAGTCCTAAGCATGTGGCATTTTCAGAGACGTATATTGGCGTTTTCCCGGATCTCCCCAAATTTTGCTCGTTTGTATGCATATGTTTGATATTAATATTTTCCGCAGCCATCATCGCTGCGTTACCGACACAAATAGTTTTAGCGTCGATATAGGCTTTTACTCCAAGCCCCTGAAAAGATTCAAATGAATCGGCTTGATCGATAATGATCCCTCGATCAGCAGCGGCCTGGAGAACAGACTGGGCTAGAGGGTGCTCTGAATATTTTTCTGCTGAAGCCGCCATGGATAATATGTAATTAGAGTCATAGTCGTGATCAGGAGCAGGAATGATATCCGTTAATGAGGGTTTGCCTTCAGTGATAGTTCCAGTTTTATCTAATACGAGATAATCTATTTTATGCAGTGTCTCTAGTGCTTCAGCACTATGAATTAATATCCCATTTTGAGCGGCCTTGCCGATACCAACGATAATTGCTGTGGGCGTAGCCAGTCCCAGAGCGCAAGGACAGGCTATTATAAGCACTGATACTAGTACAAGCGTGGCCACGGTAATTTGTGGATCGGGTCCTAGAACCATCCAAGAAATAAATGCTATAAGAGCTACTATACCCACAGCCGGAACGAAATACGCTGCTACTTTGTCTGCGATTCTCTGGATAGGAGCCTTAGAAGCTTGAGCTTCTTCGACTAGTCTTATTATATTCGATAAGACCGTGTTGGAGCCTACTTCCGTTGCTCGGAACTTGAAGTACCCGTTATGGTTTAGACTGGCTGCATATACAGGATCCCCCTTTGATTTGTCCACAGGGAGACTCTCGCCGCTTATCATGGATTCATCTACGCTTGAGTGCCCTTCCACAATTTCTCCGTCAGCTGGAATACCGTCTCCTGGCTTTATGATTATTAGATCATCTATTTTGAGGAGGTCTATAGAAACCCTCGTCTCTTGCCCGTCGGTTTCTATATTCGCAGTTGTCGGCTGCATCTGAATTAATTGCCTGATGGCTTCTGATGTTCGGCTTAGAGACCGAGATTCTAAATATCTACCAAATATTACAAGCGTGATAATAATTGCAGCCGTGCCAAAAAACAGATCATCATTAAGGCCGGATAATAATAGTAATTGAGGAGATACAAAGCTTAGTGCAACTATGAATGAGCTGTACCCGTATGCGACACTAGTACCAAGCGCTACTAGAGTGTGCATGTTCGGGCTACCGTGCTTCAACGCCTTTATTCCAGACGAATAAAACATCCACCCTGTCCAGAATTGTATCGGAGTTGCTATAGCCCATATAGAGAGTTTATAAGCTGGGATTGTCTTTAAATATGTGACCCAGGGGAATAGCTCAAACGATACTGTGAAGATTAGGAACGAGCCGATTATTGAGAAGATTAATCGGGATTGAAGATGTTTTGTATGGGCGGTGCGGTCCGGATAATTTTCTCTAAGGTCTAAGTTGGTGATATTCGCTTTATATCCGGATTGTGCTACTGAATTCTGCAGATCGTCTATGTTAAGCAATCCTGGCACGAATTCGACTGAGGCATTTCCTGTGGCTAAATTGACGCTAGAGTTGGTAATTCCTGATACGGTGTTCAAAGCGGCTTCAACGTGGCTCACACAGGCCGAGCAAGTCATGCCTTCTATGCGAATTATTCTATTCTCTGTTCCGACTTGATAGCCAGCATTAGAAACGGTCTCTTGAATTAGAGATGTTGATATGTCTGTATCCACCCGAATTAATGCTCTGTTAGTCGCTAGGTTAACTGAAGACTCGACTATCCCATCGATACTGGACAAAGCAGCCTCGACGTGGGAAACACATGCTGCACATGTCATGCCGTTTATTGGGATACTGACTTGCTTATTTGATTGATTTTCCATATTTGCTTCGCTCTTAACGTCATTGTAATACGGTAATTGCTTTGTGTGCTATTGATCCAGTGTCCGAACTCCTTGACATATCAGAGGGTTAGTATCAGGATTACACCTACCTAGATTGTGAGGCGCCCTGCATGTCTAAGTTTAACTTACAGCCTAACTCCATGGTGTTTGCTGGTAAAAACGTGCACTATGCTTGGTTTATAGTTCTTGCAGCTGCTGTGATGAGATTAGCCACTTCGGGAGTTAGGACTTCTTCGAGTATCTTACTACCTGTAATAGTGGACTTCTTCCAGTGGAGTTATGGGGCCGTTGGGATAGGGTTTTCACTACAATGGATTGTCTCGGGTTTATTTGGACCTACCGCAGGTTGGTTAGGAGACCGGTACGGTGCTCGATGGACAATGGCTATTGGTGGGGTGCTATTCCTGATTGGAATGGCTGCAACTGGGATGATCGGATATATGGGTTCTCACTTGTGGCAGTTTTATCTATTTTTTGGTGTTATCGTCAGTCTTTCAATGGCTATTTTTCAAGTTCCCTTGACTGTTTCAGTAACCTTTTGGTTTAGAAAGCGTCTCGGTGTAGGTATGGGAATCTTACAATCATCGCAAGGATTGGGTCCTCTGGTCTGGGGCCCGATAATGTTGCTCATACTGAATCAATTGGGTCTTTCATGGGCATTCATATTACCTGGAGTCGGTGGCGGGTTAATATTATTATCCTTGGTTTTTGTCTTTTATAATGAACCGGCGGACATCGGGTTACGGCCTTTTGGAGCAGATGAGAGCGAACCGATTCAAAAATCTCAAAAAGGTGAAGCAGCCAAGGTTCGGACAAGAACCTTCCTTCATAGGGCATGGAGGACACCAGCTTTTTGGAACCTTATAGGTATTCACTATTGGGGTTGTGCTGGGCATGCCATTATCCTAGTTTATTTAGTCGCAATGGCTGTAGATAGAGGCCTAAGCCTCGGCGCGGCAGGCGGAGCATTTGTGACTTTGTCTGTCACAAGCACGATTACTCGTTTTGGGGTTCCAATAGCAGCCGACAGCATAGGAAGTAAATGGGTGATGGCCACCTGTTTTTTCTTACAAGTTCTTCCCATATTTATATTGTTTTTCGCTACTGAAGTATGGATGTTTTATGCCTTTGCTGTCCTGTTCGGGATTGGATTCGGAGGGGAGATGAGTGCATTCCCCATAATAAATCGCCAATATTATGGTAGAGCGCCGGTTGGAACTACTTACGGATGGCAAATGATGGGTGCTGGACTGGGAATGGCGACAGGGGCAGTTTTGGGCGGTATTCTTAGAGACGTTACGGGAACGTTCACAAGTACAATGGTTTTGTCATTAGTTCTTAGTGCCATTGGTGTACTTTCAATAATCCTTTTACCTACTACCCACAAAGAGCAAGTTCCTGACTGGGAAGATTTTCTACCAGAGCATGCAGGATCTGGAGAAGCTCAGACATCTCCAGTACAAGGTGATTAGTCATTCTTCATGTAAATATAGCTGAATCGGTATGGATTTAGGAGGCTAACAGTGTTGGATTTTATTATCCGCAATGGGCAAGTTGTTACACCATGGGGGGTTGGTGATTGGGATATAGCTGTCCAGGGAGAGAAAATAGTAGCTGTAGCAGCTAATGGAACCATGTCTGATGAAACGGCTAAGATAATTGATGCTTCCGGTAAAATTGTCGTGCCTGGGGGAATAGAACCTCATGCACACATAGCTGCTCCGATTATGGGCCCAGGTAATCTAACTACAGCTCCTCCACCCGAAGTTAGTAGGGCCGCTTTATTTGGAGGGACTACTACGTTAATGGACTTTGCGATCCAATATCCCGGTATAGACATATCTACCGCGATAGCCGAGAGAACAGATGTATGGAAGGGCAAATCATATGCAGACTATGCCCACCATCTAATGTTGTTAGGTGATGTTCCTGATCCAATACTAGAATCATTGCACGAACATATAGAGGATGGATTTGCCTCTGTGAAAATATTTACAACCAACATCAGGCCACCAGAAATGTCAGGAGAACCAAGAATGGTCAGGATGGGCCATTTGCATGATCTGATGGAGCAAATACAGAGAAATAGCGGAATGTTGCTTGTTCATTCTGAAGACGATGATATGGTCCAACATATGTATCAGAAGTTGGCACGAGAGGAAAGGAATGAATGGTGGAATATGCATTTGGTTCACAGTAATGAGTCCGAAGATGTGTCGTTCAGAAGAGTAATACGAGTTTCTGAATGGACCGGTTCACCAGTTTATTTTGTTCATGTCAGCGCCAGACAGGGAATCAATGCAATTGGTGAAGCACGGTCTAATGGTCAAGCGATTTATGGTGAAACCTTGCATAATTATTGCTGCTTTAACGCAGATAATTATAAAGAAGAAAATGGCATGAAATACCATACATATCCATCACTTAAATCTCCTGAAGATCAGGAGTCGTTGTGGAAGGGCATTGTTCAGAGCGGACTCCACACAATGGCAACCGATGAATATTGCACAGATTGGAATCTTAAAATACAGGGTAAAACAGTTAGAGATGTAACCGGTGGTCACAACGGGGCGGAAACCCGTGTAGGTGTGACATATAGCGAAGGGGTTTCACGTAGAGGTATGTCTCTACAGAGATTCGTTGACATTACTTCAACTAACGCGGCGAAAATTATGGGTTTGTATCCACGTAAAGGAGTAATCGCTCCTGGCAGTGATGCAGATATTGTTTTTATAGATCCGAGTATACAGAGACCACTGACAATGAATGATTTTCATATTTCTGATTACAGTATTTGGGAAGGCTTTGAAGCGGCAGGTTGGCCTGTGATGACGATGCTGAGAGGTCAAATAGCTGTTGAGAATGGTGAGCTTAAGACCGATATAGGAACCGGTAAGTTCATACCTAGAAAAGTCCAGCCTGAAGTAGTAAACAGACCTTCGTGTTAACTGTAAAATAGATTTCCTTGTCGGATATGCTGGTCCATATCAATCCGTACGCGTGCTTCGGTGTGTGCTTCAGGAGTCATGGAAGTTAATCCTTGGCTTATGTATCAATGGTTTGCGGAAGCTTTCGATACATATGGGTTGTGCCTGGGGAAGACTTTATATCTATTACGGAAATGGTAAATAATAATTAATGAGTGAGCCGACAAAACAAGAAGAAATCAAAGCTAGGCCTCGGATCTTTTATGGCTGGTGGATAGTTTTAGCTAGTCTTGTAGCTGACGCTATGAAACATGGAACTTTTAACAGAGGATTTACTGTTTATGTTGTTCCAATACAGGCAGAATTAGGCATAAGTACGGCCGCTATAGGATTTGCCGATAGTCTTGGTAGATTAGCAGGCGGAATTCAAGGTCCGTTAGTCGGCTATCTAACCGATCGATTCGGTCCCAGAGTCATGTTGATTTTTGGCGGGGTAATGTCCGGTGTCGGTTTTATGTTGTTGGCTTTTACGCAAAGTTACCTATCTTTTGTTTTGATATTCTTAGGGATGTTATCAGTGGGGTTTCGTTCCGGATATAACAATGCGTCGGCAGCTGCAGTTAACAATTGGTTTAGGCGGCGCCGAGGTTTTGCGATGTCGGTAGTATCTATTGGAAATGGACTTGGAGGACTCGTAGCACCTCTTACGGCCTGGCTTGTTGTTGCAGTTGGATGGAGGCCTGCGGTGTTCATTTCTGGTGTTGCAATAATTGTGATTGTGCTTCCGTTAAGTATCGTAATAAAACGAACTCCTGAAAATATCGGATTGTTGCCAGATGGCGACATCCCAACTGACGTATCTAATGATATTGACGTAAATCAGCAAGGCGTATCTTCGGGCGATGCTGATGAAGTGGAATTAGATTTTACTGCTAAAGAAGCTATGAAAACCTCATCGTATTGGTTGCTAGTCGCTGCAACCGGATTACGTAATACTGTCCATTCTGGGTCTACTTTTATGCTTGCGCCAGTAGTGATTTGGTATTTGCAGGGATCTGTCAGTAATGATGACTCTTCAGCTATCCGAATGTCGGCACTATTCGTAGGTTTGGTTGCGGTTTGTATAGTTTGTTTTGGTCCTCTGGTCGGTGTATGGGGCGATAGATGGTCTAGAAAACATTATATAAATAAAAAGAAAGTTAGCTCCTTCTGCATGATAGTAGGCGCACTTTCGTTTTTATTTATATTGGATCAAAGTGGGAATCTGTGGCAACTGACTATTTTCGCAATTATGTTAGGCTTTGCAGAAAGTGCCAATTCCCTAAATTGGGCATTAATGGGTGATTTGTATGGTCGTTCAGCATATGCGACCCTTCGGGGCTGGCAGCACTTACCAGATCAGCTATTGTCTATGTGGACTTCAGCTTGGATGGGGCTAATTTATGATTTCACAGGCAGTTATTATTGGGCGTTAGTCCCGCTGGTGATTTGCTATCTTCTCTCGGCAGTAGGTTATTGGATTATCCCTGTACCCAAACTCCCTGAGAGATTAAGAAATCGTATTGCAGAAAATGCATCTTAACCCAAAATGTTTCACTGATAATATTCGTTCTCAGGATTAGCGTGTGTATTAAATCTCGAATTGTTGGGCCGCTTTTTTGAAGCCTTCCAGGGATCCCGAGATTACTGAATCCTCTACACAATATGATATTCGGAAATAACCAGGAGTTCCGAAACCGGTTCCGGGAACTACTAATACGTTCCATTCCTGAAGTGCATCTACGAATGCAACATCATCTTGGATGGGAGATTTTGGAAATAGGTAAAAAGCGCCTTGAGGTTTTACCACTGAGTAACCGAAATCTTTTAGACTGGAATACAACAAGTCGCGTTTGCGCTGGTAATCTGTTGCATCGACACTGACACCTTGTAGATTCTTTACTACATGTTGCATTAACGCAGGGGCGTTCACAAACCCTAAAGTACGATTGCAAAAAGTAAATCCATTGGCTAAAACTTCTCTGTCTTTACAGGATGAGTTAACAGCTATATATCCAATCCTTTCCCCTGGTAGCGCCAAATCTTTAGCGTGGGATGTTACAACGATGGAATTTGAGTAAAAGGGAAACACATGAGTGTACTCAACTTTGTCGAATAGGATCCTTCGGTATGGTTCATCGCTGATCAGGTATATGTCTCTGTTGTGTTTAGATTGGTATTTTTCTAGCAGCGTTGCTAGATCTTTTATCTTATCTTGAGGGTAAATGACTCCAGTCGGATTGTTTGGGGAATTAATGATTAGTGCCCGCGTTTTTGGTGTGATAGCTGACTCAATTTTGTCGAGGTCAGGTTGGAAATCTGCATCAGTGGGCACTATAACGGCCGTTCCTGCATGGTTGTCAATGTAGTATCCGTATTCGACAAAATACGGTGACAAGATAATGACTTCTTCCGAGGGATTCAATATAGTTTTCAGCACCACATTTATCGCGGCCGCAGCGCCACATGTCATGACTACATCACTGTGCGCAATTTCTACACTAGTTTCTGTTGTTAATGTGGTTGCAATAGCTTCGCGAGTTTCCAAATAACCGTTATTTGGCATGTATCTATGCATTCCTTTTAACGGATTTTGAATTAAATTCTTTAGTTCATTTTTAAACAAGTCTGGTGGTTCTATTACGGGGTTTCCTAAAGATAAATCAAATACGTTTTCTTCCCCGTATTGTTGTTTTAAAGCTATGCCGGACTCAAACATTTTTCGGATCCAGCCACCTTGCTCCATATGAGACGAAATTTTGTTAGAAACAGGCATATTTACTCCGGCAAATTATTAGTTCTGAGATAATAATCTAGGTATAGTAATTTTAAATTGGCAAGAGATAGAGTGTCAAAAGATCATGGGTATAACTTAAAGGGTTTAGCCACTATTATTCAGCTGCAGTTCCATGATGTGTGCAAAATTTGAAATAAACCTCTGTTCTACAAGTGGTTGTTCGATTTGTGTTTCAGTGAGCGCTTCCATTGATGTCACTTGTCTACCTGTGATTCCACACGGAATGATATTTTCGAAATATGATAAATCAGTTGATATGTTTAACGATATTCCGTGTGTTGACACTCCTTGGCTTATTCTGACACCTATAGCTGCTATCTTTGCATTATCGACCCATACCCCAGTCAATCCGCTGATAGTGGTAGCGTTGATGCAGAAATCTGTTAAGGTGGCAATAATAATCTCTTCTAGTGCTCTAACGTATTTTAGAGGTCCTCCCCATGCTCGGAGATTTATAATAGGATATGCGATTAACTGGCCTGGCCCGTGATAGGTAATTAATCCTCCGCGGTCAGTTTCTACAACGGGTATTTGTAGATTTTCAAATTGTTGTTGGGTTAGTAAGAGGTCGCTATCTTTGCTCAGACGGCCTTTTGTATATACATGGTTGTGTTCGAGTAATATGAGAGTGTTTGGAATTAGCCCTGTTCTAACGTCATTCGCAGTTGTTACTTGGATGTTCCAAGCTTCCTGATAATCGAGTTGTCCCATGCTAATAACCTGGAAGATTGGATTGTCGGTCATATTCTGTTAATAAACTGGGGTGTCAAGGTTTATTGACTCTATGCGGCGTTTTATAGACTGTAGGAATGTGCTTGACTCGGCTCCATCGTTAATTCTATGGTCGAATGACATGCATATGTTCATTATGGAACGTATAGCAATTCCGTCTCCTATTACTACGGGCTTTTTCTGAATAGCCTCGGTGGTCAATATCGCTGCTTGTGGGTAGTTAATGATCGGTTGTGAGCTGATTGAGCCGAGGACTCCTGTGTTGTTAACTGTGAATGTTCCTTCCTGAACATCTTCCACGCTGAGTTTCCTATTCTTAACTTTGAATGTTAGATCGCTGACGGCGTGTGCTAAACCTACTATGCTTAGCCTGTCTGCATCTTTGATCACCGGTACAATCAATCCTTCTGGTCCTGCCATTGCCACGCCAATATTAATGCGGTTCTTTAAAATTATGGTATCGCCACCCCATGTTGCGTTTAATGTAGGATTTTCCCTTAAGGACTCGACAACCATTTTTATTATGAATGGCAGATACGTAAGCTCCACTGCCTCTTTTTCAATGAAGGCTTTACGATGGGTGGATCGGACTATTACCAGGCTCGACACATCGGTTTCTATAGTACTCCATGCATGGGGAATCTGGCTGACGCTTCTGACCATAGCTTCCGCAATCATTTTTCGTATCGGAGTTATTTTTAGGATAGTGTCTTCACTATCTGCCGGGTTAGATGTGGGTGTAGTTTGCGGTGTAGATATGCTAGCCATAACGTCATCCCGAGTAATTCGGCCCCCGACGCCCGTTCCGTGGATCGCGCTTACATCTACATTGTTTTCTTGAGCTAACCGTCGCACTGCTGGTGATAGTCTTTGGCTGTTAGGCTGTTCACGCTTTGACACTACCGGAGAATCATTGTTTATAGGTGTTGTAGTAGGCGTATCCGATATTACGGGTTCTCCATCAGGTCCACCTCCAGTTGGACCAACAGGAGCCACGTTTTTGACTAGATATCCAGTCGTGCCAACTGGTGGCGGTGTAGCTTCGGGCTCTGAAGAGATCTTCTTGTCAGACGGTGGGAGTGGATCATCTGTCTCAAATTCGGCTATCGGAGCTCCCATGGGAATTGTTTCTCCCTCTTCTGCTATTATGCGAGAGAGCACACCAGAAACTGGAGAAGGCATTTCCATTGTTACTTTGTCTGTCACTATTTCAACAAGAGGGTCGTATCGTTCGATCTGATCACCAGGCTTTTTAAGCCATTTACCAATCGTCCCTTCGACTACAGACTCTCCTACATGCGGGAGCTCAATTATTAGGGCCATGGATTATCACCTGTGTACTAATTTAGTATTGGGCCAGTTCTCGTAAGGCTGCTGCTACCTTGTCAGTATTTGGGAGGTAGGCGTCTTCTAAGCTTTGGGCAAATGGCATTGTAGGAATATCTGGTCCGCACAATCTGCTTATTGGGCCGTCAAGATATTCGAAGGCTTGATCTGCGACGATGGCTGCGATTTCTGCGCCTACTCCGCCAGTTAAATTATCCTCATGAACTATCAAAATTTTCCCGGTCTTTTTGACAGAGTTTATTATAGTCTCTGTATCTAAAGGTCTTAAGGTTCTTAGGTCGACGACTTCGACATCAACATCTTCTTGGGATAGTAATTCAGCTGCTTCAAGGCAGTGATGTAGCATTAATCCATAGCTGACGACAGTTATATTACTGCCTTGTCGTTTGACATCGGCAGGACCGATGGGGATTGTATATTCTTCTTCTGGCACTTCTCCTCTGACTAAACGGTAGCTCTTTTTGTGTTCCAGGAATATTATTAGATTGTCATCTCGTATAGCGGATTTAAGTAATCCCTTGGCGTCATATGGCGTGCCTGGACTAACGACTTTTAGTCCGGGGACGTGAAAAAAGAATGATTCCACATTTTGTGAATGGTATAGTCCACCCCGAATACCACCGCCGTACGGTATTCTAACTACCATAGGTACTGTCAGTTGGCCATTACTACCATAACGCGCGCGTGCGGCTTCACCCACCAGTTGGTTGATACTGGGCCATACGAAATCGGAGAATTGAACTTCTGGTATGGGACGCATACCCTTGAAGGCTGCTCCTAGAGCTATGCCCATTATTGATGCTTCAGCTAGCGGAGTATCTATGACTCTGGATTCGCCAAATTCATCAATTAAGCCCTGTGTAGATAAGAATACACCTCCGCGTTTTCCGACATCTTCTCCCAGCACGAACACGCTTTTATCGCGGCGCATTTCTTCCTGCATAGCGGATCGAACTGCCTCTATTACTGATATAACTGCCATATTAATTTACTCTCTACCCTAAAGGGTATTACTGTCTTAGTCCTTGAATAAGTAATCGAAAATTGTCGATGGATCAGGAAGAGGTGCTTCTTCCCCTTCGTCTGTAGCGTTGTTGATCGACGCTGTTGCTTCCTTTGAAATTTCATCTATTTGTTCCGGATCAAGGAATCCTTGCTGAGTCATGTATTGTCCCATTGTAATAACTGGGTCTCTTTGTCTTATGTTGTCGACTTCTTCAGCTGGTCGGTATCGTTTATCGTCATCATCTGTTGTATGGGGCATGAAACGTTCGAGCTTCATCTCTAATAGTACTGGGCCTTGATTACGTGCGTGAGATATAGCTTCTCTAGTGGCTTCGTATACCTCAATGATATCCATCCCATCTACTACGACTCCGGCTAGACCGTATCCTTCAGCCCTGTTAGCTATATCAGTAATGGCCATTTGTGATTTTTGTGGTACGGAGATGGCATAATGATTATTTTCACACAAGAAAATGACTGGCAGTTTATGCACTCCTGCAAAATTCATAGCCTCGTGTGTTTCACCCTGGCTAGATGCCCCGTCACCAAAATAAACTATTGATACGGTATTCTCTCCTTGCATTCTTGAAGCTAAGGCGTAGCCTACGGCTTGGGTAAGCCCTGCGGCTACCACATTAGATAACTGGATGATTTTGTGTTCTAAATCAGCTCCTTGAAGGGGAAATTGCCTTCCGTTACTGTATGGATCACCTTCTTTGCCCATAAACGATTTCATTACTTGCGCTGGTGTTAGTCCTGCAGCCATTTTGACAGCCAAATCTCTGTAGTAGGTGAAGAGGAAGCAATCACCGTCTTTCTCAGCAGCTAGTAAGCTGCCCAGTTGAGTAGCTTCATGACCTTGAGAGGAGGCTGCTATTGGTACTTTGCCTTGCCGATTCATCATCCAGATGCGTTCGTCTATCGTTCTGACTAATACCATTCTTTTGTAATAATCGATTAGATCTTCTGCGCTAATTCCTTTGGGAAGGCCAGCATCTGACGCCTTGCGGGAACTGGAACTTCTCGCTGAACGGTTCTTGGACCCAGATCTAGGTTGCGTCATCGCTTCCTCTTAAAGATAAGGATTGAAAGCTATTGGTATCCAGCTGAAAGGTAGCTCTCGTATTGTGCGCAATTATATACGCTTCTTTATCTCAGTCGCAAACTAGAAATAAGTGCGTTCACACGCTACAATATTAGATAACGGGATAAAAAAGCGCCCTGTGACGCTTGACACCAAAATTTCATTGTGATAATTTTCACGTGGAGTTAGAGTATCTCCCAATAATCTCGAGTGATTTAGGTGGCAGTGACGACGAAATGCCTCTAGTAGACCCCCACGCTTTAACAAGTGCTGACTGGATAAACATTCACAATTGGTTAACACTTCTCTGGATTTTCCTTCCCTTAATGATAGTGTTCGCTTTCTCTATGATGGTTGCCCATGGATTTATACCATCTGGAGTAGCAACGGGTGATTTTCCAGAAAGTCTAAGCAAGCTGAGATTGCCCATCACGATTGTAGGGCTATTGGCGCTTGCTCTTGCTATAGTTTTCTTCATACTAGCGCTGTCTGCTACATGGAGCACCATAGGGTTTTTCTGGGATCGGCATTTTGTATAACGGTGTATTAGGGAACGATATTTAAATGAAACTGGGCGTTAACATATTACCGCTAGCACTAGTAGGGCTAGTTGTTACTATAATTGTTGCTTTTCTGATTTACGTACTAGCTACATCCTGGTTTTCAAATGCTCCATTTGGTTTGGCAGACGCGCCTCCGCAGCCGATACCGTTTCCCCATACGGTTCATGCTGGGTCAGTTGAGCAAGGCGGAGCGGGAATACAATGTGAATTCTGTCATCGCAACGTAACTAAGGGAGCTTCAGCGACCGTACCTGCAGTAGAGAATTGTCTTTTCTGCCATAAGCAAATTAATGCAGAAAATGATACCGGTGAGACAACAGCTAATGTTGCACAAATTCAAAGAGTTGTAGACAAGTATCACGATGACAATCCTATCAACTGGGAGAGAGTTCATAGACTTCCAGATCATGCTCGGTTTGTCCATGAAGCGCATATACGCTTTCTGACTCAAGGTGAATCTAGGATAGTTACTCTGCCAATGGGTGACGAGAAACCACAGCAGCTACCATTGTCTATTGGAGAAGCGTGTTCGGTTTGCCATGGCAACGTAGCGGAAATGACTGAAGTTCAACCTCAAGAAGGGCAATCTTTGAAGATGGGTACATGTTTGGACTGTCATAGGCAGACCAACGCTTC
This sequence comes from uncultured Dehalococcoidia bacterium, assembly GCA_964629875.1. Classification (GTDB taxonomy): domain Bacteria; phylum Chloroflexota; class Dehalococcoidia; order Lucifugimonadales; family UBA3495; genus UBA3495. The sequence continues at coordinate 64,126 of CAZVRK010000002.1, read as the reverse complement.
CACAGACTGTACTATCTGTCATAAGTGATAGAGGATAAGGCATAGCAGTATGAAGTTAACACGACGAAATTTTCTTGCATGGGCAGGGTTATCAGCTGTAGGTGCTGTAGCTTGCGATGTTTTTGGAGAGGATAGGCGCGAGTTAAAAGTTCAGAGTCCTGTTATGCAACCGGAGGACTTGGTAAAAGGTACCGACAACTGGTATGCCACTTTGTGTCGCCAGTGTCCGACTAACGAAGGAATAGTTGTTCGAGTAATGGAAGGTCGGGCGAAAAAAATTCAAGGTAACCCTGACTACCCAGTCAACCTCGGGAAGCAGGCTGCCAGGTGTGATGCCGGTCTCCAAGCACTATATCATCCGGACAGATTAGCCGGACCTATGAAGAGAACGGGATCTAAAGGTTCGGGAGAGTTTACAGAGATCACATGGGACCAAGGTTTGGATGATCTTAAGACCGCTCTGGGTACTCATGGAGATGGGTTGTTAATTATCACTGAGCCCGTGAGAGCTCACTCGGCCATGATAACTGATAAATTTGCAAAAGCATTTAATGGGACGCATTTAGGATTCGAAGCGTTTGACCAAGGTGTATATAGAACAGCAGTAAAAAGTGTATTTGGGCAAGATACACTTCCTGATTTCGATATTGGCAGTTCCAATTATCTGTTGTCATTTGGCGCTGACTTCCTATCAACGTGGATATCTCCTACAAGATGGTCAATTGGATACGGGGCCTTCCGTGATTCTAGTAATGGCGGGCACAGAGGTACTCACGTACATATTGATCCTAGGTTCTCGATGACGGCGTCTAATGCAGATAAATGGCTCCCAGTAGCTCCTGGAGTTGAAGGCCACTTAGCTTTAAGTATTGCACATGTCATCATTTCCGAAGGCTTGCAGGCTGACGGAGTTGATATAGATGCGCTGACTTCAGGAAGAGGTGTCGCAGCCCTTACTGACTACAGTCCGGAAAGAGTTGGCCCAATGCTTAATCTGCATGAAGGCATCCTGAACGGGCATAGTGGTGCGGACTTGATAAAAGAATTGGCTAGAGAATTTGCGAGCCATACTCCCGCATTAGCCATCGGCGGAGACAGCTCTTCAGCTTATAGTAATGGTCTGTTTAATGCGGAGGCCATTTACGCTCTGAATTACTTAGTGGGAAGTGTCGGAAACCAAGTTGCATTTAGTCCTGAAAGCCCACTGTCTGATCTCCCGTCTACAGCCAATGTCGGAGGTTTAGCCGACTGGTCAGAAAATATAAGTAATATAGAAAATGGTAAAACGCGTCTTGTGATGGTTCATAACGCTGATCCTGTCTATGGATTGCCGGAATCATCCGGCATGAGTGCCGCTCTATCTCGTGACAGTGTTTTTGTAGTCAGCTTCTCATCGTTTATCGATGATACGACGGTAATGGCTGACTTGATTCTTCCAGACCGAAATTATCTAGAAGATTGGGGTAGCGATATTCCAGAACCAGGTCCAGGGCATCAGGTGATAGGTATACAACAACCTGTGGTTAATCCTCTAAGTGAACTAGACCCACGTAGTTTCGGTGATGTTCTGCTTGCCATAGGTCAGGAATTGGGGAAAGAGTCTGATTTGCCGTGGGTTAGTGTGAAGCAAGCTCTTAGAGAGACATCAGATTCTTTGTATGATATGAACAAAGGTTCAGTGTCTGGGGCAACAAAGGATCTTTATTGGAATTCTATGTTGCGGAATGGCGGTTGGTGGGATTCATCTTCCAGTCCAGTTTCCGTTCAGGCGCCTGCGGGGATACTAAATGATATAGCTTCCAGAGGGTCAGAGGCCAAGTTCTCTGGAGAAGGATTTCATCTAATCCCATTCCTTCACAATACGTTGTTGGATGGGAGAAATGCACACTTGCCTTGGGCCCAATCTGCACCAGACCCTATTACTTCAGTAGCGTGGCAGACATGGGTAGAAATTAACGAGAAACAAATGGAAAATTTGGGAATACGCGAAGGCGATGTAGTGTCCGTGACCTCGAATGCAGGTCGGATTACAGCGCCGGCCTATCCCAACCCAGGGATGCCGCCAGATATCGTAGGAGTACCCTTAGGTCAGGGGCATAAGAACGGACCGGATTACGCTACGATTGGTGACTCCAGGGATAGTTCTAACATCATAGATATTCTTTCTGCTGTCCGTGTTGATGGCACGCGATCAATAGCTTGGGCTTCGAACAAAGTACAAGTGCAACCTACTGGAGATAGCGTCAGGGTTACCAAGCTCGAAGGTGAATACGAAAGTAGGGAGATCGGTAATATCATTGACAATAATCCAGGTGAAGAAATAATCAAGACGACTTCGGGAGAAGAGGGCCACTAAGAAGGTCAGTCCTGATAAAAATATGGCGAACTCAGAGGGAAAATGGTAAGTAATCGAATAGACCATAAGTGGGGAATGGTAGTAGATATTGACAAATGTACTGGCTGTCAAGCTTGTGTAATTGCTTGTCAGGCCGAGAATAACATTCCACTTAATACTAAAGATACATTCCTACAGAAGCGTGTGAATGAGTGGATTCGTATTGAGAGATACTGGGAAGGCGAATATCCGAATGTAAAAGCTCGCTACATTCCAGTGTTATGCCAGCACTGTGATAATGCACCGTGTGAGCCTGTATGCCCAATGTATGCGACTTATCATAATGATCAAGGGCTAAATGTTCAGGTATATAATCGATGTGTCGGAACTCGTTACTGTATCAACAACTGTCCATACCAAGTCCGCTTCTTCAATTATTGGCATCCTGGATGGCCAGAAAGGCTGGAAAATCAACTGAACCCTGATGTGACTGTGCGAACTCGGGGAATAACTGAGAAATGCACGTTTTGTGTCCAGAGGTTGAGAAGAGCGGAGCTAAAGGTTGAACGTCAATCTGGGGCGAGATTAAATGACGAAGCCCTGGAAAAAGGAAATTATGCTCCAGCATGCGTTCATGCGTGTCCTACCAGTGCATTGACTTTTGGAGACCAGCACGACGACGGGGCTAAGATCAGGAACTATTTTGATGACGTAAATGCTCATGATATTCATCACGAACATGAGAGAGAGACTCGCGGGTACAGGTTAATGGAAGAAGTTAACACAAGGCCTAACGTGATATATCTCAAGAAAATTGATCAACATCCTTTAGGTAAAGGCGACGGACATGTCTAGTCATTCAGAAAGTCATTACCCTCACGACATGTGGGTCTTTCCCGACGCACAGTCTACAACTCAGGATGTCGCTAATAAGACGGCTTCTACCCCAAAGATTCTTAAGTTAGGGTTAGTTATCGCTGGTGTATTGGCTGTTCTTGGTGTAGTGGGATTTGTATTGAGGATGGCAACTGATGGCTTCTCAGATTACGGTGCATGGGGTTATTACGCCGCCATTTTCTCGTACATATTTATTATAACCAGTTCGGCTCCATTGGTGGCTGTAGCCTTTAGGCTGACGAAGAGCCACTGGAGAAGGCCGATATCTAGAATTTCAGAATTATTCGCGTTAGTTGGCGTAGTAAATGTGATTCTGTATATCCCTCTGATATATCTACTACCGTCGATTAATAACCCGAATTTTACACCAGGTATGCATGGTGAACTTCAGATTCGTAAGACTATTTGGATGGAAGTTCCGGTTGGTGCCCCCCATTGGTGGGATTTCTTAGGAATAATATCTCTAGCTGTGTTGAGTCTCGTCATATTGTGGGTGTCTGTCGTGCCAGATCTTGCAGAAACCCGTTCAACGACAAACGGATGGCGTAAAAAATTATATACTTTGTTAGCTGGTCATTGGTACGGTACAAAGAAACAGTGGATTCATCAAAAAATCAGTCTTGCGCTCTTGGGTGCTTTGTATTTTATGATGGTAGTATTTGTCCATTTCTTAATTGTTAGTGATTTTGCGATGAGTCTCATACCTGGATGGAAAGACTCCATCTTGCCGCCTCTGTACACGGTAACAGGGTTTCAGTCAGCTCTAAGTATCATTTTAATAATAGCCTTTACCATGCGGAAATGGGGAGGGTACGAGAAGTATTTTGGTACTTCCGTTTTTTGGTCGGCTAGTAAAATACAAATAGGATTGACACTCCTCTGGACTTACCACCTCTTCGCTTTCTTTATAACTCTTTGGTATGGGCGAATGGAATTGGAACAGAACATCCTGAGATATCTGATGTTTGAGTCCTACTCATGGATTTTCTGGCTAAATGTTATATTTATTTTCTTGATACCGTTTTGGATTCTAGTATGGAATCCAGTAAGGAAAACTGCTTGGGGGCCTGCTCTAGCGGGAATATTTATACTCGTTGGCAATCTATTGTTCCAGATCAGGATATTTGTAGGCGCATTTAATGCTGGTGATATATATCACCTAGGCCTGTTTAAAGTGCCGCCGCCAGTATTTCCTGATGTATGGGATATCTTCATGGTACTAGGTGGAATAGGCTTGGTTGCGTTCATCTATCTAATCGGAACAAGAATCCTTCCGGCTCTGTCAGTATGGGAAGTCAAGGAAGGGGCCATGTATCAAAAGATGGGTACCTTATACCGAGGAGAATATCTGGTCTTAGCTAAACCAGAATAAACAAATAGATAGGAAATAATAGCGTTTACTTCTCTGGTATAAACTAAGAGAAGATACGAGGCATAGGAGCCAAAAATGCAGGAAGGTAGAGTTCTACCCGCCGAACAAGTTAATAGAGATCTGCTCCGATCAATTTTGGAAACACCCAAATGGTTTTGGCCAGTGGTCGGGATACTCGGTCTGATAGTACTTATAGCAGCGATACTTATTGGTTATATGATCAATCGTGGGCTTGGTATTACAGGTCTGAACCGCCCTATTTTTTGGGGATTCTTTATTACTAACTTCGTATTCTGGATAGGTATTAGCCATGCAGGAGTTATGTTATCTGCTATTCTGCGTTTAGCTAAAGCCGAGTGGAGAAGGCCGGCTACAAGAGCCGCTGAAGTACTGACTATATTCTCGCTGATGACGGCTATGATTATGCCGATCATACACACAGGGAGGCCTTGGAGGATACTTTATTGGGCCTTTCCTTATGATTTCGCTCGAGGAATATGGCCTAACGTCCGGACTCCTCTAATTTGGGACCCCAGCGCTATTCTTACATATTTAACGTCAAGTACTTTGTTTGTGTTAATAGCTTTGGTTCCGGATTTCGCAGTATTACGAGACCGTACTACTGGCATATCGCACCGGATATATGGGCTCCTAGCGATGGGATGGGAAGGTAATGCTAGGCAATGGAAGCTGCAGATCATAGCTGGTGTCTTGTTGTCTGCTTTGATACTACCAGTCTTCGTGTCAGTCCATAGCATAGTGTCGTGGGATTTCGGTATGGCAGTGGCCGCAAAGTCGTGGCATTCAACTATATTCGCTCCTTATTTCGTTGTAGGGGCAGTACACTCTGGAGTGTCGGCGGTTGCTTTCGTATTGATATTGTTACGCTGGATGTATGGTTGGCAAGATTACATCCGTCACGAGCATATAGATGGATTAGGAAGGCTATTAGTTGTAGTCGCTACCGGCTGGTTCTATTTCTTTGTTATGGAAGTAATATTCGGTATTTACGGGCGTGAGGCTGATGAAATAGCAGTCCGAAGTCTACAGTTTATTCAAGAACCATTCCAGGCTTGGACAATTATATTCATAGTGACCACTTACTTTATTCCAGTAGCTTTGTGGTTGACACGACGTGCTCGTAGAAATCTCTGGATAATGTCGCTTGCGTGTATCTCGGTGAATATAGGTATGTGGTTAGAGAGATACCTGATCATTGTTCCTGGTCTGGCTAATCGTACCGCTTTCACGTTTAGTTGGAACAGCTACGTTCCATCAGTTTATGAGGCTATAATAGTTGGAGCGACGTTCGCGTTTGTTTCCATGCTATTGTTGCTGTTCAGTAGAGTTTTCCCTCTTATACCCCTGTATGACATAAAAGAGGGAGATATACTTAAAAATGAATCCGTTAAGATTGGTAGGCGGGTTGTTCCGGCAGTTTTTAGAGAAGATTAGTTTTAGGAAATTTGACGAGGTAATCGTATGGCTAAACGTCCTATATTGGGTTTATTCAAAGATGCTAATCAGGCGGCAGATGCTGGTGATGCTCTAAAGTCGTCAGGTGTATCAGACAGGGATATTGATTTCCTAACCGACGCGCCGTATCCCGAAGGAGCATTTGGCGAGCGAGAAGAGAAACATAGATTATACTTGTTTCCTTTTATAGGAGCGACTCTGGGGCTTTCTGCTGCGATTTTGTTAACCTCAATGACTCAGTTGGCCTACCCTTTGGTTACTGGAGGTAAGCCAATATTGGCGCTTCCGGCGATGGCAGTAGTAAGTTATGAAGGGACCATGCTGGGCGCTATTTTATTCACGTGCCTTGGTGTGATTTTCGAATCTAGACTTCCAAAATTGAAAAGTGGACTATATGACACTCGTATAACCGAGGGTTATATAGGTGTTCTAGCAAGTGTTGAAGATGGTGATCTGGATCAGACGACAGGTATTCTTAACCAAGCGGGCGCCGTGGATGTGAAGACAGAAGGATAGCGGTAAGAAGATCGGATTTATATTGAAAAATTGGCAGAAATAATGAGAATGACCAGCCTTAAACGAATCAAAACAATATTAATGGGTATATCAATAACCACCGTACTGCTTACGGCCATGGGTTGTTCTCAAGGTTCATATCCATTTGATATCTTCTATGAGATGCATTATCAGGATTCTTATAAATCACATGAACCACCTCGGCTGAGCGTTCCGGCTTCAGCAGTCCCTGTATATGACGCGCCCAAGGCTACATCCTACACTGATGATGGTAAGCATATGTATGATGTTAACTGTTCTATGTGTCATGGAACAGCCGGCCAAGGCGATGGTCCGGTACTTAGTACCATGACGAGTAAATACGGATATCAGCCGGTAGTTACTCCTGATTTAACAGCAGATCAAGCTAAAGCCCTTGGAGTGGCTGGAGTTCAGGGGTTCTTAGTTAACGGCCTACAGGTTATGCCGAGTTTCGCTAAATTGATGACGGAAGAGGAAATGATCATAACGGCTAATTACGTTGTCAATTGTATTCAAGGCCAACAACCAGAGGCTTGCAAGTAATCACTGGTCTAGTAGTTTCCATAATGACCAAAGCTATTTTGTATATATCCTGATTGTAGGACCGGGAATTGCACTACAGATTTAGTCGGAGCATATACGCTGTCGCTCTTCTTGAGGCGCGTTCAAAGTACGCGGGATATATCCTTCTACTTACGATATTGCTTAGCGGTTTAATGTTGGTACATCCTGTATACGCACAGTCTCCAGAACGGGAGCTTTCTTCTATGGAATATGACGAAGAAGAAGCTTATGCCATAGATGGGATGATAATGTGCCCAGTGTGCCCAGCTGAAACAATTGATCAGGCTCAAGTTCCGCTTGCTCGTCAGATGAAGCAGATAATTAGGGAGAAGTTGTCAGAGGGTCAGACTCGGGAACAAATACTAGATTACTTTGTAGATAGGTACGGAGAACAGGTGTTAGCGGCACCGAAGAGAGAGGGTTTTCACCTGATAGCGTGGGTTGCCCCGATTTTTATCGTCTTTGGAGCATTATCTCTCGGAATCTTTGCACTTAGGTCAATGAAAATTTCTAAAGAACATGTAGCGCCAGGAAATACGGTTTCAGATGATCAGGAAGATCGTCATAGATATCTAGGGATTGTTGATAAGATAGTCTCACAAAGTGATCCTAGGGGGTCCAGTTTAGAGGATACGATTAATCCTGCAGAGGAAGATTGCGATCGTGGGTGAATTAGGAGCGACTACGTTATGGATGGCGATCTGTTTAGCCACTTATTCTGGTGTGGGATCTGTTGTAGGTAAGATATTCGGTATTTATGCCCTCCTAGAGAGTTCGAGGAAGTCAGTTTATTTACTAGTGCTAGTCCTGGGAGTTTGCACTGCTAGCTTAGTCGGTCTGTTCATTAGTAGGGATTTTTCTATTGCATATGTCGCGGGGCATAGTAACCTTGCTATGGACCATATCTATACCTGGGTTGCCTTTTACGCCGGTAATGAAGGGTCGTTGTTATATATCGCTTTTGTATTATCCGTGATGGCAGCTTTAGCAGTTAGGTTAGCTCCATCCAGGGTGCGACCAACATTGCCCTTTTCAACAGCAATCATGATGGTAGTGTTGGTCTTTTTCTTAGTAGTGATGGCTTTCATGGCTAATCCATTTGCAAAATTACCTATAACTCCTCCAGACGGAGAAGGAATTAATCCACTATTGACACATTTCGGTATGTTTTTTCATCCCCCTGCTCTTATGGCTGGTCTTATAGGAATAACGATACCTACAGCTTTTGCTATTGGTGGAATATTAGGTAAGCAAACTCGTGACGAATGGGTGGAGATCGGCAGGATTTGGGGATTGGTTATTTGGCTGTTATTGGCCAGTGGGCTTCTATTAGGATCTTGGTGGGCCTACACTATATTGGGCTGGGGCGGATTTTGGTTTTGGGACCCAGTAGAAAACGCTGCTTTTATGCCTTGGTTAGTATTAACTGCATTTATTCATTCTATAATGGTTCAGAGACGACGAGGTATGTTCCGAATGTGGAACATAGTAATGATCAACATAGCCTTTTCTCTTGCTTTATACGGAATGTTTATGAATAGAGGTGGCCCTGTGCCTTCTGTTCACTCTTTTGGTGCATCTTCTTTAGGCTGGGTGTTCTTGCTGTTTTTAGCCTTTGGGACTGTGGTTCCATTTGCGATATTCTTCTGGCGTTTCAATTTGTTGAGGAGTGCTCGTGCGCTTGAATCTATGCTTTCCCGTGAATCGGCTTTCTTAATGAACAACCTTCTGTTGCTGGGAATAGCGTTTGTTACTTTATGGGGAACGGTATATCCATTGATTTCGAAATTGATAACCGCTCAGGAAATAACTATTGCGCGGCCATTCTATGATCAAGTTAATGGACCGATAATGTTAGCTCTTATTATGCTGATGGGAATTGGACCATTGATACCATGGAGACAAGCTAGTGCTTCTACATTATGCAAATCATTAATGTGGCCAGGTATAGTTGGGTTTATCATTATTATAATATTGGCTCTGATGGGTTTTACCAAACTATATCCTTTAATCGGGTATGGTATAGCCGGTATGGTAACGACTGGGATCATAATAGAATGGATTAATGGTTGTAGGTCTAGGAGATCAGCATTTCGCGAAAGTTATCCGGTAGCGTTCGCAAGATTATTAATGGCTAATCGTCCTAGGTATGGTGGATACATAGTTCATCTAGCTGTGGTAATGGTCTTACTGGGTGTTTTGGGAGCATCATTTTTTAATATTCAGAAAGATGTTGTACTGGCCCAAGGTGAGTCAGTAGATGTATCGAATTATGCGGTTAAATATGTAGGGACTAACGTTATATCGCGCTCTGATCGAGTTTCATATTTAACAGATGTTGAGGTGTCACGTGACGGGCAATTCTTCAAGAATATGACATCGCGTCGGGATTTTTATCCATCATTCAATATGGCTTCTACAAGAGCGGCTATACACAGTACCCCTGTCGAAGATTTTTACATAGTACCCAGTGAGAATATGGCAGATGGGTCAGTTGGTATACGCATTTTGGTAAATCCGATGATTTGGTGGATGTGGGTAGCTGGCCCGGTATTCGTGGTTGGAACAATAATAGCTCTCTGGCCTGACCGAAGAAGAGATATTGTTAAGACGGCATGAAATACGAAATATGAATTTCTCTAGTACATTTCAATCTGAACAGGCTTAATTTTTTATGGCAGTTTTTTTATCTGTATTACTAGGATTATTTTGTATAGGGGTAGTGGTATACCCATTTTTCAAAGACAGATATTTTCAGAATCTGGGTGACGCTTCAACGGTTCCTGGAGATTCTGCTTCAGAATTAGATAATATACTTCGATCAATCCGTGCTCTGCAATCAGAATACGGCATGGGAAACATATCTGAAGAGGCGTTTACTAGAGAACTTGATCAATATAGAAATGACGCGGCTACTTGTATCCAGCATATGGAAAGTGGACGGTTTAGTGAACTTGAAACTGATGTGGAGAATGAAATAGCTATTGCCAGGCTCAGGTTACAAAAGTCTGAGGATAAACCTATGAGCGAACCGGAGTCTTTTTAGAGGAACAATGCATTGTAATAGCCGCATAACAAGTTCTTTGATGTTCCTTGCTTTGCTGTGTCTCGGGATGGTCGTAATTTTCAGTGCGACACTAGCGTACGCTCAGGATAAGAGGGTAATTACCGGACAAGTTGTTAATGGTACGGATCATTCTTCAATTGATGCTGGTCTCCCTGTATTTCTGTATTCCTTCAATAATATGGGCCAAGATGTTACCACGTACGAGTCGCTAACCGACGCGTCAGGTATGTTCGTATTTGATGATGTGACATTTGATAACGCTGTAGGGTATGCGTTAGGTGTCGATTATGGCGGAATGAGTTATAGCGTGTTGTTGGCTGAAGAAGATCTATTAGAACCCATTTCAATCACTATATATGAGCCTACTCAAGACCTCTCGGTTATTTCTGTAAATACGCATACGTTGATTATTTCAAATATAAATGAAAAAGAGCAGATGATTGAGGCTGTGGAATTTGTTAGCTTATCCAATACTAGTGATTTCAGCCTGATTCCAGACGTTAATACTGTAAGTCAAGGCATATTCAGTTTTATGAGGTTTTCTTTGCCTGAAGGGGCAGTGGATCTGGACTTACAATCAGATTTGGTAGGTGGTCAAATTATACCCATGGGGACAGGCTTCGCTTTGACGTCTCCAATAGCTCCAGGATCGCATTCAGTGACGTATACTTACAGATTTCCCTACAGCGGCGACACTGCTACATTCAAACAGAACCTGATACAAGGTGCGAGCTTGTATCAGGTTCTGATCCCGAAGGATGAAAATGCACCCACAGCAATGGGGCCAATGGAAGAGTCTGAAATTAATATTGAAGGTATCGATTATATGGTTTGGGAAGCACGATCTCGCATCCCAAAACAGGGTTTGACTGTAGAAATAGTTAATTTACCACAAATGGGTATAGTACCTAGTCTCTGGAATAGAGTGGTACAACCGACATTTTGGTATTGGGCGATGCCCATTTGTGTCGGTATTGTATTGCTATTAGTCTTAGTTTACTCAATCTACATTGGCATTAGAAGTAAAATAATTAATAACACCAGTGGTTTTGGAGATACTAGGTATGAAATCATAGAAAAAATAGCCCTGCTTGATGAGAAGGCTATGACAGGTCAACTGAGAAAGCGTCATTACGACCGAGAACGACTTATGTTGAAGAACCGACTTCTACAAATGAGGGATAGTGAGGAAGTAAGGTGACGGTTCGGCTATGGCTGATGATTGGTGTAGCCGTGCCGATAGTTGGTATATTGGGCTTATTAGTATGGGCTTCCTTGCCTGGATATAGTCAACCGACTGGTTTAAATCGAGACTTTGATGCTGTTGCTATTGAACCACGTGCGGCTAGCACTTTCGATCTAACTACTATGGACGGTCGAAATATAAACCTAGCTGATTTCAAAGGAAAAATTGTATTGATAGATTTTTGGGCTTCTTGGTGTGAACCGTGCAGGTATGAGGCCCAGTTATTGAATGATGTTTATAACGCATACTCCAATAACAACGTTGAGTTTATAGGAATCAACATTTGGGATAATGAAGTCTCCGCGGGGAAATTTGTGGAGGAGTTTTCTGTACCCTACGCAAATGGCATCGATGTTAACGGTAATATAGCGATTAATTACGGGGTTGCTGGGGTTCCTGAGAAATATTTTATTGATCAATATGGCGAAATTCAGAAAAAATTTCGAGGACCTATTAGTGAAGAGATATTAAATTCCACCATTGATGAAATGATATCTGGGGGCACGTACTAATAGAGCAGAGGATATGTGACATGTCTAGCAACTCAGGAGTAATAGTAGCAATGGACTGGGGTGGTAGCTGGGCGAGGACGTCGGTAGTGAATCGTGTCGGAGAAGTTTTGTGGACAATGCGCGTTCCGACTCCCCAGGGAACTGGGTCAGATAATATGTTAAGGGTAGGAGAAGAGGTACTACTAGAGGCGATCAGCTGGTGCCGATCAACACCTATTCTAGGTGTGGGAATAGCAGTTGCAGGACCTATAGATGTGGAATCCGGCACATTCTATACCCCTCCCAATTTACTAGAGCTTGACGGTATTTCTCTTATAGATGCTTGGCAGGATAGGTTAGGTCACCAGATATATATTGGTAATGATGCGACCCTGGCTGCGCTAGCTGAATACTATCTTGGAGCTGGTTTACATCAGAGAAAAGCAGGGAGAGACGCTAAGACATTGCTCTACCTTACGATAAGTACGGGTGTTGGAGGCGGTGTTATTGATCGAGGCAATGTTTTATTAGGTGCGCATGGTATGGCAGCTGAGATAGGCCATATTAAGATCGATACTAGCTCTTCAACTGCTCTGTGCAATTGTGGAGGAACCGGATGTCTGGAATCTCTTGTCTCAGGTACGGCCATAGCCAGAAAAGCGGTTCATGCTCTAAAAAATCGCTATGAATCAAGGATATTAAGCGATGTCGACATTACAAAACTTAGCTCTCAAGATGTTTTCACGGCTTATAATGCTGGCGATAGTCTGAGTGAAATGATAATCAATGAGGTTATTTCTGACCTAGCGCATGGAATATCAGATTTGATACATAGTTTTAATCCTGATCTAGTTGTCCTTGGCGGAGGAGTGACTGTAGGGTTATCAAGCACCAAACTACTGGGAAATCTTAAGTCTCAAATCTCTGATTCACTAATGAGTGAAAGACACAAGGATTTTGAAATCATGTATGCGCAGCTGGGAGATTCATCAGGGATGGTTGGAGCATCTTTGATGGTGCAATCATCCCTAAAGACATCTGATTCGATTGTTTAAGGTTTACACAATATATCTGCCGCCAACTACGTTGAGTCTATCACCTGTGATGTAGGCAGACTCGTCACTTGCGAAGAATAGACAAGCGTTTGCGATATCATTAACAGTTCCCTGTCTTCCCATTGGGATTCCTTTAAGATGTTCAGAAGATCCTCTATCTAGCTGCTCAAACTCTGGATACCATTCAGGATTTAGTCGTTGTGTGTCGGTAGATCCTGGGTTAACCATATTAGCTCTAATATTGTATGGAGCCATTTCTGCAGCTACGGCTCTCAAAAGACCTAACAGTCCATGCTTCGCGGTAGTTACTGAGGCGGTTTCGGGTCGGCCTGTAATGGCAGCCTGTCCTCCTAAAGCAATAATGCTGCCGGATTGTCTTTTTATCATATCTGGAAGGACTGCTTTGATTAAGTAAAATGCAGGAAAAAGATTAGTTTGCATAACTGTCTGCCATTCATCATTAGATACATCTAAAATTGGCCTGTGTGGACGGATTGCTACGTTGCTGATTAATACGTCAATCTTGCCAAGAGAATTAATTCCCTCTTGTACCATTTCTGAGCATTTATCGGGATCTGAGACGTCTCCTAATACGATATGTGTTTTTACTCCTAATTCTGCACATGAGGAAGCTACTTCATCTAACTCGTTCTTGCTAGATCGGGTGTTTAATATTAAGTCAGATCCTTCTTTAGCAAATGTTAGTGCTATTTGCCTACCAATATTTCGGCTAGCGCCTGTAATCATAGTAGTCTTGCCTTCTAAACGCATATAACCTCTTCATGAATATAGAGTTGTATGATTGAGATTAATTGTATCACTGATGTTCTGCGTATCTTGACCGTAATGCGGGATGATGCAAAAATTGGCCAACTAGTTGTATAAGGGGGGCTATATGAAATGGTGTAGATTTGATTCCGGTGGTCATGGAGTTTATGGAATCATAGAAGGCGATACAGTTGTAGAAGTATCAGGGAGTCCGTTTGATACTTACACAAAAACGGATAACAGCTATCCGCTGGATTCTGTGAAATTGTTAGTACCGGTCATTCCGCCGACGTTTTATGCAGCGGGAATTAACTTTAGGGAACATGTTACAGAGATTGCGCATATGAGAGGAGAGGAGCCACACTTTCCTCCGGCAGCTGATGTTGGCTATAGGGCTAATAATGCGTTAACAGCTGATGGAGAACCGATTATAGTGCCATCTGATGCTACAGAGGTCCTCCAGTATGAAGGGGAATTAGTTGCAGTCATAGGCAAGAAATGCAAACACGTGACAGAGGAAGAAGCTTTAGATTATGTGTTTGGTTATACAATCGGCAATGATGTAAGTGAACGCACTTGGCAGCACGGAGATAGGACACTGTGGAGAGGTAAGAATACCGACACTTTTAAACCAATGGGTCCGTGGATAGTTACGGACGGCATTGATCCTGAAAATTGTAATGTAAGTATTAGTCTTAATGGGAAGGTGTTATATAAATACAATATGTCTGGAGCAATTTTTAGTGTTCGTCAATTCATAAGCCGTATGAGTCAGTACCTGACACTATATCCAGGAGATGTATTATGGATGGGTACAGATGGAGCTCAGGAAAATATGAAAGACGGTGATGTTTGCGATATAACTATTGACGGGATAGGTGTTCTAAGTAATCCAGTTCAATGGCAAAAGTAATATAAAGCCGGACCTGTCAATTCAGACAGGTCCGGCTTTATATTAATCTTCAGGGATTTCAAAGCCAGTCTCCGCTGCCCAAGCTTGCAGGCCTCTTCTAAATGCAAGTGCACCCATAGGGGCTATTACTGCTTGAAGAGATTCGAGTATTTCTTGCGGGGTTGCCCCTTCTTGTAAGGCGACTCTTACATGAGCTTGGATCTGTTCTACATCAGCTCGAAGAGCTGCTTCAACTACTATTTGCAATAATTCTTTTGTTTTTCTGTCTAACGTGCGTTGTCCAGTGTATGTTGCTTCAATGAAAGCATTATATTTTTGTGCCCATTCTATGTCAGCGATTGCCATTATCTTGTGCATTTCCAAGGTGTATCCACGATTGTGCGCGGTTTCGTCTAAAAAGTCCTTGCTTTGTTGAGTTGACATTAGGAACTCCTTATTCTTTATCGTATGCTGTCTCGGAGATTGTATCTGTTACACGGTGCAATTTCATCTGGTATGATCGATTTCTTTGGTACACTAGGAGTTAATTAACTGTATGAATAGGTGTATATGATACCTTCAGAGCCTCAGGGTCAGTATTTTAGTCGACAAGACGAGTCAAACGACGAATTTTTCTATTCACAGCCAAGAAAAGTGGTACATATTGACGATAATGCTATCGAAACAGTAAGTGCAGTGTTTCGTGATTTTATTCCTGCCGATTCTGTTGTTTTAGATTTTATGAGCAGCTGGAGATCACATTGGCCATACGGCCATTTAAAGCGGCGATTGGTAGGATTAGGTATGAACGTTGAAGAAATGTTGGACAACCCAGATTTAGATGAATATGTCGTTCATAATGTAAATGACAATCCACTTTTACCATTTGACGACGAGTATTTTGACGCAACTGTTGTAACCGTTTCAGTACAATACCTGACTCAGCCTGTAGCAGTATTCAAAGAGATAAACCGAATTCTGAAATCCGGGGGGATCTTTATAGTAAGTTTCTCTAATCGAATGTTTCCGACCAAGGCTGTAAACATTTGGAGAAACTTGGACGATAATGGACATCTAGATCTGGTCTCGAGTTACATGGACTATGCTGGCGGGTTTGGGGATATAAAGGGGGGGTTAGCTAATGCTAAAGATAGCCCGCCTAATGATCCATTGTATGTTGTAATGGGTACTAAAATCGATATAAATGATTAGGTAGGCCTCTAATAGATTTGAGTGGGTGCTGTTGACTTATTTAGAGGAGGAGTGGCAGATAGAACGACGACGGAGCCGACTAGCACGGAAATGGAGAATAAAAGAAATGGTAATTGATATGACCCTGTAAAATCGTACATTGATCCAGCTGCTATTGGCCCTATTACTTGTCCAGATATCTGGGCTCCAATAGTAATTCCTCTGATACTTCCCAGATGCAATCGTCCGTAGTACTCAGCGTAAGTTAATCTTAGCAGCAAGTGCAATCCACCTATTGCGCTTCCCAGAGCTGCCGCAGATATTATTCCCCATCCTAACGTTGTGCTCATGCCAGTCCCTGCTGATCCTAGGGCGGCGGTAACCCCTACTAAGCAGAGCAGTACTCTAAGGGGAACCCATCTGGTCATTGTTGCACCAAATATTCCTCCTGCAGTTTGAAAAATAGCGAATGTGCTAGCAGTAAGTACTGCGATAGAACCAGGTAGCCCTTGATGGATAAAATGTGGTACCTGATGAAGGCTAACCCCAGATTGTATAACGAAGACTGCGAAGGAAAACAAAGCCAACAGCCAAAAAGCTCTAGTGTGAAGTGCTTGCGAGACTGTAAAATTCGGCTCATGCTCATCTATAGGTACAGATGCCGAGAATTTTGAGCTTGAGTCGATTCGCTTTGTGGATTCTGCTGCGAATCCCATATCTTCGGGCCTTCTGGCCATTAATAGAAAGGCTGGCAACACACCGATTGCTAGGGTATATAGCCCTAGGGTACCCCATGCGATTCGCCAACTCCAGCCGATTATTATCATTTGCATTAGGATAGGTACACCCGCGAGACCGATTGAGTGAAATACGCTTAATGCGGCCAATGCGAATGGGCGCCTAAGGGTAAACCAGTTACTTACCGCGGTAGATGCACCTAATTCTAGAGGGCCTGAAAATACAGCTCTGCTAGGAACATATAAAGCATAGAACAGCCAGGGTTGTGTGATAAAAGATATTCCAAGAGAACATACACCGATGATGCCGGAAGCAGATGCGAGTACTATCCCAGAACCATATTTGTCTATGAGTTTACCCGCAAATGGAGATATGAATATTGCACATACTCCTCCCAAGCTAATAGCTCCTGAGAATAATCCACGCGACCATCCAAAATCTTCAGTCATCGGTACAACAAAAACAGACAATGTCGCGACTGCCATCAGCGGTCTGGACGAGAAGGCAACTGTTACTGCAGAAGCAAAGATTACCCAACCATAATAAAAAGGTAATCTGTCGCTTAATTTAATTCTCCATGAATTCATCGATCATCTTTATGTGTATATTCGTGGAGTACCATACCATTGTTCTCTGTTATCGTGAATGATGTAACCTCACGTGAACTTATTGCGCAAAGGGTTTAATATGTATTTTATAACTGTTGGTACGGAGTTAGAGTGTCAAGAATATTTCGCATAGCACTGGCTCAGATCAATCCGATAGTCGGTGATATAACAAGCAATACATACAAGATATTGGACTATGTACAAAGAGCTCGCCAACTAAATGTAGACTTGGTGGCTTTCCCTGAATTGTCGATCACAGGTTATCCTCCGGAAGATCTGCTTTTCAAGAAGTCGTTCCTGCAGGCTAACGTAGCGGCAATGAACTCGATTATAGAAGCTTCAGAAGATGTAGCGGTCGTCGTGGGTTATGTTGAGCAAGATGGAACAGATTTGTTTAATTCTGCTGCCTTAGGTTATCAAGGGCGATATATCGATTCCTATAGAAAGATATTCTTACCGAATTATGGTGTGTTTGATGAGGAAAGATATTTTAAGAAAGGCGATGTATGTCCAGTGTATGAAATCAATGGTACCCAGGTAGGTATCAATATATGTGAAGATATATGGTATTCAATGGGTCCTACGGTATTACAGTGTGGAGCTGGGGCAGAGGTAATAGTTAATATTAACGCTTCGCCCTTTCATGCGGGTAAAAGAATAGAACGTGAAGCGATGATATCTGATCGGTCTTGTGTTCACCAAGTCTTTCTTGGTTATGCTAACACTGTAGGAGGCCAAGACGAACTGGTTTTTGATGGGTCTAGTGTCGTTGTAGATTATGCTGGGAGTATTATGACTAGAGGTATATCTTTCGATGAAGACCTCATAGTTGCTGATTTAGATATGGATGTGTATTTCGATCACGTTCGTGATAATCAGAATAAGGATGTGATAACGTCCTCAGATTTTGGTGTAGCAAAAAATATTTTTGTTTCTTCGTTTGTTCCGCGTTCTAAAGCTGAACTTCCCACTCCGAGAGATGTTTCAGAGCTGAGTGAAATTGAGGAAATTTATCATGCTCTCGTAATGGGAACGCGTGACTATGTACGAAAATCGGGTTTCACGAAAGCAGTGATTGGATTATCAGGTGGCATTGATTCAGCTCTTACGTGTGTTATCGCGGTAGATGCTTTAGGGCGTGACAATGTTGTTGGAGTGGCAATGCCATCCCGTTACTCATCTGAAGGAAGTATTATCGATGCTAAAGAGTTGGCTGATAATCTAGCTATAGATTTTTGGGAGATACCAATAGAGCCAGCACATGTTTCGTTTACGAACATGTTGGAGCCAATGTTTAAGGATACGAATCCTAACGTGGCAGAAGAGAATGTCCAGGCCCGAATCCGTGGTAATGTGATGATGACTATCGCAAATAAGTTTGGATGGATAGTTCTGACGACAGGAAACAAAAGTGAGATGGCTATGGGGTATGCGACATTATATGGAGATATGGCAGGTGGTTTTGCAGTTCTAAAAGACGTGCCTAAGACACTTGTTTATGATTTGTCTCGTCAGAGAAATCAACGGTCAAGTGATGGCTTATTAATACCCGTAGCAACTATTGAAAAACCCCCTAGTGCTGAGTTGCGACCAGATCAGACCGATCAAGATAGTTTGCCGCCTTATGACGAGCTTGACCCGATAGTTAAGGCTTATGTGGAAGAAGATTTTAGTTATATAGAACTTGTAGCTGCGGGCTATTCAGAGGCTGTAGTACAAAAGGTCATTTCTTCGGTAGATAGAAATGAGTATAAGCGAAGACAAGCCCCTCCAGGAGTAAAAATAACCCCGCGGGCTTTTGGTAAAGACAGGCGACTACCTATAATTAATAAATACAGTCAATTTTAGAGTTGTATAGGACATATTAGTCTGCTACTTCAACGATCATTTCGACTTCCACACAGCTTCCTCGAGGTAAACCTGCCATTCCGACAGCAGAGCGAGCATGTCTGCCTGCATTTCCATACAATTCTACCAACAGATCAGAAGCCCCATTCGCCACTATAAAATGTCGTTCAAACTTAGGGGTTGCATTTATCATGACTAGAAGTTTAATTACTTGTGTTATATAGTCCAGATCCCCAATTGATTCTTTTATACTTGCTAAACAGTTAATTGCTGCTAATCTAGCGGCGTCGTAAGCTTGTTCGACGCTGACTTCATCACCGACTTTGCCTGGAAATATCAGGTCCCCGTTGGGTATAAGCGGAAGATGCCCAGCTACATATATAGTATTCCCTGTTCTTTTTGTCGGAAGAAAATTTGCTAGTGGGGAAGAGGGAGATACTAGTTCAACTCCCATAACCTGAATTTTTCTTTCTATTCTCATTTGTGACACCTTCGGATGATAAAAGTGCCTGCGTGATTCATTTGACAGGCACTTTTATTATTGGATACTCCGACGTTTTTATTCGCCCAAATTGATTACAATGTTGTCCGGTGCTCGAGCTAGGATAACACTGTGCTCTTCGTCATACGGGTTTCCCTCGATATGGGGTGTATAAGGTGGCACGAACAAAAAATCGCCAGGGCCTGCTTCAATATATTCTTTAAAATCTTCCCCGTAATATACTCGTACTTTCCCTGTTAAAACATAGGCAGCTGTTTCCGCTTCTCCGTGGTGATGTGGTTGCCCCATCTCATTTGGAGCTCCTGTGACCATTCCAAACCAAACCTTTGTCGTTCCAGTATCTTTAGTAATTGCGGGTTGTCTTACCATACCTCTACTCTGGATGGTGTTGCCTGGATCTTGAGGGCCATGTACTACATACGGAACTTGTGACTTAGTAGTAGTCATATAGTTGCTCCTTTAAAATATTTGGATGATGTTATGTGCCTTTCTGGAGACTGTCAAGTTATTGATCGCTTGTGTTAATTAAGTGTTTGGTAAAATGAACATTTTTTGCGCTGGCTATTGTGCTTAAGTCTTGTACTCCGAGAATTCGTTTTCGCAAACGTAGATTTTCACCATGTAGTCGTAATGATTTTTCTAGGTCACCTATCGCGCGGTAACAATTCGCCAGGCTTCCTTGAGTTCTTAAGGTATCTGGATGATATGGTCCCAGTGATCGCGATCGGTCGGATAAGATACTCTTAAACGTCTGTATGGCTTCTTTGTATCGACCGGCTGCATAGAGGCAGTTTGCTAGACTGCTACGTCGCCTTAATGTGGTCCTATGGGTAGGCCCAAGGGATTTTTCAGATGTGGAAATGTTCTCTTTGAACAATATGATGGCTTTATCAAAATGGTGCATTGCTCTATGACCATGTGCGAGTTTGTGTCTTGCCTCAACTGTGTCTACATGATTGAGTCCGTTGTCTCTTTCGCTGGATGCTAGAAGTGTTTCTAACTCACGTATGTTTCTTGGTGAAGGCATTGCACTAATTAAATTCCGCTACAATTTTTCCCATATCATGGGTATCGTATCCACCTAGGGCATCAACGGACTCTTGAAAACCTGAACTGTTAATGAGATTGATCAGAGGTTGTAATAGATTACTCTGGTAATAATCATTGGGTATTATTAGATCGTAATGCTCGTCCATCAATGGGATAAAATCTAAGTCTAATGCTTTTGCTGCACTCAGTATTCCTAGGCCAGTATCCGCATTTCCTCCCTGAACAGTAGCTGCAACTGATAAATGGCTAAATTCTTCTCTATCGTATCCTTTTATATCTTCATCAGAGATGCTAAGTTCCTTTAATTTGCTATCTAGTAAGACACGGGTTCCTGACCCTCTTTGACGATTTACGAAATTAACATCCGGCCGAGCTAGGTCTATTAGAGTGTTCACATTCTTGGGATTCCCTTTTGGGATAATCAAGCCTTGTATTCTTCCTACTAGTCGTACTAATTTTATTGGCATTCGGTCTAAATAGCGTTCGATATACGTAATGTTATAAATACCAGTATCTGGGTCTAACAAATGACTACCCGCGATATGCGCTTCTGAGTTTTGTATTGCTCTGATGCCGGCAAGGCTACCGACGTGTGATGAAGCGAACGTAATATGCGGAGCTATTCTCCTCAACTGGCTAGATATTAGGTCTAACGCCATGTCGTGGCTACCTATACACACAATGGTATTTTCAACTGCTTCCTGTGTCTTATTTAAATTGACCATAATCTCTGACCCGTAATCTAATCCTTCTGAGAACCTGGGGATTTTAACGAAACCGTCAGATCGAACAAGGGACATTATTATTCCTGCACCCCGTTGCAATGGCGTCGCCACTACCTTATTCCCCACTTTTCCCAGCTTAACCTGTAAGAACTCATCTTCTCCCATTTGTGAATTAACTTTTCTGGTGATAATAGCTTGCATTTGATTTGATCTGGTCAGATTTGCATTACCCAAAGAGGTAGTTATTAGAGGTTTAATAAATATTTCCGCTGTTAACGCTGTTGATACGGGATATCCGGGAAGTCCAACTATAGGTTTATTTTCTGCTATACCTAAAACCACTGGGTGGCCAGGTCTTATTGCCACTCCATGAACTAGAACCCTTCCTAAGTCTGAGATCACGCGCGCGGTGTGGTCATCTCTGCCTGCGGAAGATCCGGCATTTATTATTATCATGTCGAAATCGTTCAAGGCGGACTTAACGCAGTTAACTATCCTTTTGTAATCATCAGGAATCGGTCCCAGTGTAGAGGGGACTCCTCCCCATTCCGAAATTAATCCTTCTAACAATACAGAATTAGAGTCTATAATGTCGCCGGATTTTATATTAGTTCCTAATGGAACTAGCTCGTCACCTGTAGGGATAATGGCTATTTTGGGCCTGCTTATTACTGAAATTTTGGTGAGTCCTGCAGCTGCGCAGGCAGCCATATCTGGAGGGGTGATTGCATGCTTCTCGGGAAGTATCAGTTCTGTAGCTACTATGTCTTCACCTAAGGGTCTAACGTGTTGCAATGGAGCTACTGGATCCGTAATTAAAATTGATGTCTCATTCTCTTCAATTATGTTTTCTATCATTACTACAGCATTGAAGTTATCTGGCATTGGGTCACCTGTATCTACCCAGATCGCGGTAGACCCAATTATGAGGGTTAATGGGTTCGTTTCACTTGCGCCTATGGTATCTTCGGATCGAACAGCGACGCCATCCATTGCTGATGAATCGTACGCGGGCGATGACGTAGAGGCCCAGACTGGGTC
This sequence comes from uncultured Dehalococcoidia bacterium, assembly GCA_964629875.1. Taxonomy (GTDB): domain Bacteria; phylum Chloroflexota; class Dehalococcoidia; order Lucifugimonadales; family UBA3495; genus UBA3495. The sequence continues at coordinate 41,723 of CAZVRK010000002.1, read as the reverse complement.
CGAGGTGACTCTGCCGAGAGTTGCGGTGAGCGGGAGAATTTCTGATGCAGGGGATTTGATCACGTCTAGAACGCAGGACTCTCCAAAGAATATATCTTCAGCTTCCGGCAAAGGTATATCTGATAAATAGTAATTCCTGTGATTGAATTCAGCGTTTTTATTATTCATCATTAAAACAATTTAACTTTTACTACTTCACCTTGGTATAGTCCTGATTTATCTAGAGGAACTTGCAGAAGACCGTCAGCTGCGGACAAAGTGTGAATAAGATTAGATTTTCCAAACACAGGGTGGGCGAATGTCTCCTCTCCCTGTAACTCTAGTTTTACTGGAATATAATCTTCTCGGCCGGGTACTGAGGCAATGTTTAATGATAATGTGGCAGTGGTTGTGTTATTCATTGGAGGATTTACACATCCACTGAGATGATACAAAGTCGGACGTACTATTAAGTCAAATACTATCATTGCTGAGACAGGATTGCCGGGCAGGCCAAATATGGGTTTATTGTTAACAATGCCCAGTATGGCAGGTTTTCCGGGCTTTAAAGATAGCCCGTGAACCAGTACTCCGGGAACCCCCAAATGGTTTATAACCTCGGCAGTTAGGTCACGGGTGCTCACAGAACTTCCTGCTGAGAATACTAAAACGTCGCACTCGTGTATACCCTGCTGTGCTATATGTAGTTGTTCCTCAAAATTATCCTTAGCGATTCCAAAAGGTTTTGCTATACAGCCGCTTTCTTCAACCATAGCCGAGATAGTGTGTGTATTGATGTCTCGTATCTGTCCATCTTTGGGGATGGTGTCCGTTGGTACTATTTCGTCTCCCATCGATATCAGGCCAACTGTGGGTTGTTTTACTACTGGTACTGTTTGAATACCTATGGCTCGAAGAGCGCCAATGTCTTGTGCTCTAATGTGCCTTCCTTTAGAGATTACTTTGTCTCCGATATCTAGATCGTCTCCTGGGGATATGACATTTTCTCCAATAGCTACGGGTTTCATTACCTCGATGGTACGTTCATCGATCCTTTGAGTGTTCTCTACCATCACTACAGCGTCCGCCTCACCGGCTAACATCCCACCGGTGTATGCTATCGCCGCTTCACCGGTGTTTAGCGAAAATGAGGGGGGGGTTCCCATTGGGACTTCGCCAACAATTTCCAAATATGAAGGTAACCCTTCTGTGGCTCCAAAAGTATCTCTGGCTTTTACTGAAAATCCATCCATTGTTGATCTTGCGAAATGAGGTAGTAATTCGGGAGAAAGTAGGTCTTCTGCTGTCACACGGTGCAGTGACTCCCCTATTGGAATGTTCTCAAAAGGTCTAATTGCTCCACTTGGTAGATGCTCCAACAGTATGTTAAGCCCCAGAGACGGGGGAACTACATTGAAAAATTCAGACATTTTATAAAGCCCTACTGGAATTATCGGTATTATATGTCTTAATTTTAAAATCCGTATATAGCGGTATTGGTGATCTCATGTCATAATGCGCGTTTATCGGCGAGGTTTAGATATTGACTGTAGATAATAGCTTGTCTCCCCATGGTGGGGTATTGATAGAACGTGTGTCGAAGTTGCAGGATGATTCGCTTGAAAGGTGCTTGCGCTTGCCTAGATTGGCCCTACGTGATCAGCTTGCCCGAGAATGCGTGAATTTATCGTATGGTTTTTTTTCACCGCTGACTGGCTTTATGGGACTTAAAGACCTTGATTCAGTAACCAAACATATGACCTTGGACAGTGGATACATATGGAGCATTCCAATTCTTCTCGATGTATCGGCTGCAGATATAAATAGTTTAGATATCAAAACCGGTAGCGACGTTCTTCTTACTTATCAAGATTTGCCTTTGGCTATCATGACAGTGGAAGAAGTTTATTCTTATGATACCGATTTTTTATGTCTTAATGTTTATGGGACTAATGACCAAGCTCATCCAGGAGTGCAAAGAACTCAGGAATATAATGAGTTTTTTGTGGGGGGTCCAGTTACTCTTATAAACGTTCCTGTACTAAATTCTCCATTTGATGAATATTGGAAAACACCTCGCCAGCTGAGGGAGACATTCGCTCAATTAGGATGGTCAAAAGTGGTTGCCCATCAAACACGGAATGTACCTCATTCGGGTCATGAATGGCTAATGAAGGGAGCGAGTCTTGCCGCTGATGCTGACGGCATTCTAGTGAGCGCCGTAATTGGGGAAAAGAAACAGGGTGATTATATTGACGAAGCAATAGTATTATCTCATCAGTTATTGCGGGACGAAGGATTCTTCAAGAAAGCTGTTCATTATACTTCCACGCTTATGTGGGATATGCGATACGCTGGCCCTAGAGAAGCGGTTTTTCATGCTTTAGTTCGAAAGAATATGGGTTGTACTCATCATATGTTTGGCCGTGATCATGCAGGTGTTGGAGACTATTATGATACCTATGCAGCGCACAAGATTTTTGACGATTTACCGGATTTAGGGATAAAATCTGTTCTAACGCTCGAATGGTGGTACTGCCCTAAATGTGCTGGAGTGGCCTATGAGGGGCTCTGTGGCCACGGAGAGCAAAAACAAGAGTTATCGGGGACATATATTCGTAGTATAATTCAGGGCGGAGTAAAACCGGCACCGCTTACATTACGGCCAGAGGTTTTAGAAATGGTACGAAAATGCGCAGACCAATACGGGTTTGGAAGTCCCTTTGTTGGTGATGATTATTTATCTAGCCGAACTCCTGTCATGACCATGCACGAGGTTGATTGCGCTTGTACCGTCTGCACATGTAATAGTTTAGACGTGTAATATGTAAGTAGCCCCCACAACTGTGGGGGCTACTTTTTTGATTCAAAATAACTGGGGAGGAAAATAATGCCAACTTATGTAAATCCGCAGACATGTAATGCCTGTGCTGGAGAGCACGAAGGACCTTTGTGTGTTTATATTTGCCCGAATGATCTTATGACTTTGGATACAGAGCAGAATAAGGGATTTAATCAAGAGCCTGAACTGTGCTCAGAATGCTATGCATGCGTTAAATTGTGTCCCCAAGACGCAATATTTGTTCGTGGATATTCCGACTTTGTACCATTAGGAGCTTCTGTGCAACCTAAGCGTATTGATGGTGGCCTGACATGGACAGTAAAGTTTAGGGATGGTAGAGAATTACAGTTTACTTATCCGTCTCGAAGCACACCGGTGGGTTCTTCAGACCCATATAAAGACTTTACCGAAGATAAGGACAAAGATCTTGCTGGTCAGGGTCTCGCGGGCGAGTCCAAATGGCTTGGAGTCGACACGCTACCTACTTTACAGAAGGCTAAATAGGGGGATTTATGGCGTTACCTACTATAGAAACAGTTGAAAGCGACATATTAGTAATTGGTGGTGGTATGTCGGGCTGCGGCGCTGCTTTCGAATCAAAATATTGGGGCGAAGATTTGAAAGTAGTGATTGTCGAGAAAGCCGTTATAGAACGTAGCGGAGCCACAGGAGAAGGACTGTCTGCGATAAATTGCTACATGGGCCAACGTTATGGATGGAATACTCCGGAAGATTTTGTCCAATATGTGGTTAATGACATGATGGGTCTTGCTCGTGAGGACCTAGTTTATGATGTGGGCAGGCATGTCGATTCGTCTGTACATCTTCTGGAAGAATGGGGGTTGCCCATTTGGAAGAAGGATAATGGAGAATACGAACGTATAGGTCGCTGGCAAATTCCAATACATGGCGAATCGCTAAAACCGGTGACTGCTGAACCAGCGAGAAAGGCAGTTGGAAAAGAGAATATATACGAACGAATTGCAATTACGCATCTATTAACTGACGCAAAAGATCCTGGACGTATAGCTGGAGCTATTGGCTTCGGAGTACGGGAAAACAAGATATGGGTATTCAAATCTAAGGCGGTTATTATAACTAGTGGTGGAGCGTCCAATGTTTTCAGGCCAAGGTCTGTCAATGAGGGAATTGGCCGGACATGGTACTCAGTATTTGCGACTGGATCAGCCTACGGATTAATGATTCCAATTGGTACAGAAATGACTCAAATGGAACATAGATTTGTTCCCACTAGGTTTAAGGACGGATATGGTCCGGTGGGAATGTGGTTCCAATACTTCCACGCGCATGTAGAGAATGCTCTGGGTGAAGATTACACAGTCACAAGAGATAGTGAACTTAAGAAATACGAACCATATGGTTCTGCTATTCCTACTCCTACTCCTTTACGCAATCATCAGATGTTCTTAGATATTCGTGATGGTAAGGGTCCTATGTACATGAGGACAGACCTGGCTATGCAAGAACTAGCTGGTGGGGATCCCAAAAAGATGGACAAAGTTCGAGAAGAAGCTTGGGAAGACTTTCTTGATATGACGATTGCTCAAGCAATGACATGGGCATCCCAAAATATCGCACCTGAAGATACTCCTTCAGAAGTAGTGTTGGCGGAGCCGTACATCATGGGTTCTCACTCTGGCGAAGCTGGAGCTTGGGTGAGTGGACCTGAAGATCTATCCCCGCCGGAATATTTCTGGGGTTATAACAAGATGACGACCATACAGGGTTTATTTGCAGCTGGCGATGGTGTAGGAGCTGCTCCTCATAAGTTTTCGTCTGGATCCTTCACTGAAGGTCGGCTAGCTGCTAAATCAGCGGTCCGATTTGTTAGAGATAATCCTGGACAGGTGAATTTGAGTGAGGCTCAGATTAAAGATTTATCTAATGAAATCTGGGCGCCTATGGAAACCTTTGAGAAATACAAAGGTGAGTCTACATCTGACGACGTAAATCCGCACTACATCACTCCAAAGCAGGCATTAGTTAGACTTCAGAAAATCATGGATGAGTATGCGGGCGGAACTTCTTCTTGGTATACGGTTAATGGTCCGACCTTAGAGCGAGGAATTGCTTTAATTGAAATGTTACGGGAGGACTTGGCTCATCAAGGAGCTAGAAGCAGGCATGAATTGCTGCGATCTTGGGAAGTAGTGCACAGAACTTGGACTGGAGAAGCTCATTTACGGCATCTGCTGCATCGAAAAGAAACGAGGTGGCCTGGTTATTATTATAGATCAGATTATCCTGATCTAGATGACAAGAACTGGAGAGTGTTCGTGAACTCTACCTTTGATTCGTCAACTAATAAGTGGAGTCTCACTACTAAACCATACAAGCACATAGTAACGTAATCTACATGTTGATACTGTGACACAGTTGTTTTGCAATGATGTGTCACAGTATCAATAATTAGGCGGTGATCACATAAGTTCTCTACTTAACACACCGTCAGAGGGCAATACTTCCTCGCAGCGTAATCGGAAGATGAATACTTTCGCTTCTCTCAAGGGTAATCCAGATCATTGTTATCTTTTCACAGGGAACCTTTTCTCTAACGCTGCTCAATGGTTGCAGTTTATTACCTTGGGCTGGCTAGCTTTAGAAGTAAGTGGGTCCATGGTGCATTCTATAATGGCCGTTGCGATACGCGCTTTGCCTACTCTGTTGATTAGCCCTTGGGGTGGAGTTCTAGCGGACAGGATGGATCGAAGGATATTGGCTTTATTCACTGTGGCTGGGATGAGCGTTGCGGCAGTCGTATTTGCGGTTCTCGTGGGGATGAGCTTAATAACAAATGTATGGTATGTGTATGCTTATACATTGGTTACGGGAGTAGGATTCGCGGTAAATCAGCCTGTGAGACAGGCTCTAATTGCCAACACAGTACCGGAACGATATATGGCAAACGCTCTAGCGCTGAATGCTCTCACTGTAACCTCTATGCGATTGTTGGGAGCCATCCTTGGTGGCACCTTAATGATTACCCTTGGATTCACGTGGAACTTTATTGTAGAGGCTACTTTATATATAGGGACAGTATTGTTGCTGCTGCCAATGAAAATGCCTTATCGTGAAGAAAGTACTGCAAAAGATGCTTCTCCATTAAGCAATTTGATGGAAGGCATGAACTACATATTCAAGAAAAGAGTTATGTTTCGGTTAATGTTGCTTAACTTTGTAAGGACGGGGGTATTTGCTCCATTGCTCCTCCTGCTTCCAGCATATACATCAGAGGTGTTAAATGCAGGCCCTGGAATAGGTACTGCAATGATGGTTAGCATGGGAATTGGCGGGGTAACGGCCTCATTTATTATGTCCTCTTGGGGGTTTTTTGTGAAAAAGGGTCTTGTCAGCCTTATAACCCTTTGTACCGGGTCCATGGTATTTACAGTATTGGGGCTATCATCGTGGGTAGCTTTGTCTGTAGGGATCATGATCATTATGGGTTTGTCGCAGAGCCATTTTATAGTATCTAACCAAACATTGGTTCAAAAAGTGGTGCCGGATACATTGCGAGGTAGAGTTTCAAGTGTATGGCATTATGAACAGGGTCTAATTCCTATATTCTCTCTGGTAATAGGTTTGACAGCTGGTTTGATTGGAATGGGACGGGCCATGACTATTTACGGGGCTATAGCTGTTCTCCTTGGAGTAATGTATCTTTTGGTGTTTAAGGACATAAGGGAATTAGATTAGCCGTTCTAACCTAACAGCACGGTTGGGTTTTCGTGGTGCTATAATGCAGCGGATTTACCGATTTTAAGGAGTTATGATGAAGGTTGGATTTATTGGACTTGGAAATATGGGTAATCCAATGGCTAGCAACTTGCTAAATGCAGGGCATGAACTTGTAGTGCATGATTTGCGTAGAGAAGCTGCCACTAACTTACTGGAAATGGGAGCCACGTGGGCGGATACCCCTAAAGAAGCTGTGCCAGGTAGAGAGGTTGTGTTTACTTCGTTACCGGTGCCAAGAGATGTAGAGGCCGTCGTGCTGGGTGAAAATGGTATTTTGGAAGGAGCGTCTTCTGAAACTGTTTACATGGACCTATCTACAAATTCTCCTACAGCGATAAGGCGTATACACGATATTTGCGCTGAAAAAGGTGTTACGGTATTGGACGCCCCTGTTTCTGGCGGAACTTACGGAGCTGCCGCTGCCACGTTGGCGGTGATGGTAGGTGGTGATAAGGCTGTATACGATCGCATGAAGCCTACTCTCGATGCGATTGGTAGTCATGTTGTATATTGTGGCCCGATTGGTAATGGGATGGTTTGCAAGATTTGTAATAATTTGCTTAGTATGGGAATCGGTGTTTTGATGACGGAAGCATTGACTATGGGAGTAAAGGCAGGAGTGGATTTGGCAACGCTTGCTGATGTCATAGCAAACAGCACTGGTGGTAATAAGAGGCTTACTGATAAATTCCCAAGATTTTTGTTCAAAGGCAATTTTGAACCTGGATTTGCAACTGCTTTGGCTGCTAAGGATGTGAGATTGGCCACTGATCTTGGTAGAGAATATGGAATACCAATGGAATTATCCAATTTGGTAGATCAACGGCATGTAGAGGCTATGTTCAGAGGGTGGGGTCCCGAAGATTCTGATGCAGTTTCAAAGATCCAAGAGGAAAAATCTGGCATACAACTGAGACTGCTAGACTAGCACTTTTACAATAGTGTTAGCGCGGCAATGCCAGCTACTATCATTATTATAGCCCCAAGTTTGACAGATAATGTTTTTATCTCAAGTGGCTCGTCAAGTAGTTTAATCGCTGAGATACTAAGTATAGAACCAAATACGAATACAAACACCGGTCTTGTTGCCGTTACTGTGGAGACTAGTGATACTGGCCCAAGCTTTATGGCCAATACATTTAGCATGACCGCTAATGGAGCTAGTATGAACTCAGCCAGAAGTAATACTATTAGCGTTTGCTTATTAGTGAGGGCTTTATACAGTTGTCTAAAAGCTCCAGGCCTCCATAAAAATAAAAATATTGTGGCCATTCCGTAGTTCCTGAGGCTATATACGAACCACATGGGTAGCTCTTCCAGAGCGTATTTTCCGGCCAACAAAGCTAGGGCTGTGAATAGACTTGCGCTCAGCAATACGGGTAGCCCTTTGTTGAATCGGATTAGTCGGCCATCGCTTGCGCCCCACAATGATATTGTTATTGCTCCAGATACAACAATAAAGATTGCGATCCATTGACCCAAGCCAAGCGTTTCTCCTAAAAATACAACTGCTAGTATGGCAACGAAGACAGGGAATGTATGTATGATAGCTGATGCTCGTGAAGCTTCTTCCAGTTTGTAACCCCAGAACATCATAGCTAGAGCACCACCCCAGCATAGCCCAGACACAATAGCAGCAATAAAACGGTCTGGTGGTAAATGTTGCGGAATCCCGGTAATAATAATCGAGACAGTCGCGTATCCTAGGAGAGATATCATTACTCCCATGTAGAATGCCACGAGTGACGGCATATTATATGATGCTAGCCGTTTATCCAGAACTGTAACAATCCCGAATGTTCCGGCACTTAGGAGCGCTACCCAGATGTAAGCTGTACTCAAGAGGTTATTGAACTCAATATAAAGTAATTAGCATTTTTACTAAGAGGCGTATTATAGCATCTTGATCGATCTTGGCATTGTGGTTACAGCATTGATGGCGCAGAAGTGTAATGTTATTCTAAATTCGTTGTTGGGAAGATCGCTTTCAGAGATATCTACCGGAGAATTCAGGAGCCTTTCATGTACAGGATGGCACTGAGTGTCGCTCTATTAAGTATATTAGTACTAGCGAGCTGTCTTGGACGGTATGCCGGCAGGACAGATTTGTCGAGTGAGAACGTAATGGTAAACCGGATAGCATATGTTGATTCTTTAGGCATTGTTTATACCGTTAGTGGAGACGGGACTGGTAGGCAGAAAATGTCAGGCTCTAGCTATGTAGGGACAGGGTCATCAGGATCGGTTATGGCTCAAAGTCTAAATTTTGAGACTTTCCATTCGTGGCCTACGTGGTCTCCTGACGGAAGTAAGTTAGCTGTGAGCCGTATAGATATGAGCGATGATCAGGGACCTAGTATATCTATTGTCATAATCGACGTAATTTCAGGTAGATCCAGAAATATAGATGATGTAAACATAGTAGGTATGGTTGCTGAAAACTCTCCTCATTATTTGTATTGGGCCCCAGACAGCAAGCACTTATCATTTCTAGCGTCTACTAGAGTTGGATTAAGTTTATTCATAGTAGACACGGATAACGGCGATGTGGATGCAATAGATACGGGCGCGCCTCTTTATTACAGTTGGGGAGGCGAGGGGTTATCTATGATAGTTCATATCGGGCCAGTCATAAAACTATTCGAAAATCTGGACTTGGGAATATCCGGAAAAGAACTATCTAGGGCTGCTGGATTCAGAGCGCCAGCTTTTTCTAAAGATGGATCAAAAATGGCGTACCTGTCCGAAACTGATCAAGATGTCTCTTTGCAAATAGTTATATCTGATAATTTGAAAGAGGTCAGTGTGGGTGACTTGGGACGCTCATCAGCTTTTATGTGGTCTCCTAGTTCTAATCGAATAGCTGTTGCAGATCAAGATGATGGTCGGAATTCTGTTTTCAATCGCTTGCGTATCTTCTCTGCTGATGGGAGCTTGGAAAATATCCTAGTTGAAGAACCGTTCATAGCATATTTTTGGTCTCCAGATGGTCGTCGTATTGCATGGGTAGGGATAGATTCGGAAAATCAGGGCTTTCAGTGGAATGTTAAGGATGTTAATGGCTCAAGCAGTAAGAGTATTTTTCAGTTTCAGCCATCAAGAGACCAACTTACTGTTCTTAGTTTTTTTGATCAATATGCTTATTCAAATTCGCCTTGGTCTCCAGACAGCACAAAATTAGTTGTATCAGGAACCAAAACTATTCCTTTTGAACAACGTAATGGGCACACGCCTGAAGGGGCACGTATATACGTCTTAGATGTTGAGGGCATAAATGATCCGTTGGATATAGCTGAGGGATCTCTTGCTACTTGGTCATGGAATTGATAATGGGCCGAGTAATCCTTTTAGTATTTGTAGTTGCTTTATTCTCAATATCGTGTTCACAGGATTCGGCGGAGAAATCTCCTGACTTGAGTCCACGGGATATGCTAGAGCAGGCCCACATGGGCCTGTCAGAACTCAAATATTGTAAGTTTGCCTTGGCTCACTCTGGAGATGGTACAGAACTCTTTCCTGGGGTGATATTGTCCAGTATTGAAGGTTATCTAGAATTTCCAGACAAAAGTGAGTTTATAGTTTCTGCTCAATTGGGGAGTATGTTATTAGAGACTAAGGTTGTAATGGGCAATGGTGGTACATATATGACGGATTTCTTCTCTGGGCAATGGCAGGAAATCCCATCTGATTCCCTTCCCATAAACGTTTTACATCTGCGGGAAGCGCTCTCAGCTATTTTAGTTTCTCTAGATGGCGTGGAGTCTCAAGTTGATCCGGAAGGAGAGGGCGAGTTCGTCACGATAAATGGGACAACTAACTCTAGCGTTATATCTGATTTCTTATCTGGTGCAATACCGGACGATAATGTAAAAGCAACTGTTATTCTGAAAAAAGATACTCATATGTTGTCGCAAATCAATCTGACAGGCAAGCTTGTGGACACTGACGCCGTAGATATGGTTCGGACCCTTACTCTAGATTATATTGATATGCCCTTAATTATATCCGGACCTAATATAACAAACTAATATGCTGTTATTCAGGGCCAGACATCTGTCTACCGTTGGGATTATTACTTTCGTGTCTCTGGGATCTTTTATTACTGCTTTGGATCAGACAGTAGTAGTTACAGCTTTGCCGATGATGATGGTAGATCTTGGTGTTTCAGTAAATCAAATCGATAGAGCATCGTGGATTATCATATCGTATTTATTAGGTTATACCGTAGTCATGCCCCTCGTGGGTAGAATGTCTGACGTTTACGGGCATGTTCGAGTATACCGAGCTGCTTTGATAATTTTTGCCATTGGCAGTGTATTGGTAGCTCTTTCTGTCACACTTGATTGGATTGTAGCTGCTAGGGTCATTCAGGCCGTGGGAGGAGGAGCTACAGTACCCGTTGGTATGGCTATAGCTACACTCGCTTTACCTGCTCGTTTTAGAGGGTTGTCTCTAGGTATAGTTGGAGGTGCCGCTGAGGCAGGATCTATGCTTGGTCCTGTGTACGGGGCAGCTATTTTAGAAGTCTCTGACTGGCGATGGATATTTTGGTTGAATGTTCCTCAAGCCTTAATCTTATTGGTACTTTCCATATTTTTGCCGAAATTCGCGAGCGATAGCGGCCGGGTAGATTATCTTGGAGCGACATTGGCAGTAGCTGTATTGACCCTACTAACTCTTGGTTTATCACAGAAGGGGCTTTTCAGTGGTTTCGATCTGATAGGTTTGGGTTTAATATCGATGGCTGTGATCTTTATCATTATTTTGACTGTTCATCAAAGATCATCTGACCATCCTTTGGTTCCTGCATTTTTATTCCGGTCAATAACATTCGTTAGTGCAAATACTGCTCAGGTATTGGTTGGTGCCAGTCTCATTCTGGCTATGGTTACTATTCCATTAATGGCAAATACTGTTATGGAACAAGATCCAACAACAGGCGCATTGTGGTTGTTGCGGATGACTATATGCATTCCTATCGGTGCTGTTGTAGGCGGGATTTTATTACTATGGATACAAACTAAATGGGTTATGTTAGTAGGCTTATTAATAGGCTCAGTAGGTTTATTTTTAATGTCCACTTGGGATTTAGAAGTGACAAATATTGCATTGACTACGCATTTGTTAATTTCAGGATTTGGTTATGGTGTTGTGATCGCTCCGATTTTAACTGCTGCTTTGAGTGCAGTACAGAATGATTACTGGGCGACTACTGCGTCATGGGTAGTTGTTATGAGAATGCTTGGAATGACCTTGGGCTTATCTGCTTTGTCAGCTTGGGGGGTAGGCAACTTTGAGATGGCGACATCGGAGATCACTTTTCCAATACCGGAAATAGGCCAATCAGTTCAGGAATTTGAAAGACTATTATCTGATTACGGTGGGCAAGTGAAAGTTGCTGGGCTAGCTATATTTCATTCATTCTTTAGATTTGCAGCAATTTGTTTGGTAATAGCTTTAGTCCCCACTTTGTTTATTGCAAAACCTAACGATGATTTATAGGCGTTCCATTTATGCAATAGTTTGAATGGCGTGCTCTAAAATCTCCGCTGCTGTGTCCAATTGATCTTCTGTTGTTGTAAAAGGTGGGACAAATCTGAATACTGATCCCCCTCTCCGTGCACTGAATATTAAGCCGTTTTCAAGGCATATTCTAGCTATTTCTCTCCCTGAATCACGGTCCGGCTCTTTGGTATTACGATCTGTAACTAACTCAATTCCCTGCAGTAATCCCCTACCTCTGATATCTCCTATTATTTCGTATCTACTTCGTAACGTTTCTAAGTGATCACGCCAATATGATCCGATCCGTTTGGCAACATCTACTAAACCTTGTTCCAAAATAATATCTATGCTGGCGATTGCAGTATTACAAGGGAGTGGATCATTGGAATGAGAATGCCCCAAAACGAAGCCCCCCTCGGAGACTTTTGATTCGATTTCTTCTGTAGTGATTACCGCACTGATCGCTATTCCGCCGCCAAAATGCTTGGAGATAGTAAAAATATCAGGTATAACTCCGTGTTGCTCTGATCCCCACATGTCGCCCAATTTAGCTAAACCGGTCTGGGCCTCGTCTAATATTAAGAGCATGCCTCTCTCGTGGCATTTAGTTTGTAGTTCTCTTAACCAACCTTCTGGTGGATCAATCACTCCTCCTGCGCTGAATAAAGGTTCTGTGATTATTCCCGCCATCGGCCTATCAGCCTGGGCGTCTAACAAGTCAAAGCTAGTGTTCAAACAAGTATAATCACAGCCACCTTTATCTTGGCAGAATGAACATCGGTATTCATATGGTGCCAGAATAGGATAATTTCCTGGAGCGTATGGTCCGTAGCTTTCATGCCACCCACTGAATGTTACTGCTCTGGTGGCATCGCTTAGCCCATGGAAGCTTACAATCGGGCTAGCTACTTCATAGCCTCCGGTGTAACGCTTGGCGATGAGCATGGCAGCTTCATTAGAGTCACTTCCGGATGTGAGAAACATACTTTTATTGAGACCTGCAGGGGTTATTTCCGCTAGCCTACTGGCTAATATTATCTCCCTGTCATTAAACATGCTCATGTGGCTGTGGATAAGGTTTTCGCAGCTCTCTTGAATGGCTTGGATTATCTTCGGATGATTGTGACCTAGTGCTCCGCACATTTGGCCAGAATTGAAATCTAAATACTGCTTGCCATTGATGTCTTCGACAGTAGAGCCTCTACCCCTTACAAATATTGGTCCAGTTATAGTATTTTTGTCCATGCGACTTTGAAAACTGAATTTTCTTGCGAGTTCAAGAAGTTGCTCTTCATTCATGTTTTCCATCATGTTTATAGCCTCCTTGTTTATGAAGAGGATTACGTCCGTACTATACATCTTTAGTGAGATTGGCGTACACTGCCCCGTAAAATTGGCTTTGATTAATGTTCGATTTGCTCCTGATATTAGAGCTCATAATAATTGTGGGGTGCCATGGAATATAAAAAATTAGGCCGAACTGATGTAATGATACCTACCATTGGATTAGGAACGTGGAAATACACGGGCGGAATTATGCCTCTTCGACGTGGGGTAGATTTAGGAGCCAACTTAATTGATACCGCTGAGATGTATAAGACTGAAAGTGCGGTTGGTGATGCTATTTCTGGTATGAGAAATCAGGTTTTTATTGCCACCAAGGTGTCTGGCAGCCATATTAAATATGACGAGATTATGCGCGCAGCTGAACGTAGTCTTCGAGAGCTAGGAGTGGATAGTATAGACTTGTATCAGGTTCACTGGCCTAATTCCAGTGTCCCAATTGGCGAAACTATGCGCGCTATGGAAGAACTAGTCGATGTTGGAGTTGTAAAGCATATTGGAGTTAGTAATTTCGGAGTCAGGGAGCTAGAGGAAGCGAGAGGGATGATGTCAAAGTATCCAATCGTATCTAACCAGGTTCTCTACAACCTGAATAAAAGGGAGATTGAACGGGACTTACTATACTATTGTTTGGAAAACCATATAACAATTTTAGCGTACACGCCACTAGCGAGCGGCTCTCTCAGTAAATCAGCGAACATAATGGGAGGAGTCAGAAAATTAGTGGGGAAAAACGACCTTAGCCCTGGAGGGGTTCTTAACACTATATCAGCTGAAGTTGGAAAAACTCCCGCTCAAGTTGCCTTGAATTGGTGCACTGTTCATCCTAACGTTGTAGCGATTCCGAAAGCTAATACGGTTAAACACACTGAAGAGAATTGTGATTCAGTCGGCTGGTATCTTAGTGAAGAACAGATGAGGCGGCTGGACAGGGCCTTCCCATTGAGAAATGACCCTAACGTCTACTACAGGGGTTAGTATGACGTCTATAGTAACTTTAGTAGGCACGGGGGCATAAACAAGTGCAACTATTGCCCACAGTCCTACTATTCTGACATTACCATAGTCGCGTCGGATAGAGAAACCAGCTCCCCTCGCTGATTGATGCCCTTGATTCGTATATCCAAAGTTTTACCAGCGCCGCCGTCGTTTTTATCGGTTATTGCTCCTTCGAAGGTTACGGTATCTCCTGATCTAAACGGGGTAATTGCTCGCATCAGTAGACTTCCACCGTTATAGAAAGAGCTCAACGGGAAATTTCTTTCCAGCATTTGGTCCACATAAGACATTGTTGCGGGACCTGAATTCACTACCCCCGCAAAGATGTTTTTATTTGCGAAATCTTCATCTGTATGAATATTGCTGGGCTTATATTTTCCGGCAAGGGTGAAATCATTCTTGCGTATCATGATTTCGGCACTTTCAGATATTGTTAGAGGTTTTAGAATGTCCCCAATGTTAGCGGAGGAGAAATTAACAAAATCCGCGGTGTTAACAGTTTCCGTGGGTGTTTTATCGTCAATGATTTCAGGTACGGAGGTTCCAGCCTCTACAGGAACATCTCTTTGTCCTTTTGAATAAGAAAATATACAGGTGTAATCAAAATGAGCGACTTTCTCATTCGCTTGGTTAGTTGCCTCTACTCGAAAAGTAACGAATCTGTTACCTCTTTTCTCAAACTTTTCCAGAACCTGTCTGGTGCCGGTTAGAGTGTCCCCAACAAACACAGGTTTAAACCATTTCGCTTCACACTTAGCAAAAGGCGTTTGTCTTCGAGCCGTTTTACTTTCTTCGACGGCGATAAAACCATTATTGTCCGCAATATCATCTCTTAGCAGAGGTGCGTAGGTAAGCAGCATAGTTGGCATCGCTACCAGTTTCCCTTCAAATTCCTGACTTACTCCAGGAGTGACGTATCTCGAGTCCCTGTTCTGTGCTGTCCAGGCGTATCTAGTAATGTGTTCGGAAGTCAGAAGTACTACTGTTGGACTACCTGATTGACCAGGTTCTACTTGATCAAAATCCCATAGCTTCTCATGTAGTTCTGTCATTTAGTACCCCTGCTGCTAGTAAAAATGCTTATTCACTCTGAAGTATGCACAATTGTTGTTGTGTTGACAAGATATTGGGATGTTGTAAGCTACTGCTTCCTTTAGCATAATGAACGTGTTTACATAGGAATTTTATATACCGGAGGCTATGATGGCAAAAGTAGGGTTTGTAGGGCTTGGAACTATGGGGGCAAACATGGCTTTTAACTGCCTACAGGGCGGTAATGACATGATTGTCCACGATATACGTAGAGAATCAGCGACTCCTCATCTGGAAGCAGGGGCCGTCTGGGCTGACACGCCCAGAGAAGTTGCGGAGTCCAGTGATGTTGTATTTACATCCCTTCCGGGTCCAGTCGAGATTGAAGCAGTGGCTTTGGGTGAATCAGGGTTGCTAGAGGGACTGACAGAAGGAAAAACTTATTTCGATCTAAGTACGAATTCTCCAACTGTAATAAGGCATATACATGAGGTAATGGCTGCGAGGGGTGTTAGTGTATTAGATGCCCCTGTTAGCGGAGGACCCCGAGGTGCTAAGTCCAGGAATTTAGCGATATGGGTTGGCGGAGATAAAGATTTATTTGATAAATATAAATCTGTATTGGACTCAATCGGGGATAAAGCGTACTACGTAGGGCCAATTGGGTGCGGAGCAGTAGCCAAGCTCGTTCACAATTGCTCGGGATATATTATTCAAACTGCTCTGGCGGAAGTATTTACTATGGGAGTTAAGGCAGGTGTCGAACCGTTGGCCTTGTGGCAGGCTGTACGTAGAGGTGCTCAAGGTCGTAGAGGAACCTTTGAAGGTTTAGCTGAACATCTGTTACCCGGAAACTTTGATCCACCAGATTTTGCTCTTCGGTTAGCGCGCAAAGACGTGGATTTAGCGGTTGGCGTCGGTAGGGAATTTGATGTTCCTATGAAATTGGCAAACATTACACTTGCTGAAATGACAGAAGCCATGAACAGGGGCTGGGACGGGAGAGACTCTAGGGTTTCCATGCTTCTCCAGGAGGAAAGGGCTGGAGTCGAAGTGAGGGTAGATCCAGAAATTTTGAAACAAACACTTGAGTCAGAACGCCAATCAAATGGTTAAAATTAAGTGTGTATGGTTACTGGTTTTAAATGACTAGTGACCATACTACTACAACTGCTGCAGCCAATAGTAAAAAGTAGCCAAGAGGGTTTTTTATGCTTAAACCCCAGTAAGAGTTTTTCTCCACGGCCATTATTCCCCCGATGATGATCATCAATACTAGATTAGTTGATCCAGTCAAGAACATCAGTATCATGAGTGTCCAGCAGCAACCTATGCAATAAATCCCGTGTTTATATCCCAATAAAAGGGCTTGCCTGACTGAAGAGTTCCTATGCCATCGAGCGAGTATAAAACTGATAGGTGATCTGCATTTTATAAGACATCGGTACTTTAGGTTGGTGAATTGATATAGACCACACAAAGCCAGAGTAATGGCAACTAGTATCAGTGTAGTTCGGTCGGTTACTAAATATTGACTCGCCACAGTATGCATAACCAAGTGCATCACATGCACTGCTAAGCCGAACCCCGACCATATTCCGACATAACCAAGTATTAGACTAAATACTAGTATTTTATGATTTGATTGGTTGTTTATTAGATTATGGAAGGACAGTATCAGAGGAATAGTTGTGGGCAACATCATGGCGAATACCATAAGTGTCCAACCAAGTACGAATATTAATCCGAAAATTAGGTCTATTTGATTTAAAGAAGGACTAGCATTATGTCCTAGAAAGACCTTTGCTGGGGATTCATTCCAGGCCCACAACGATATCCACGATAGCACTATCAGGCCCAATAGTAATAATATTAAGATGCGGTTGCTTCCGCTTTGAGGTGTCACGTCAGGCTTGAATCCTTAAGCGACCAAACGCATTATTCTAGTAGCTGATGCCTAAGTCTGTTCGTGGCGTTGCCACTTTAAATCAGGCCTTCTCGCGGCTTGAGCCTCATCCAAACGTGAGACAGGGGTTGTGTGGGGAGCATTTTGAACTATCTCAGGCTGATCGTGTGATTCTTGGTCTATTTGGACAAGAGCGTCAATAAATGCGTCCAATGTCTCTTTTGTTTCAGACTCGGTTGGTTCTATCATCAATGCTTCGTGGACTATTAACGGGAAATACATTGTAGGAGCATGATATCCATAGTCAAGAAGTCGTTTTGCTACTTCCAATCCGCTGACACCCCGTTCCTTTTGCCAATCTGCTGAAAATACAACTTCGTGCATGCATCGCCTGTCATAAGGGAGTAAGTATTTGTCCTTCAAAGATTCCATAATATAATTGGCATTTAATACAGCGTTTCCGCTGATCGATTTTAGCCCTTCGGCACCAAGCGTTCTTATGTAAGTGTAGGCTCTGACAAGAACACCGAAATTGCCGTGAAAGCCACTAATTTTTCCAATGCTTCCTTCAGGCGTGAAAAGCTCGAATGAATCTCCAGACTTAGTAATTAAAGGAGATGCAAGAAAGGGAGTTAAAGACTCTACGCAGCACACTGGACCTGATCCAGGGCCGCCTCCACCGTGTGGCGTGCTAAAGGTTTTGTGCAGGTTAAGGTGTGCAACATCGAATCCGAGTTGTCCGAGCTTGGCTCTACCTAGAAGGGCATTCATGTTGGCTCCATCCCCGTATACCATTCCCCCTGCTTCATGAACGATCCTGCATACTTCTACAATGTTTTCATCAAAAATACCAAGAGTACTCGGTAAGGTGATCATTGCCCCAGCGAGATCAGGTCCTGCAAGATTGCGCAATTGTTCTAAATCGACATTACCACTCGCGTCGGATGGTAATGTTACTACATCAAATCCTGCCATAGCCGCAGACGCTGGATTGGTTCCGTGGGCACTGTCCGGTATGGCCATTTTCGTACGGCCAAGATCATTTCTAGAATGGTGATACGCTCTGATCATCAGCACACCGGCCAGTTCTCCGTGTGCTCCTGCTAATGTTGCTAGACTGACGCCATTCATACCTGTAATTTCGGCCAAAAATTCTTGGAGTCTGTGTAGGAGTTTCAAAGCCCCTTGAGATGATTCAGCAGGTTGCAATGGATGTATATTTGCAAATCCTGGTAAAAATGCCATCTCATCGTTTACTTTCGGGTTGTATTTCATTGTGCAGCTGCCCAGCGGGTAAAACTGCGTGTCTATAGAAAAATTCAGTTGACTGAGATTAGTAAAGTATTGAACTACTTCTGGTTCTGATACCTCTGGCAATTCTAAGTTGGATCGGAGTAACTCAGGGCTAAGTGGGGTTTGCTCTGGCACGTCAAGGGTAGGGGTCACTACTCCTGATCTTCCTGGTACGCTACGGTCCATCAATAACTTATCGGTTGTGCGGTTTCCACCTTTCATCATGCTATTTTATCTCGCTTAAGGCAGATATTAGAGAATCAATGTCTTGGCGGCTATTAAGTTCGGTCACGCAGAGTAACATGCCATTGACAACATTTTCAGGCAAACATTTCGAGAATGGTTGATTTGTCAGATCTAATCCACCCAGGATGTTCTGATTCATTAGTATGCGGTTAACATCTGCTACTGGGACCGGACAGTCTATTACGAATTCGTGGAAAAAGGGATTTGGTGCTACCACTTTATACCCCGTTAAATTTGATATTTCATCTGCGGCGTAGTGTGCTTTGTGGTAGCAGAGTTCTGATATCTGGCGTAGCCCGTTCTTGCCCATAGCGGATAGATATATGGTGGACGCTAATGCGTATAGCGCCTCGTTAGTACAGATGTTACTAGTCGCACGTTCTCTACGGATGTGCTGTTCCCTTGTTTGAAGGGTTAGGACGTATCCGTTTTTACCGTTAGTGTCAACGGTTCTCCCAACTATACGGCTTGGCATTTGCCTAATGTACTCTTGCTTGGTGGCAAATAATCCTAGGTAGGGACCTCCGTAACTTGTGGGTATTCCTAGGGGTTGTCCTTCACCTGTGACTATATCTGCTCCGTATTCCCCTGGGCTTTTGAGCATGCCCATCGATAACGGATTTGTTGACACTACTAGAAGTGCCCCGCAGTTGTGCGCTGTAGTGGAATATCCAGTGAGGTCTTCGATCCCGCCAATAAAGTTGGGGTATTGGGATACAACACAAGCAGTTTTTTCTGACGGAGACAGGGCGTTGGATGAATTAGTGGTTATGTTTATACCTTGCGCCTGACAATACGTATGTATTACCTGCTGGTATAAAGGGGAAACACTATCGAGTATTATCACCTCATCCCGTTTCGTAACTCGGCAGGCCATGAGAACTCCCTCAGCTAAGCTGGTTGCTCCGTCGTACATGCCCGCGTTGGCTACTTCCATATCATAGAGATTGGCGATAAGGCTTTGAAATTCGTAGATTACCTGTAGTGTGCCTTGACTTACTTCTGGCTGGTACGGAGTGTAGGCAGTTAGGAACTCTCCTCGAGTCATCAATGATTTTATAATTGAGGGGATGAAATGGTTATAAGAACCTGCTCCCAGAAATGAGGCGCCACTATTGAGAACGCGGTTGTTATTTGCGAATGCTGAAAGTTCTTTTTGGATTTCTATCTCTGAGATAGGTGAGGGTAGGTTTAAATCGGGGTTCCGGAACGTGCCCGGTATATCTTGAAATAATTCGTCGATCGACTGCAGATTTAAGGTAGCGAGCATCGCTTCCTGTTCTTCTGGCGTGTTGGGTATGTAATGAGATTGAAAATGACCCTGGTTGGTCACGAGTTCTTGGCTCCTTGGATAGTACCTAGCTATTACTCATAATAGCATGGCTTGCTCGGTTATGCTTGTTCTATAAATGATTGATACTCTTCTGCCGATATCAGAGAGTTGAGCTCTGTGGTATCGCTCAAAATAACCTGCAATATCCACCCTTCATTGTATGGGTCCTCATTGATTAGTTCTGGGCGGTCTAGAAGTTCGCCGTTTGTTTTAATTACTTCTCCGCTGACAGGAGAGAACAAATCCGACACTGCCTTCACTGATTCAATCTCTCCCATTTTTTCCATATGTACGACATTTGAGCCCATTTCAGGCACGTCTATGAATACCACGTCGCCAAGTTGTTCTTGAGCGTAGTCTGTGATACCTACTATTGCTAAGTTACTCTCTGAATCTTGTATTTTGAGCCATTCATGCTCTTTAGTATATTGGCGATCCGATGGATTCAATGTCATGGCCTCCTAGGGCGTGAGTAAAATGGGAGTTGAGCTAATTCTGCTTTAATTAATTTGCCTCTGATGTCTATTTCAAGGGCGTCACACTGCTGAGAGTGCTGATCCAAAACGTAGCCCATTGCAATGCTTGTGTCAAGAGTCGGGGAGTAGCTTCCACTAGTAACATACCCGATCTTTTCTCCGTTACATAAAATCGGATATTCTGCTCTAGGTGCACTTCTCCCTGATACCGTTAGGCCGACTAGAGTCATCTCAGTTCCCTTATCTAGTTGGCCGTAGATTATCTCAGACCCTATAAATTTTCCGGACTTTCTAACAAATTTTGATAGGCCAGCCTCAATGGGAGTCTTATTAATATCGATTTCATGGCCATGTAATGGTAGGGCGGCTTCTAATCTGAGTACGTCTCTTGCCCCTAATCCACAAGGAGTAGCGCCCGCTTCTGTCAGTCTATTCCAAACGTTTATTGCGTTATCTGAATCTACAACTATTTCAAACCCGTCTTCGCCTGTGTATCCTGTTCTGCCCAACATAACTTTATGATTTTGTAATACACCGTCAGCCCAACTGAATCCTCGTACTGATGAGGGTAGTGTTCCGTTGTCAACAACGCATAATCGATCCAAGATGGTACTACTATTAGGACCTTGTATTGCTATCAGGCTAGTTTTAAAAGTTTGGTCGTCTACGCTACACTTCCCGATAAAACTCTTGTCAATCCAGGATTGTAGCCAGTCCATTATTTGGATACGATTGCCTGCATTAGGTATTAGCAAATAGCGATTTTCTGCGAGTCGGTAAAAGATTGTATCATCTATTATTCCGCCAGATTCATCGCAGATCATGCAATACCTAGCTCTCCCTACTGTCAGGGTGCTAGCTGGCGAAGTGAGGACTAAATCCAGCAGGTCAGTGGCTGAATCTCCCTGGATATATAGTCTGCCCATGTGAGATACATCAAATAATCCGGAATTTGTTCGGACAGCAGCTACTTCAGATATTACTCCAGCGTATTGTACTGGCATATCCCATCCGCCAAAGGGCACCATGCGTGCTCCGGACTCGATATGTACTTGGTGCAGTACTGTTTTTAGATCCATATGCTTCTCATTCAGAGTAAAGGGGATATTATACTTAGTATCCTACCATCGTGCGGTAGCTATATCTACTCACCAATAGATACTCCCGATATTTATGGATCGCATACTGTTTGACGATATGTGGTATATTTGCCACATTGACGGTAATTCGCTGGAACATAGGTTATTAATTATGCGAATACTTCTGATAGCAACGAATCGCCACAACAGATGGATGACAAGGGACGAAGTTCGTCCTTTACCAATTGGCCTCGCCTATGTTGCAGCTTATATAAATCCCGACCGGCATTCCGTACGTATCTTGGATCTAATGTTCTCTGACGACCATGTGCTCGATACAGAACAGGCTGTGAAAGAGTATAGACCTGACATAGTAGGCATCTCATTACGCAACTTAGATAATGGTAGTTTTACTAACCCACAATCGGCTTTATCCACTACAAAAGATGTTATACAAACAATACGAAAGCATAGTAACGCTTTAGTAACTTGTGGTGGACCGGCCTTTAGTATTCTGCCAGAGAATTGTTTTAATTATTTGGAGCCAGATGTTGGCTTAGTGGGGGACGCAGCCGAATGTTTTGCAGATTTGGCTGATCTGACGGAGGACGGTAAATCCTGGAGAGACTTGCCGGGAATCATGTTTAGAGATGGTGAAGTCCTTAAGATAGCCCATGAAAAGGCCTCCTCAACGCTGTCTAAGCCTCCCAAATTCGACGATTTAGATCTATTGCAATACAGAGCAGCTGGCTTTGGTGTTGGAATAATTACTAAGCTAGGTTGGTACTCCTCCACGGTATCTAGCCCAAGTTCTGATGATGAATGGAGAATTGTCCGGCCTGTTCAGGAAGTTATAGAAGAGATAGGTCGCCTCAAAGATACATATGGTCTCAGTGAATTTTTCTTTATTGACCAAGAATTTAACAGGCCTTTAGATTATGCTAAGCAGTTGTGTAGTGCGATATGCGATATGCAATTGGATATAAGGTGGAATACTAATCTTAGTCCAGCATTCTATGATGATGAGCTCATGTCTTTGTTAACTGAAGCTGGATGCCAAATGGTGCTTATTGGTGGCGGGGTTATCAAAGGAAATGTAATGCCTGGCGATTCAGGCGAAGAGCAGATGCGGCTGGGCGCTGATCTTTCAGATGTGCAGAAGTTATGTGAGATGTGTAAAAAACATGAACTGGCATATTCGATTACCCAAGGATTTGGAGAGATAGGAGAAACAAGTCAGACTGTGCGTGATAAATTGGCTTTCCTATCCACTGCCGCCAGCAATGGCAGGTCTAGTAATGTGACTTTAAGGGTGGGAACCAGATTGTACCCAGGAACTGAGTTAGCTTCACGAGCGGTGACTGAGGGAATGATAGATTCTGAATCCGAGCTGTTAATGCCAGTATTCTACGTTTCACAGCCGGTAAGAAACACTTTGATAGATATATTACATGAAGCAATTGTTGAGCATCCCAACTGGACTATACTCTAGCGAGCAATAATTTTCCGGTTTGCAATCATGATGTTCTTCGGATTAGATACCAGACATTACGAATAGTGTTATCTTCGTAGGAAAGCTGATTCTAAATTCGTAGAAATATTACATATTATTCGCAATATTTTTTACATCTTGGGTATCAGGCAACTATGTTGTATAATGCGTGGTGTAAACAGGCTTGGTACAGGGTACTTTCCAGTTGTTAGTATGTGAATTGGCAGACTTAGCGCAGGATGACCTCAACTGAGCTAGACAATATCATCGGAGGTCTTGACTTGGCACTTTCAGACAAAACTTTAACCTGTGCGGATTGTGGGGCGTCGTTCATTTTCACGGTAGGTGAGCAGGAATTCTTTAACTCAAGAGGTTTCACCAATGAGCCTCGACGTTGCCCTGAGTGTCGCCAGCAGCGACGAGGACAGCGAGGCGGGGGATTTGGTCAGCCTAGGGAAATGCACCCAGCGGTTTGCGCTCAGTGCGGCATGGATACTATGGTTCCATTCCTTCCTAGGGGTGATCGTCCAGTGTATTGCAGTGACTGCTTCAGTTCTATGCGTAACTAAGGGAGACTTAAGTCAAAGTGCATCTAGCATTTTAATTAAAGTTAACTGAATTACAGAAAATGATAAGGCCCCCGGCAATTATTGCCGGGGGCCTTATCATTTTCTTCATCGCTACTCTCAGTAAGGATTAAGTAAATGCACAAGACAGCAGATGCGGTAGTAGTAGGTGGGGGAGTCATCGGATGCAGTATTCTATATCACCTTTGTGTTCAAAACATGAATGATGTAATTCTTCTTGAAAAAGATGTGTTGGGCTCTGGTTCTACAGGGAGATCCCAAACTATCTGTAGGACACACTATTCGAACAAGATCACTTCTACTATGGCCAGAGATAGTCTCCATATATTCAATAACTTTTCAGAGATAGTGGGGGGTCAGTCCGGTTTTGTTAACACGGGATACATTGTTGTAGTTAATAAATCGGATGAGAAAGGTTTAAATCACAATCTTAGAATGCAACAAGAGTTAGGTATCAATACGTCTGCAATAGATACAGAGCAATTGGGGGATATTGCTCCGATGATTTATACCACTGGAGACGAGCTGTTGGCATGGGAGCCAGATTCAGGATACGCGGATTCGTATATGGTAACCACTTCATTTGCGAATCGAGCACGTGAGATGGGTGCAGACATTTATCTACGCAATCCAGTGACAGGAATAGAGATATCAAACGGTGCAGTCAAGTCCGTTACTACGCCTGATTGTACTATAGAGACCCCTAAAGTTATCATTTGTTCAGGACCTTGGTCTAAAGAAATCATGAATTCTGTCAACGTGGAAGTACCTTTGTCCACTGTCAGGCATCAAATAGCCACCATAGCACGACCAGTGGATAAGATACCGAATCATCCCATAATAGGAGATATAGCCCAGTCGTTTTCTCTGCGGCCAGAAGGTACATCTATGACGTTGATTGGATTTGGTGAGGACGAAGCCCAGGTTGATTCCTATAATCAGGGTGTAGACCTAGACAATATTCCTTCAGTGTTAAGTAGGTTGATTCATAGAATGCCTGATATGGATCAGGCATATTTTAGAGGGGGATGGTCCGGATTGTTCACGATTACTCCTGATTGGCACCCTATCCTGGACGAAGTCCCGGGTGTTAAAGGTTTATATTGTGCGGTGGGATTTAGCGGTCATGGATTTAAGTTAGCTCCGTCAATTGGTGAAGTAATGTCGAAGCTAGTCGTAGGTGAGGAGATATCTAGCATCGATATTAATCAGCTTAGATTTACACGATTCGAACAAAATGATGTATTAACATCCAGTTATCACTACAATGTTTTGGCTTAGGCTAAACCTGCAATGACAGCATTTGATGGTGTTGGGAGTATATCCCAAAGATGATTAACATATTCGGAGAATAATTATGAAATTCGGATTTTACCTACCTAATCAAGGGCCAAACGCTCGCCCTGGGCCACTCGCCGAGATAGCTAGGAAAGGCGATGAGCTTGGGTTTCATTGTATGGTAGCCGGAGATCATATATTAGTTCCGAACGAAATAGAATCACCGTATCCCTATACGGTTGACGGTCAATTTCCGGGTGGCGGCACAGGGGAATACTTTGAGCAGTTAACTCTGTTAACCTATCTAGCTGGGATTACTAAGCAGATACGGCTAGTGCCTAGCGTAATGATAGTTCCACATCGTCCTGCTTTGCTTACTGCTAAGATTTTGTCTACGTTAGATGTTTTATCAGAAGGTAGGCTGACTGTAGGTGTGGGAGTAGGGTGGATGGAGGAAGAATTTGAAGCGTTAGGAGCTCCGCCGTTTCGTGAAAGAGGTGCAGTAACTAATGAGTATCTACAGGCTTTTATAGAACTGTGGTCTAATGAAACCCCGAATTTTCAAGGTAAGTATTGTGACATCACAGGTGTAAAATTTTTACCGAAGCCCATACAAAAACCCCATCCTCCTATTTGGGTAGGAGGTCATAGCACGGCAGCCTTGAAGCGTGCAGCGGTTTACGGTAATGGATGGCATCCGGTAGGAGCTATTCCTGCTAATCCGTTGGAGCCAGATGACTTAGCTAATAAATTATCATTGTTATATGACTATGCAAATCAGGCGAATAGAGATCCGTCCACTTTAGACATTGCTATGAAAGCTCCGCTGTATGATTCTGAATCTGGTGGTTCGATGCTCAGAAGGAGATTCGCTGGTGATTCACATGAGATTCTTGAAGATGTGAGAGTCTATGCAGAGTCTGGAGTAACTCATTTGATATTTGATATTAGGGGTAATGATTTGAGTCAAGCTTTGGAGAGACTTCAGTGGTTTGCGGAAGATGTTATGGCATCAGCTTAGATACATAAAGTGAGGGAGCATGCGAGTAAAATTAGATGATGGTATTGAACTTTACTACACTGTAGATGATTACACTGATCCTTGGCAAAATGCTGAAACTGTAGTGATGCACCACGGTATGGCGAAGAGTCATAAACTGTGGTACGCGTGGGTTCCGATTATAGCTCGCCACTACAGAGTTGTCAGATTTGATATGAGAGGCATGGGGTACTCGGCTGTGCCAGAACCTGGATATCCTTGGACATTGGACAATTTTGCCAAGGACCTGTCAGAAGTTGTAGACAAGCTAGGCATAGATAAATTCCATCTTATTGGAGAGACGGTTGGTGGTACTATCGCTATGCGATATGCAACGCTTTACCAGGAAAGGCTCTTATCTCTGACTGCTTGCACTTCTCCTACAAATTTTAATGATCCTCATCACGAGGAAAGTGCTGATTTAATTGAATCAGAAGGTATTGCTGCGTGGGTAGAGAGTACTATTGGTAGACGTCTTGATCCGCAAATTGTAGATCCTCAATACATACGTTGGTATGCAGAGCAAATGTGCGCCACACCTTCGCATGTGGTAAGCGGATTTCAGAGACATGCTTCGGGTGATTTGAGACCATTGTTAAGCGAAATTTTGACCCCAACGCTTATAATAGCTGCTGCTGCCCTGAGGGATGAAGTTCTGGGAGATTTTCGGGACGCCTCTGACTTCTTCCCGAATGGCCAAAAAATGGTATTTCCTGGAGTGGCTGGATTTGTACAGCATATACTTCCTGTACCGTGTGCACGGGTATGGTTGGAATTTGCTAGTAAATTAAAGTAGAAACTTTTATTGCGGCAATATATTGGTGCATTGACCGTGTTTTCGGAAGAATCTACAATCGTACGCTGAGCTAAGTAATACATGACGAGGTACAAACAATGACAGATTCCTTATCGCGTGTCATTTCCAGATTTATCATATCTACTGATTACGATAATCTGCCACCAGAAGTCGTAGATAAGATGAAAGCCTCTTTATTTCATTCTCTATTAGTGTCGATCATCGGGGCTGATACAAGTCACGGGAAGGCCGCTGTGGAGCTGGCTAAAGTTGAGGAAAGCAAAGAAAATGGAGCAACTATTCTAGTTGATGGTACTAAAGCTACAAGAAGCGGCGCAGCATTTGCGAATAGTAAACTGATGCATGCTACGAACCAATCTGACTCATACAGGATGTTGATTCATCCGGGACCTTGTATTATCCCTTCAGTCTTGGCTGCTGCAGAGTTGGGAAGTTCTAGCGGGAAAGACGTTCTGGCAGCAATGGCGGTTGCCTATGAAATTGAATCACGTTTAGCGGGCGATTTTATACCGTCTGTACAAGCACGAGGGTTCCGGTCTAGTCCGATATTTGGAACATTAGGAGCTGCAGTAGCTACGGGTAAGTTACTTGGATTGAATGAAGATCAAATGGTTACTGCTGTGGCATTAGCCTGTACCTTTACCGGCGGAACTAATGAAGGTCCGAGATCGGGTGGTCGTGAAATGATGTTCCATGAGCCCCAAGCTACCCGGAATGGACTAATGGCGGCGTTGCTTGCGAGAGAGGATGTCAAAGGCTCAGAGACTTCTTTAGAGGGTGACGCAGGGTTTTACAACGCTTTTGTTGGTAATAATAAGGGAGAACTGTCGTACGTGTTTAATGGTCCCAATAACGTATCTTTAGATAGCGTTATTGAAGATATAGGAGAAAGATGGGAATTAATGCATGTCGTTCCCAAGTTATATCCTACGGCAGGGTATAACTGTCCAGTCATTGAGCTTATGACGGAGATTAGGTCTGCTCATGATTTGAGTGTTCAAGACATAGAAAAGATTACTGTTGATATGAATTGGCTGGAGACTAGTTATCCATCACCTGCATTCCCCAATCCTAATCGGACTGCTCCTGGTGTGGCTAGCACTCACTATTTCACTGCTTATACTTGTATAAATGGGAGCTATCCTCCGCTACGCCAGCGGATTGAAGCAGGTGAACAATCTCCAGGTAATGAGGACGCGGTCCTGGACTTGTTAAAAAAGGTTGATGTAATTGGCCATAAAGACCGTAAATCTTTTGCTCCCCGTATCACAATAGAGATGACTGGTGGAAACGTATATCAAGGAGAATATCAGGGAGAAGAATTAGAATGGGATTTTGCTACTGAAACCAATCGACTAGGAAATTTGTTCGGGGAGATTGATTGGCCTATAGATAAACTAACTGGATTAACAGCTATAACAGGAGACTTAGAAGGCGAAGAAAATTTATCCAATCTGATAGATCATTGTGTTAGATGACTACTGATTGGTTTGAAAAGGAGTAAACGGTATGGAAAATGGGATAAACGGTAAAGTTGCACTAGTTACTGGCGGAAGTATGGGGATAGGAAAATCCACAGCACTGGCTTTGGCAAAAGAGGGAGCAAAGATAGCCATTTGTGCTCGCGGTATGGATGCACTTAAGACGACTGCTCGGGAAATTCAGGATGAGACAGGTGCTACTGTTGTGCCAATTCGGGCTGATATGACTAGTACCGAGGATATCACCATGCTTGTATGGTCAACTATTTCTGAACTGGGCCATATTGATATATTAGTCAATAATGCTGTTAACTCGACTACCGCGCGAGCCAGTGAATTGCCAGATGAGGTTATATTGAATCATATCAATACTAAAGTGATGGGTTACATTAGATGCTCGCGGGAAGTAATAACGTCAATGCGGAAGAAAGGCGGGGGGCGTATTGTGAATATCGCTGGTATGGGAGCTAGAAATTCTAGCGCTACCAATCCGGGTTCTGGGATAACGAACTCAGGCGTGTCAGCCTATACGAAGTGCTTGTCAGATGATGTATCGTCCGAAGGAATCCTAGTTAATTGCATTCATCCTGGGAGTACTCGTACCCAGCGTCAAATGCAATTAATAGATGAAAGAGCGCAGCGTGACGGTGTGACTTCTGAAGAAATAATGTCGCGAACGGTTGCTAATGTACCGATAGGTAGAATGGTTGAGCCGGACGATATAGCAAACTTAGTATTATTTTTGGTATCTAATCAGGCGAGTGCAATTACAGGCCAAACTATTGCTGTTGATGGGGGAGCTGGGAGAGGAATAATTTATTAACGATCTATCGAACCTTAGTATGATGAAGATGGTGTTACTCGCCGCAGTCTCAGCCTGTTATTGCTTGTTTGCAGTGGCATGTATTGGCATGACGCCCACTGGTGTGACCATCAGATCAGATAATTATAGCGCCATAATGGTTACCAGTGATCTTTCGGTGGGAACAAATCGGGTCAGCTTTGGCTTAGTGGACATGGAGAGTCATCCAGTCCAGTCTGATTCAGTTGATGTGACATCTGTATATTTTCCTCCCGAACAGGAAAATGGGATTCTAAAAGAGCAAGTAACTGCACAATTTGTTCATTGGCCTCCGTATGATGGTAGCAAGGGAGTATTTGTTACCGAACTTTATTTTGATATAAAAGGCGCGGCTACAGTTACAGATCCAGGGCTTTGGGGCCTAGAGATTAGTGGTCTAACGAAGGATGGAACTCAGATAGAAGCTCGAACGGCCCTAACGGTCAATGAATTGTCGAAAACACCTGCTATTGGCGATGTGGCGCCCGTTAGTAGCACTCCCACTTCAATGGATGTTAGTGATCTGGGACATATCACTAGTGATTTGGACCCGGATCCTGATCTTTATAAGGTGTCTATTGATGAGGCAATCCTTGAGGACAAAGCAGCGGTTATAATTTTCTCTACGCCTGCCTTCTGTGTTAGTGCGACATGCGGCCCGCAACTAGAAATTATAAAAACCATCAAAGCGCGATATTCAGGAGTAAATTTTATCCATGTAGAGGCATTCCAAGATCCACACCTAATTAAGGAAGGCGTGGCCAGCCTAGACCCAGTTCATACAATGGACGAATGGGGACTTATAACGGAGCCTTGGACATTTATTCTTGATTCTGATGGGCGTGTACGCGCCAAGTTTGAACAATTTGTTACAGAGGATGAAATAATAGTTGCCTTGGAAGAAGCTTTGTCTTGAGGTGATTCAGAAGATCAATCTTCCAAGGTGATAGCTATTAATATGCCATCGCGAGATATAAATTTCACTAGCACTGTTTGTCCGAATAATTGATGCTCTTTTATGTGGGCAGGGGTGAAACCTGTGAAAGTATCACTCGTAAAGTGATAAAGTTCCCCATCTTTCGTCCGAACTTTTAAGGTCTCAAATTCTGACACGTTTTTGGGAATGACTTCTAGCACATATCCTCTGATCTGCATGATGGCTTGATCGGAATCATCGAGTTTATTTGGACTACATGACGTTGCCACCATTAACGCTAGTATAGCGATTAGGAATGTGCTAAACGACAATGATTTATTCATTATTATTATGCTAGTTAAATCGGAATACTTTTATTGCTATCACTGATGTTACTACTATCCAGGCTGCCAATGCTGCAATATCTTTCCATACCGCCCATATTGGATAACCGTTAATCCCGATATCTCTTAGAGCAGATAACATTGGGGTTAGGGGTAACGCTTCAGAGAGTATCGGCATTATCCAAGGTAGAGTGGTGGCAGAGAAAAATGTTCCGGAGAAGAATATCATCGGTAACGCTATTGCGTTCCCCATTCCGGATGCAGCTGAAGGACTGTTTGTCCATGCAGACATGATGAATCCTATGTTCAGGAATACCACACTGCCCAGTAGAATGATTAATAATAGACCTGCAGGGTTACCGCGAATGGATGCTCCAAACAACAATATTCCAACTCCCAATATAATAATGGCTTGAATGATGGCCAATATCAAATGGGCAGTAATTTCAGAAGCAAAGAACTTCCATATGGGGAGGGGTGTCACCAACATGCGTTTTAGAATGGATTGGTTTCTGTAATTACTTATTTTTACTGCTATAGATATTATGGAATTTGTCATTATACCGAGGCCAACCAAACCCAATAAAACAGTATCAAAATAAGTGGCTTCTGGCTTTTTTATCTCTATGGTTTGGATTGTATTATTATTGGGTGATGCAGTATTAGTCCGGTCTAGAAAATTAGATAACATTAGCAATGTAATCTCGTTCTGCTGAGGGTCTTGATCAGTGTATTGCAGCGATAACGCTTCATTCATGTTGTAAGTGAATTCAGGGGGTATCGTAAGTACATACTCCGTTTCGCCGTTATTGAGTTGATTTAATGCTTCTTCAGTAGACCCAATTTGTTTCACCTCGAAAAAGTTGTTCGAAGATATTTGATCAATTAATTCCTTAGATTCATCATTTGTTGAATTGTTTACTATGGTGACCGTTGCACCTCCAAAGTTTCCGACCTGAAATAACCCGAATACCACTACTAATAGCAACGGGAAAAACAAAGCCCAAAAGGTGCTATGACGATTCCGCGACATAATTTTGAGGTTGTATAGAGTTAATTGGATCATAGGTCTTCTTGAAGTTCGTTTCCTGTCAACTCTAGAAAGACGTCTTCTAGTGTAACTGGTGTAATCTCAAGATTCTGGAATTTCACATTATCCGTGACTATGTTCTTAAGCAATATGTCTAAAGAATCGGTTCCGTCTTTCAATTTGATAACATAAGCGTTTTCGGATTTCGTTTCAATCTTGGCATTAAGACTGTTCATGCTAAGGATTTGCGCTTCATTCAGAGGTTTTTCCACAGTTAGTTTTACTGCGTACTGATATTCTAATGAAGCTCTCAGGTTTGACGGAGTATCTACTGCTATGAGATGGCCATTATCCATTATAGCTAATCGTTGGCACAGAGCCTCAGCTTCATCCATGTAGTGGGTTGTTAAGACCACAGTGATGCCAGTCTTGTTTATTTCTTCGATTAGCTGCCAGATGTTTCGTCTTGAGCGCGGATCTAGACCAGTAGTTGGCTCGTCAAGAATTAACAGTTCAGGCTTGTTAATTAAACTTGCAGCAATTGTAAACCTTTGTTTTTCGCCGCCAGATAGGGTCTTTACTCTTTGGTTGGCCTTACTATATAGGTTCACTCTTTTTAAGATATCTGCAGGATTTTCACGTACGCCCGCTGGGTAAAAACTAGCGAGGATAGTCAGTATTTCTAGAAGATTCAGATAGTCATAGTAAGCTGATGATTGCAACTGAACGCCGATACGAGTTTTTATAGCCTTAGGATGTTTGAGGATATCTAAATCGAGGATAGTTACAGTTCCTGAATTAGGGGAGAGTAATCCTTCTAAGATTTCTAGAGTGGTAGTTTTTCCTGCACCGTTGGGTCCAAGAATTCCAAAAATTTCGCCGCTTCGAACATTAAAAGAAATGTCGTCTACGGCTACGAATTTACCATAATATTTCTTTAGGGATTCTACCCGGATAGCTTCATCCATGATAACATTGAGAATTATATCACAATCTTTTTAGGAACTTATCAAAGAGCGTAATGACCGGAAATTCTTCATCTGTAAACCTTGAGTATTCTGACAGGTCTATCAAAATTCTCAAGGTGGTTTCTTTAGTAACAGTAGTATGTGTATTCTTGCTGATGGTACTGGGCGGGGTAGTAAGAGTGACGGACTCGGGGTTAGGCTGTCCGGACTGGCCTTTATGTTATGGCAAGATATTACCACCACTAGAAATGACTGCGATTATTGAATATGCTCACAGGTTTGTGGCCTCAGTAATTGTAGGACCTCTGATAATTGTGACTGCAGGAATAACCTGGGTCTCGTTTAGGAAACAGTTATGGCTGGTTGTTCCTGCCACTATCTCCGTATTCCTCTTGGTTATTCAGGCTTTGTTAGGCGCCGTTACAGTGTTAAGGGAACTGCCCGGCGAAATAGTGGCCTCCCACTTGGCAGTGTCGCAATTATTATTAGCCACTCTTATCTTGGTGGCCGTGGTCGCCTATATTGGCCCACTCCGGAGTTCGCGAGTGGCTGACGATAGCTCTTCGTCTGATAGTTTGCCCTTATTGTTATTGTGCGCAGCAATAGCTGTATATGCAGTGATAGTTTCTGGGTCTATTGTCACCGCTACTGGTTCTACTGCAGCTTGTATGACTTGGCCATTTTGCCAGGGACAGTTATTCCCGAAAGAGTTTGCTGAGGCCATCCATATGGGTCATAGGCTAGTTGTAGCGATTGCCGGATTGTTCATTCTTTACGCTTTACACTTGGGAATCAGGGCTAAAGATAGGCCGAAAACAATCAGAATAATGTCTATGGTTGCTACCACTGTTTTTATGCTGCAAATTGTACTGGGAGCAGGTATTATCTGGTCAGGCTTCCCAGTGTCATTACTTGCTAGCCATGTTGCTTTGGCGAGTCTGACGTGGGGTGCCGCTATTAGTTTGGCTTTCTTAGCATATGCTGAAAAGGCTAAGTCAGTGGCTAGGACTTAATTGGATTCATGACTAATTCAGAATTTATATCTAATACTACAGATGGTGACGGTGGCAATAATCAGCCAGGTAGGTTTGGGTTCGTTAGGGATTTTGTTTCTTTAACTAAACCAAAAATTATTTTAATGTTGCTTATAACGGCTGCAGGTGGAATGTTTTTGGCAGCTGGTGGAGTCCCGTCTTTAGCACTCATGGGTTATGTACTGGTTGCAGGAGCATTGGCTGCTGGTGGCGCTAATGCGATAAATCATCAAATGGATCGAGATATCGACGAGGTCATGGGTCGTACACGGAATAGGCCTGTGGCGGGTCACCGGATATCTCCAATCAAAGCTTTAGCATTTGGCATATCTCTTAATGTTTTAGCGTTTGCTATCTTCCTGGTTTGGGTAAATCTTTTAGCTGGGGTTCTAACTCTAACGGCAACACTATTTTATGTTTTTGTTTATACCAAATGGCTAAAGCGGTCAACTCCACAAAACATTATTATTGGTGGTGCAGCTGGGGCTATACCTCCAATGGCAGGATGGGCTGCAGTAACTGGGGGGATTGACCTACCAGCGGTCTATTTATTCGCTATTATATTTTTCTGGACTCCTCCCCATTTTTGGGCTTTGGCATTATTAATTAAAAAAGATTATGCGGATGCCGGGGTTCCGATGTTACCGGTTGTCACGACGGTTGCCCATACGATTCAGCAGATTTTTTATTACACCTTGGTATTAGTGGGCTTGACTGTTATGTTTGCCCTAACCAAGGCAGTAGGTCTAATTTATCTAGTATCAGCAATAGTGTTAGGGCTAGTGTTCATTAAGATGGCATGGAGTCTAAGCAGAAACCAGACTAATAGTCAGGCAAAGAAAGTATATTTGTATTCCTTGCTGTATTTAGCGCTGTTGTTCGCCGCAATAATGGTTGATAGTGGGGTGCAATTGTAATGATTGCGTTGCTTAGTCGATGCAAACCGTAATAAAATATATGCATAATCGCGAATTCTATTCCGTTGACATATTTATTAACACTGTGCTATCGTCTGTCACTGGTAAAAATGGTGTTATAGACGGTGGATTGTAGGGAGAAACCTCAAAATGCGCTTAGCGCCCCCCAGAACTAGGATTGATGCAAATAAGATAAAGGTTAAAGACCGAGCTGGCTTGAGAAAGATTAGAATCAGCCAAATATCTGTAATGGTCCTATTGATAGTCGGACTATTGTCTGTCGGATGTGATTACAATTCACATATGACCACATGGGGCACGGCAGGCCCTGTAGCAGAGAAGCAAGCTCTACTGTTTAACGTTTTGCTTTGGGTGATGGTTGTAGTTTTTGTCCTTGTTGAAGGCGCACTACTGTATGCTGCGATCAAATTCCGGAGAAAGCCTGGGGATGGGCTTCCCAAGCAGGTCCATGGTAATACACCCCTCGAAATCACATGGACTGTTATTCCAACAATATTGATATTGGCTCTAGGTGTATGGTCAGTACAAACATTATTTGAACTAGATAAACCTCCTGCTGGATCTGATGTTTTAGAAGTGACGGCTACTGGACACCAATGGTGGTTTGAATTTGAATACCCTGACGCAGATGGCAACGGGACCTTTGTTACTACGGCTAATGAGCTTAAAGTTCCAGTAGGCAGGCCTGTACATGTTAATTTATTAAGCGATGATGTTTTACATAGCTTCTGGATACCAAGGTTGGCTGGAAAAGTTGATATGGTTCCTACAAGGAACAATCACTTGTGGTTCCAGGCTGATGAATCAGGAGTATTCCACGGACAATGTGCTGAATTATGCGGGCGAGCTCATGCTCTGATGAAGTTTAGAGTGCAGGCCGTACCAGAAGATGAATATTTGGCCTGGGTAGCAGGGTTTGGAAAAGAACCAGTGTTATCAGCTCAAGCCGCGCAAGGTCAGTTGGTATTTAACGGTGAAGGTGGTTGTGTCGTTTGTCACAGTGCAACAGGACCGGATTCTCCTGCGACAGTGGACGCTAGAGTGCAAGGATTTCTGTCTGGTTTAGAGTCTCCTGTGGCACCCGGTCCAAATTTAACTGATTTAGCTACTAGAGGTACATTCGCTGCAGGCATACTTGATTTGAATCGTGAGAATTTGCGTAAATGGATAACCGACCCTGAAAGTGTTAAGTCGGGTAATCATATGTCGGGTCGTGCCACCGTATACCAGACGCCCGATGGTACCACTAAACTAAACCAAAAACAGGTGTCGAATGTTATCGAATACCTGTTAAGCTTGAAGTAGAACATTGCATTTATGCAAAGCAAAAGGTATTAGAGGCGGTAATGGCAACGATAACTGAAGTTCTGGAAAGACCTGCTAACGCCACGGGTTTATGGAGCTGGATCACTACTGTTGATCATAAGCGAATCGGAATCCTGTATGGTGTTACCGCATTTATATTTTTCCTGGTAGCAGGTATAGAAGCTGGTATTATACGTATGCAACTGGCTGTCCCAGAGAATGGACTTGTTAGTCCGGATGTATACAATCAAATGTTTACGATGCATGCAACTGCCATGATATTTATGGCTATCATGCCCTTAAGCGCCGCTTTTTTCAATTTCATTATTCCTTTAGCGATTGGTGCTCGCGACGTAGCGTTTCCTCGGTTAAATGCATTTAGTTACTGGTCATTTTTGTTTGGTGCATTACTCATCCACTCTAGTTTTCTGTTCCAGCAAGCCCCAGACGCTGGTTGGTTCTCATACGCTCCGTTAACGGAAGAACCTTATAGCATAGGCAAAGGTATTGATTTTTGGGCATTAGGCTTGCAGGTGCTTGGTGTGGCTTCTTTGGCTGCAGCATTTAACTTCGTTGTTACTATAATTAACCTCAGGGCACCAGGTATGACAATGATGCGAATGCCGTTGTTCGTGTGGATGACTTTCGTAACTTCGATTCTATTAGTACTGGCTTTCCCTGTTATAACAGTCGGTCTGATAGAGCTTACTATGGACCGCTCATTTGGGGCTCATTTCTTCAACACTGTGGGTGGTGGCGACCCATTAATGTGGCAGCATCTCTTCTGGATATTCGGACACCCTGAAGTTTATATATTGATCTTGCCCGCTATGGGTATCGTATCTGAAGTTATACCCACTTTTTCGAGGAAACCATTATTTGGATACCCTGTCGTTGTATTTTCAGGAATAGTGATCGGAATAATGGGATGGGCAGTTTGGAGCCATCATATGTTTACCGTCGGGCTTGGTCCCGTCGCTAACTCAGTATTTACTATAACGACAATGTTAATTGCCGTCCCTACTGGAGTGAAGATTTTTAACTGGATCGGTACTATGTGGGGTGGGTCTATCAAACTAAACACCTGCATGCTCTACGCTATCGGGTTCGTGGCTTTATTCATAGTAGGTGGCCTTAGTGGTGTATCGCACGCCGTTTCTCCCTCGGATGCGCAGCAGCAAGATACTTATTACATCGTTGCTCACATTCATTACGTTCTGTTTGGTGGAGCAATATTTGGTATTTTCACGGGAATATACTACTGGTTCCCGAAAGTTACCGGTAAACTTCTGGACGAAACGCTCGGCAAAATAAATTTTTGGCTTTTATTCATTGGAATGAATATCACCTTCTTCCCAATGCATTATCTGGGTATGAACGGTATGCCTCGGAGAATATATACATATTCAACCGAATACGGCTGGGATTTCCTGAATCTACTGGCAACCGCTGGATATTTTGTACTGTTTGTAGGCATATTGGTTTTCATTGTAAACGTAGTTATAAGTTATAAAAATGGCAAAGAAGCAGGACATGATCCTTGGGATGCGCCTGGATTAGAGTGGACGATCTCCTCACCACCGCCTTCTTACAATTTCGCGCAAGTTCCTCAGGTTCTGGGGCAAGACCACTATTGGATTGTAAAGCGGCAGGCAGAGGCAGCTGGAAATCCTATCACTAAACCAGAACCATTTGTGGATCCAGAAACCATTCATATGCCCAATCCGTCTTATTGGCCTATATTTACCGCGTTTGGGCTTCTATTACTGGCTGTTAGTTTTCTGATTGAATTTCCTTGGCAATATTTAAAGTTTCCAATCGCGATACCAGCTGGAATAATAATATTCATTGGTGTCATGGGTTGGAGTTTCGAACCTGCCGCTCCTGAAGGTCATCATGGCGACGACCATTCTGATGGCGGGCATCACTAGGAGGAAAAGATTTTGGCTCACGTAGGTGGACAATTACCTACTTCTGATGTAGATCACACATATACTACTACCGGTATAAATCACCGGAAGCTTTTGATGTGGGTGTTTCTGGGGTCTGACTGCTTGTTTTTTGGATCCTTGATAGCGACTTATATGGTGTACAGGGGTCAGAGCCTTGTAGGACCTTATCCCATTGATATTCTCGATATCCCACTTACTACTATAAGTACCTTCGTTTTGCTCTGTAGTAGTTTTGCCATGGTTCAAGCACTGGCAGCCACTAATAAGAATGACCAGAAAGGAATACAGATCTGGCTACTTCTCACAGCCTTCATGGGAGCTATATTTATCGGGTTCCAAGTCTATGAATTTAACGCTTTCAGACTTGAAGGGTTATTGGTATCGACCAATTTATTTGGGTCGACTTTCTTCACTCTAACCGGGTTCCACGGAGCTCACGTCAGCCTAGGTATTGTATGGCTCATGGTGCTGTTCTTCGTGGCACGTAAAGGTAAAGTCGGACCTCATAACGCGCTGGATGTGGAATTATGTGGTCTTTATTGGCACTTCGTTGATATAGTGTGGATCGTAATTTTCACACTGTTGTATCTAGTGGGTGGGTTCGATGCGGGGCCTGTCGCTGGTGTTTTAACTGAACCTTCATTATTGTCGTTGTTGGCGTAAGGAGAGCGGGACATGAGTAGCCAGCCAGAAGCCCAACATCACGAGGGCAAACACCCAACGTTCAAACAATATGTATTTATTGCTTTAATATTATTTGTTATAACGGCTGTTGAATTTTTGATCATAGTTCCTGAGAGTATGCAGGGTGCGCCAGTATCGTTGGCGCCTCTAATCATTCTGTCAGCTATTAAATTCGGCATCGTAATTATGTATTACATGCATCTACGATTCGACCATAGGTTATTAAGTATAGTTTTCTTGAGTGGGTTGGTCTTGGCTTTCGCAGCTTTTTCTTGGCTAATGATATTATTCTCGGCATTCACACCTGAGCCGAGAGAATATGCTAAGGCACATGCCGTACCCTTCACTCATGGAGAGTCTGGTCACATGGCCAAGGCAGATGACGGTTCTCATGGATCAGATTCTGGTCATGTTGAGTCGCACTCTGAAGAGGAAACTGAACCAGTAGCGGAAAGTAGTTCCTCTGCTTCAGATGGGATGGTTGGCCAGGGAGTATTTACAGGTGTCGCTGGCTGCGCTGGCTGCCATATGATAGAAGGGGTTCCGGGTGCTGTTGGGCAGCTGGGGCCTGATTTAACAAATATAGGTACGGTTGCAGCTACAAGAGTTTCAGGTACGACCGCACGGGATTATATTGTAGAGTCAATTAAGAATCCCACAGCTTATTTGGTGGATGGATATGCCCCTATAATGCCCGCTGGGCTGGCGGACCAGATGACTGACGATGAGTTTAATTCTCTGGTTGATTTTCTGATGTCAAAACAATAAATCTAATCAGCATTAATTGAAAAAGGACTGCTTCTGCAGTCCTTTTTTTATCTTTTGTACGAGGAGTGAAATCCTTCCATGAAGGCGGTTTTATCTGCTTCTGTAAGTATATCGCTCATGAGTTGAAGTCCTTCGGTAAGAAACCGTAAATCTCGATCATAGATTGTATCTGGGGATATCTCTTTGAATTTTCCTTGGTAGCTTTTAAGGAAACTATGAACATCTCCCTGAGTTGGATTCATTGCTTCAAATATGCGATAGATCGGCATGGTTCTGACATAGTTGAATGTTTCTTCGAGTGAAAAGTTAGGATATTCCTCCAAAGATAACGATATCCCAAAATCTATTAGCTTGATATCACTGACTTGATCGAGTATCAAATGGGACCGTTTGTCGGGGTCTGAAACAGTGCTGTCGTTGTAGCAAATCTTATTCTCATGAAGTTTGCTGAATGCTGCTCCCAATTTTATACCAATATCCTCTATACAAGGTCTTATATCGCTGTTTGAATGGTTGTCAGTGATGAAGGTGCCGGAGATGTATTCTTCTGACAGAAATCCCTGCAATGAGTCAAATTGCTTAGGTCCGACGCCAAGTTCACCTGCTAGAGTCGCTACCTTGGCTTCATTTGAGTTTTGTAGAGGTTTTATTACCATGTTATTTGAGCGGGAAGTTAATATAGCCACTCTTCCCCGAGTTCTTCCGCTAAAGGTAATATTTGGAGATTTATCACTGAGGTATATCAAATCGTATGCTCTAGGGAAAAAGCCATATACGCCGTAT
The DNA here is from genome assembly GCA_964629875.1 of uncultured Dehalococcoidia bacterium. GTDB lineage: Bacteria > Chloroflexota > Dehalococcoidia > Lucifugimonadales > UBA3495 > UBA3495. The sequence goes on along the minus strand of CAZVRK010000002.1, from coordinate 1,673 downwards.
TTAACAACAAATGGGTCTATTACCAATTTGCGGTATAGGTCCGGATGTGAATCGTTTAACCGGAGGAAAGGCGCTAGATGGCTAGGACATGCTCCTGTGCTTACCGCTAAATTCATAGCTCGAGCATCGGATTCACTCATAAAGGGTAACCGCGATATGGTACTTCTAACAGTACTAAGATCATCAGACGTATAGCTGTTATTTAATTGCATGAATTAAGTGCTTGGCGATGGTTTGACCGCTACAAATATCTCCGACTCTATTATAAACTCCAGCGTTTCAGTGACCGCGTCCAAATTAAGTGGCCCATAAATATGAGGATAAATCTCGCCAGATCGGCTGGGCTCTTCTTTTAATTGAGATGTTAATTGGTTTATGTTTATAACGAGAGCTAACATGTCAGTACGTTCAGAGTATAGGCGATTCGCTACTCTCAAGAGTTGTTCCAACGTGGCTGAACAATGAATAAATCCCTCTGTGGCTAGAGTATCAGCTTCATGAGTATTTTGATGTTTGGATAATTCCCATTGGCTATGTGTTATTAAGTGATAGATTGAACTCATATCATTCCTTGGTTCCTTATTGTTGGTTGTTTAGCCCAGATTATGTGATTATCAGTTTATTAGATGTTGCTGCAGGAAGCGAATATATATTGGCTGTAATATGAACCGATGTTAGTATTGATTGATTAATTTTATTGGAGAATGGCTATGCAAGGCGAGCAATTTGACGGTAAATCCCTGTCTTACTTAAATATATATCCTGACGATTACAATCCCGCTGCAAGTTATCCTCTTGTGATTTTGTTGCATGGATTCGGAGCGAACATGCAGGATCTTGCTGGATTGACTCCCAATATTTCTAGCACGGGCTATGTATATTCCTGTCCTAATGCTCCTATCCCATTCCAGTTGGGACCTGGTGTTATTGGATACGGCTGGCACCCGCCTAGAGCTGAGGCTACATTGGAAGATTACAAAGAGGCAGAAGATAAATTAGGTGTTTATTTTGATGAGGTATTTGCTCAGTTTAACGCTGTTCCCGGTAAAATTGTATTGCTGGGCTTTTCTCAGGGTGGTGGAATGACTTACAGGTGTGGCTTGGGGCAACCGGAAGTATTCTCGGGCTTAGTTGGGCTTAGTGCTTCTCTGCCGGACCCAGAGGACCTGAGGGCAAAACTACCCGAGAAACGTGATCAGAAAATCTTTATTGCTCATGGTAATGCTGATCCAATGGTGTCTATGGAATCAGCGCAGAACACTATGAAGTTCTTGACTGCGGAAGGATACCAACCCGAATACCACGAATACAACATGTCTCACGAAATACCGCCCATGGTTATTAATGATGTGGTCGCATGGCTTGAAAATGTATTGCCTCCATTAAAAGAAACCTCGGTTAGTCATGGGCCGGAGGTTAAGTGATTTACTTGACAGTATCTGATCAGGGAATATACCATCTTTAGTTGAGGGGTTGTCCCTCCAATTTCGTGCTCGCTAGCTTTATGGTGAGTAATTTCCTTTGGGGATATAGCTCAATTGGGAGAGCGCGGCGTTCGCAATGCCGAGGTTGGGGGTTCGAGCCCCCCTATCTCCACCATGTGCCCCTGTAGCTCAGGGGATAGAGCGGCGGCGTCCTAAGTCGCGCGTCGGGGGTTCGAGTCCCTCCAGGGG
>CAZVRK010000001.1:164624-171287 GCA_964629875.1 uncultured Dehalococcoidia bacterium | reverse complement strand
TGAACTTTTCGAATTAATTCAGATTCGTCGATAAATAGTGGGGTATGGTCTGAAACTACAAGCCGACCATTTATAAACACCATCTTTACACTTCTTCCATCTGCGCTGTAGACCAAGTTGTTGACCGGATTGAATAGAGAGCCCCATTCTGGGCGCATAGTATCGAACATGACTATGTCTGCTCGCTTTCCGACCTCGAGTGAGCCGATACGGTCTGCTAGGCCTACGGCATGTGCTGCGTTGATTGTAGCCATCTCTAAAGCTGTTTCTGCGGACACCATGTTCACATCGTTCCTACCATCCTTAAATATTACTGCGGAAAGATACATGGATCTCATTGTTTCTATGAGATTTGAATTGTTTGCCGCATCAGTGCCGAGTCCGATTGTTATGCCCAGATCCAGCATTTCTGGTACAAGTGAGTTGTGGGATATACCAGCGCCCGATTTGATAGCGGCAGTGGGACAAATGGCGATTTTCGTTTTACTATCCCTTAATAGTTGTAATTCAGATGTGTGTAGACCAAGAGCGTGGGCTAACAACGTTCTCGGGCCTAGTAGTCCTAGGTCTGATAATACTTCAGTAGGTCGCTTTCCGTAGTGTGCGATAGTGTTGTTTATGAATTCTTCGGAATTATTGTAATGTAATGTCAGTCCTGTGTTGTATTTGTCTGCGATCTCTTTTGCTATGCGAAGCAGGCTGTCAGAGGAATAAGCTGGTGAAAATGGCATAGCCCAGGCTGTGATCATACCGTTTAGCTTATTGTCGTACATTTGTATCACGCGTTCGATTTCTGTGGCGGCATCCTCTGTGCTTGAGACAGGTATGTTTAGGGGGTTCTCTTTATCAACAACGTTACTGCCTATAATTACCCGAGCGCCTGTTAATTCGTATGCTTCCATGCAAACGTCAAGGAATTTGGTAGTTCCAGGGTCTAGGAAACAAGTCGTCCCGTATTTTATTAGCTCTGTTATGCCTAGCAATGTAGTGTAGTATTCTTCTTCGTCTGTCATATCTTGTTGAAGTTTGAATACGGTAGGAAGATATTGAGGACCGATGTTGTCTGGGTATATTCCACGTACAGCATGTGCATAACTAATATGCATATGGCAATTAACAAAACCTGGCGTTATAACAAGGTCAGTCGCATCCACCACCTGATCAACGGCAATCCCTGATAATTCAGACGAGGAACCGACATGAGTTATGTCGGTTCCTTCTATGATTAGCGAACCGTCTTGAATTATCCTTCGGTCTGGATCTAAGGTTATGAGGAAGCGAGCGTTGCTAATTTTAATTGTTGAGGCTATTTCAGCACCCCTTGAGCGGTATAGTATAAGTGGTATTACGATATGAGTAGTTATACCGAGTGTCAATATAAGACTTATGTTAGGAAATAATTATGAACACCACGTTAATAAACAAGGGGGCTTATGGAAAGGCTTAATCATTGGGTAAACCTAAGGACAGCTGATGTTCATGACATCGACAATATAGCGCAGTTTAATAGTGATATGGCGTTAGAAACAGAAGGTATCAACTTGAACCAAAAGGATTTAAGACTCGGTGTCGCTGCTGTGATTGCAGATTCTAATCTTGGGTTCTATTTGATATCCGAAAGTGAGGGGATCATGATTGGGCAAATTCTCATAACGAAAGAGTGGAGTGATTGGAGAAACGGTAGCTTTTGGTGGATACAGAGTGTATTTGTTGAAACAAAATATCGACGAATGGGTGTGTATACGGAAATGTATAACATGATTCTGGAAATGGCTAAGAAGGCACGCAATGTATGTGGCTTGAGGTTATACGTAGATAGGGATAATGTTCTGGCTATGCAAGTTTATTCCCACCTAGGTATGGTTCATTCACATTATGATCTGTATGAAGCCGAAGTCTAGTTAGGATCATTATTTGACTCACTATGTGAGTTGTACTATTTTTAATGGAATTATTCCTCATATTTGTGTGATATTTATGACAGGATACCCTGAAGAGTATGAATTGGTAGCAAAAGGACAAATGCTGATGCAGAACGGAAGGCTAGATTTAGCTATATCGTCCTTTAACGAAGCACTACGGGTAAATCCGGAATTCGCTACTGGCTATTATTACAGGGGCCTTGCGTATCGCAACACGGGGAACTCCGATCAGGCCTTATCAGATTATGATAGGTCCATTAGCATTGATCCGGATTACGCCGCTGCGTATTACGCTAAAGGGGTTGTCCTCAGGCAATCAGGTGATTTCCATCAAGCTATACTTGAATATAACCATGCAATAGATTTGCTACCAAAGGATCCTGATTTCTTTTATGCTAGAGGTGTTGCCCATGCTTCTTTGAGTCATTATGATCAGGCGATTTCCGATTTTGAATCTGCAATATCGTTTAATCCTAATATGCCAAACGCATTGTATAACCTAGGGATTGCGTATAGAGACCTAGGAAATCGTGAGTCGGCAGTATCGTATTATAAACAAGCTATTCAATTACGGCCTCAGGAGCCTGATTACCGCTATGCTTTAGGGAATATTTACAGCGATTTAGGAGATTATCAGGAAGCAGTAAATGAATATGACGAAGCGATACATAGCGTACCTGGATTTGCTAATGCTTTATATAACAGGGGTATCGCGAAGCATAATCTGGGTGAGTTCCTGTCGGCTATTCAGGATTTTGACGTATCAGAAATTAATGGTCTCAATACAACAAAGCTATATATGAATAGAGCGATATCCAAGTCGAGTATAGGTCTAATGGATGATGCTATGAGTGATCTAGACAGGGCTCATGAATTGGATTCTGAAGATGAAAGGATTTGGCAAGAGAAAGGGAAGATATTAGCCCAATCGGGCAGATTAGAAGAAGCTATTACAGCATACAATGCGGCCATAAGCGTCAACCCTGAATACGCTCTGTATTACGATGAGAGGAGTGTTATTTATCAAGATATGGGACTGATTGATGAATCTAGGAAAGACCTTGAGAGAGGCAATGAACTTAAAAATTAAATATTCGAAAGTTGATAAGGTGAGTTATGACTACCCAGGAAAATAATGCCAATATATACGATAGTTTGGCTGTGGGAGAGCAATTGGCCCATTTAGAGTATATTGTCACCCCCGAGCTATTGGAAGAATATAGAGAGGTCGTGGGATATACGGAAGCCTATTATCCTCACATAGCGGCTAAAGAGTATATTGAAGTGATTAAACGCAAGCATGTAGGAGTTTTACCTGTAATTAGCGCTAAGCATAAGGACGAATACTATGCTCCGCCTCCAGTCGGCAAGCGGATACAGGTAACGGGTTGGGTCAAGGATAAATATGAACGGAGAGGCAGGAATTGGTTAGTGGTAGAGACTTTCGCTGTAGATGAAGATGGTCGGGAAATAGTACGCAGTGAGCATAGTTTTTTGATGGGAGGTGTTAAATAGGAATATGAATTCTGAAACTAATAATCTTGATATTGGGTACCGGTTAAATTCTGTCAGTAAAACATTAGACCAGGATAGAATGGATCGTTTTGAAAAAGTCGGGCGAATCTTAATTACTGAAGGAGAGGAGACTGACGAACCCACAAATATTCACACCGATCCTGAGAAAGCCAAAGCAATGGGATTGGAACGACCAATCGCTTCAGGCCAAATGTCTTATTCCTATATCCATGAAATGTTGTGTCGTGAGTTTGGAATAGATTTTCGGCAAGGAGGGAATTTATCTGTCACTTTCCTGAAACCCGTGTACGCAGGAGATACAGTGACTACGAATGGTATAGTTGAGGACAGCCAAGATGTTGATGGGCGAAGGACCTTGTCAATCAATGTATGGTTGGAAAATCAGGATGGGAATAAGACTTCTACTGGTAGCGCCAATGTAACTATTCCCAGTCCTCGCACATAATATAATTTGGTTTAAATAAAGAACATTTTAGGTGCAGCATAAAGAATGAAAGCGTTATTCAGTGAACAAATGCAAATTGAAGTGGAACCATTGTGGACTGCTATATATGCTCACCCATTTCTGAAAGAGATCAAGGATGGCACACTTCCGTTGGATACATTTAAGTATTATTTGGCGCAAGATTATTTGTATTTAGAAGGTTTTGCTAGAAGTGTAGCTATGATATTGGCCAAGGCCCCGAATGCTCAGATATTGGAAGAGGTGTCTCACCGAGTTATGACACCAATAGAGAGACCGTTGCATCAAGAATTGCTTGAATCTGTAGGATTGAATGTCGAGGAGATAAATTCAATTGGTAGATCTCCGACCAATACAGCCTATGTTAATCACATGATAACGACGGCTTCTATGTATGGACTAGGCCCTTCAGCTGCTGCTTTATTACCGTGTCCCTGGACATATCATTTAATGCGCGAACGCGTTGGGCCTTCCGAACATCCGCTGTACAGCAAATGGACTGCGTTTTATGTTGAAGGGTTTCTGGAAAATAGTGTGACAGCGTGGAGGAGCTTTGTAGATCGAGCTGCAGAGAGTGCTAGCTCATCTGAGCTAGAGGCTATGCGTTATGCATTTATGACTAGTAGTAGATATGAGTATATGTTCTGGAATATGGCATATAACAGGGAAGTGTGGCCAGTATAGGCAGTTGATGAACGCGTTTATATATATATTGTCTGGGCTGACGGCTGTGGTATTTTTTGGGTTGTTAATAGGTTACAGCTGTATTAGCGGTAGGTCTTACCGTTACTCTAGAGCACGTAGATTAGGGATTAGCCGATCGGAACGATACGGTTTAACTAGACAATCAATAAGCTCTGCAAGATTCGAAGAGATGCGCGATATACCTTTACTATAACTAATCGTGAACGGAGGGAAGATATGCCTACAGCCGCGATAAATGGTATTGAAATGTATTATGAAGTTCACGGTAGTGGACTACCTATAGTATTTGCTCATGGTCGTGGAGGGAATCACTTTAGCTGGTGGCAGCAATTGGCAGATTTCTCTCGTGATTATAAATGCATCGTTTTTGATCATAGAGGTTGGGGGCTTACTAGCGATTTGACCAATGGCCCTGGGACTCAATCATTTGCCGACGATCTTGAATCTTTGCTTAACCACCTTGATATCGAGAAGACGGCACTTGTATCTCAATCGATGGGTGGGATAACCAATTTAAACTTCACTTTGAAATGTCCTAACAGAGTCAGCGCGCTGGTTTTGGGTGATACTACTGGAGGTATTGGTGACTCATCCGTCGTTGATCTTTTAGAGGATGTTCATCCACCAGAGCATCCCTTGGGTAGAGCGTTATCGACTCACTTTATGGAACATAACCCCGAAAAGACTACATTATTTCAACAGATAGGTTTACTTAACCCGACGATGCCGATAAGTGTGGTCTCGCAGCTTTTCCGGAACCCAGATGGGCCCAGAAAAGAGCAACTTTCGAAAATGACAACGCCTACATTGCTAATTGTAGGCAGAGAAGACCTCATTTTCCCTCCACATGTGATGGAGGCAGCTAGTAAATTAATACCTAACTCAAGCCTGGAGATAGTCTCTAATGCGGCTCATTCTACTCATTTTGAGCAGCCAGAAGAATTCAATAGGTTAGTAAGACAATTGTTGGTAAATGTTGCCGATTGGAGTTGAATAGAACCCGTCCTCAGAATGATGCTTTGACATTACCCTGAGGACGTACATACATTAAGGAGCTGTAGTTCCGGCACCCCAGCCGTGAGGAATGTTGATCAAACCTGGTTCAAGAGCTTCTACGTCAGTCTGCCCACACGCTGCTAAATCATGATCGAATTCTCTTCGAAGAGTTTCTAGTACCCCATGGACTCCATCTGCTCCATTTACTGCGAGTCCCCAGTACAGAGGTCGCCCAATGGCAACAGCCCGAGCCCCTAGTGCAAGAGCTTTTAATACATCACTACCTCGGCGCACTCCTGAATCCAGATATACCTCAGCGAGTCCTTTGGATGCCTCCACAACCTCTGGAAGCATTTCAATTGCACCAAGGGTTTGGTCTATCTGACGTCCGCCGTGTGTTGACACTAATAAACCATTAACGCCACTCTCTACCGCTATATGGGCATCCTCGGCCGTTCGTATTCCCTTTAATACGAGTGGAAGTGATGTTAACCCACGGAGCCAGTCGAGTTCTTCCCAAGTCAGGGGTGGAACTTGAGCTGGTCTCCAGTTTGGGGCTTCATCAGTTCCACTCATGGCCTGAATTTCTTCTGTAGTAGCCATAAAGTTACCTAGAGGGAAAGGGTTTTCGTAATGATTGCGTATATCCCGTTCCTTTGGGCTTGGAACAGGCGTATCTACTGTTAGTACTATTGCTTTGAACCCTGCTTCTTCTGCCCTGTGAACTAACATTTCACTCAGTTCGTAGCCACGGTGATACAACTGGAACCATTTGGGACCTGTTCCGGCTGTTGCAACTTCTTCCATAGGATAATGTGATGAGGTGCTTAGCATCATCAATGTGTCTGACATGCCTGCTCCTCGCGCGGTTGCCAGTTCTCCATCTGGATGAGCTATTTTATGGCCGCCGGCTGGAGATACCATGACTGGGAAGCTAATCTCCGTTCCCAAAACTGTTGTCGAAAGCTTGCGATTGTCTACATTTCTTAGGAATCTGGGGCGTATGCTAAGAGACTCGAATCCCGAACGATTTCTACGTGT
>CAZVRK010000001.1:1256-164524 GCA_964629875.1 uncultured Dehalococcoidia bacterium | reverse complement strand
AGTAAGCTAACCCTCGGTTGTGGGATTCAGTGGAACTATACCAGGTATCCACCAGCGCTCCCAGCTCTCATCAATCTTATCTTGGAAGAACTTTATATTATCTTCTGTGAAATGAGCGAATCGACCTTGGCGCATCAGGTAGTCTTGAACTGGTTTCCGTTGTCTGATGCCGTTAGCTATAGCTCTGGAAGGACCATTTAATATGAGCTCTCCTTCGACTATCTCGTATTGGACCCATATGCCGGTTTCTACGGCGAGCATGCCTAATTCATGCGAATATTTTGGATCGTAGTCCCAACCCTTAGGACATGGATCTATGCAGTGCATGAAGGTGGGTCCTCCAATAGTGAGGGCCCTCCGGATTTTATTTGTGAAATCTAGGCCGTAAGAACCGCATGCGGTTGCTACGTATTTGCAGTTCGGGTGACCAGTGGCAAGCATAGGTGCGGTATTTTTCTTCCACCGATGGCTCATTATATTGTGAAGCTTTCCTGGAGGTGAGAATGTCGAGTTTGCACCCCAGGGTGAGCTACCAGACACCTGTATGTCAGTATTTGCATATGACTCGTTGTCGTAACAAAGGATGAGCAAGTTATATTCGTCATGCTGGAGTGCGGCCGATATGGCGGATAATCCCATATCAACTCCTCCGCCATCACCGCAGAAGGCGATAACGTTTATAGGCTCGTCCTTCATTTTGCCCTTCCGCATCTGTGAGGCTAACCCTGCGGCGGTACCGGTTGCTGCAGAGCCTGAGGACCCTAATTGAGTGTGCATCCATGGCACTACCCATGGTGTGCTGTAGTAAGTGGTGTTAGCCACATACATGCAGCCTGTACTACCAACAACAATTGTTCTCGGTCCGGCTGCTTTGATCATAAGCCGCATTACCAGAGCTGACTCGCAGCCCTGACAAGTCCGGTGTCCTGAAGTATATCCTTCACTGACCGGTATGTTTTTTACTCCATTAACTTGTGGTAAATCTTGTACAGAAGTCATAATTTTACTCCCTCACCGCGATCCATGTGGTTTCTTCTTCTATTTTACCGGTATCTATTGCCTTTTGCACCATATCTACGACGTGATTTACGTCTCGGACAAGTACTTCACGTCCGCCGAGACCCGCTATGAAGTTTAACATATGGGGTCTTTGGGGCATTGGATACATAGCAGCGCGCAATTCATTAAATAGTACGCCGCCGTAAGATGGGGACCCGTATGAGTAATCCCTATCTATTACTCCGATGGCTTTACATTTACTAAGAGCTTGTTGAATTTCTTCAGTGGCGAATGGCCTGAAGAATTTTATTCTCAGGAAGCCGACTTTCTTACCTTGTTCACGGAGACGCCTGACAGCTACTCTAACTGGCATTGCAAGCGTGCCCATCCCTACGAGAACTATATCTGCATCCTCAGTCATGTATTCTTCAATAAATGGGCTGGGGTCTCCTCTACCAAAGACTTCTTTGAATTCGTCATGTATTTCTTTTATGACACCCTGCGTTCGTCGCATTGCGTCATCGCTCTGACGCCTTATCTCCATCAGCCAGTCTTCATTAACCTGTGGTGCGATAGTAATTGGATTGTCTGGGTGTAATTGGAGACGTCCGCGATCGTAACTAGGAAGGAATTGGTCCACTTTGTCGGACGCTGGTACGTTTACAATTGCCTGTGAATGGGTGAGAAATGAACCATCACAACTTATGGCGAATGGTAGAAAAACCCGTGGGTCCTCTGCTACCCTCCACGCCAGTAACGCAGTGTCGAGCGCTTCTTGAGCTGTAGCAGCCCAGTACAACATCCAGCCTAGATCTCTTACTGCCATTGCATCATTGTGCTCTACGCCAAAGGCTCCGGGGTCATCTAAGGCCCTATTACCAACCATCGCTACAACTGGTAGACGTAGCCCAGCTGTTACTGCGATAGCTTCGAATGCATAAAACCAGCCTACACCGCTGGATCCGCAGAATGTGCGAGCTCCTACGGCCGACGCGTGCTTTACTATTTCAAATTGTGAATGTTCGCTTTCCGCCACGATGAAATCACAATCAAACGCGCCGTCAGCTTTCAATTTAGATACGTATTGCATAACCGTGTCGTACGGCCTAATTGGATAGGCAGTGATGACATCGACGTCTGCTAATGCGCATGCTATTGCTATCGCTTCACTGCCGCTAATTAATTCTTCTTTTTCAGATTCGTATAGTTTAGGTTGTGTTGTTGCCATTAATCCTCCTCGGCCTGAGGGCCTTGTTCTGCGTATTCGCCTACGTGATGGAAGCCGTGTGTACGGGTTTCTAATTTGGCCTTGTCAACTAGGACGGTCATCCATTTCTGATAGCCATCTTTGTCTTTTGTCCAAGCTTCCCATTGGCTATTGTTATCATTGAATTCTGCTTCGTTGACCATAGTTATGCAATCTGGTACTGGGCATACCGCCTCACAGACTGCGCACCCGCAGCATGCCTCCATGTTCGCGTCATACAAACCATCTGGAGTCACATCGAAAACAGTGTCCGGACATTGGAGCCAGCACAGCGTACATTTTGTGCAGGTGTCAAAGTTTATAACTGGGCGCATGGATCTAGTGCTATATTTTTTAAAGACCTCACTCCGAGCCGGCTGGAAACCCTCGTCTCCGCCTCTAAATCCACCACCTTGAGGAACCGCCCTAATAACCAAGCCTTCTTCCATGGTTTTCCAACCAGGAAGATCAAAATTAAAGGGTGTATCCGTGCTACCTTCTCCAGGTTCAACTGGCCTCTGAGTACCACGGTCGTAAGCCTTTTCAGCAGATGAAGCTTTTAATTCGCTCCACCCTTGGTCTTTCATAGCTTCAAGCATTGAGGCTAAACTTACCAGATCAGGGCATACTTTGCAGAGAGTTCCCAGTATTCTGGCGTCTGTATGGTCATCTTTGTAGACCCATAACCCAGAGAAGCTAGGAACAGATGGGATAATCGACAAATTATAAGGCTCGTCTCTTTGGTGCATATCTTCAATTAAATCTTCCGCCTCTTGTCGAGAAGTCACGATTAGAGTTCCATTTGGCTTCGTGAGTTGGTTGATCGGTTGAAGTCCGTACCATGCCCATGATTCGATTCCCTTGGACATTGTGTCATCCACGTTTATGGTTACATCGACGTCATGTGCTTCGTAGACTGCGAGGTTCTCTTCTAATTCTTCGGCCGTATCCGCGACAATTGCAAATTGTTTTGCGGGTATGCCATTCCGCTCCGGAGAATCACCGTAACGACCAAACGCCGTTCCGATTTTGCCTTCCTTGCGAGCTGCGAATACTATTGAACGGACTATATTGCGGGCTAATGTTTTTTGAAATATACCGCGATACACCACTTCCACAGCTATGGTGCTCATAAAATTCCTCCCTATTTTTTGCTTAAGCTAGGTAACTGGTCAAACGGGGACTCGGCTTTCCGTGACCGGTTAATCTGTCCTGAAGTGGTGCTTATACGAGTTTCAGTACACCTGCTTCAGGCACTTTAGCCTCTGGATTATTTTCCACCGTTTCTGGAACTGGTTCTACTACTGTTAGATGATGATTCATAGCTGCAATGGCCTGGTCGGAATCGTGGTCCTCAATCATATCGACTATTTGTGAATGCGAATGTAGTGAGCGTTGAGGTCGACCGGGCGCTTGCAACGATATGTCTCTGGATGTGCAAAGGATATCTGATATAGCGCTTACCATGTTTACTAGAGCCATGTTATGTGTAGATTTGGCCAGGGCAAAATGAAATTCTGTGTCGGATTCGACGCCTGTTTCACCGTTTTGCACCTGAATTTTCTGCTTCTGTAAAATGTTTCTCATTTCTTCGATGTCGGATTTACTGGCACGGCTAGCCGCTAACCCAGCAATGGCTGGCTCCAATAACCGTCTGATTTCGAATATGTCGCTTATTTGTTTCGACTTAGCTTTAATAGCACTTGATACTAAATCGCTAATTGAAGCATTCTTGTCGGACACGAATGTTCCAGAACCTGGTTTAATGCTTACGAGGCCTTGGAGTTCCATAGACCGTATGGCCTCTCTAACTGAGCTTCTACTGACGTTAAATTGGTTCGCGAGATCTCTTTCAGATGGTAGTCGCTGACCCGAGACTAATGCACCCGTATTAATCAAATTTTGAAACTGACTGACTAGATCTTCATGCAATCTTCTAGGGGTTATGTTCTGCAATTCTTGTTGCATATACTGTGTAAAACTCCGCGGGTGGTCTGACCAATTTATGATGAGTCATTATTGCGTTCTAGTAAGCTTATGTCAAGAGGGTAAGACATTCCTAATTAGGCCGAATACTCTGGTCTATAGTTGTGATAAACTGCTAAAGGATTTTTTAAGGTGCGTGTGCTCAGTTCATGCCACATGCCGAACGGTAGATATCTCTTTACTTAATGAGAATGGGCTAATGTGAAGGCATATTCAGGTGGTAACGTTTGCTGACAGAAGGTGACAGATGTCGGCATGGCAAAACCCTAGTAGGGACAAAATACCATCTGTTTGGGTGCTCTTAGAGAATCTTAATAACCTTGGATTGGGGGTTAGCATGGAGAATATGAAAGCGGGTCGAGCCGTAATTGAGTTATTAAGAGCCGAACAGGTTGACTATATATTTGGCGTTACTGGCTTGACTACAAACAGCATGGTGACGGAAACATATGGTAGAGAAGACATAAAATTCATTGATACCAGGCACGAAGAAGGCGCAGCCTTAATGGCGTATGGCTACTCGAAGGTTACTGGAAAGCCGTCGGTCTGCATGACCACTTCAGGAGCTGGGACTATCAATCTAGCAGGAGGTATCTCCTTAGCATATAAGGGAAGAGCCCCGGTAATTATTATCTCAGGTGATACCGCTCTCGAATATATCGGTAGAGACGGATCACAAGCCTTTGACTTGGTAAACGTATTAAAACCCTTAACAAAAAGCGCTGTCCAGGCGAATCAAACTACTAGAGTACCAGCGTTGCTTCGAGATTCTTTCAGAACTGCACTTTCTGGCAAACAGGGTCCCGTCATGCTAGATATACCTAGAGACCTACTAGATAAGGAGATGATATCTGATGAATTCGGGCAGCCAGCAACATATCGGCCTGTCCATAGAACTCAGGGAGATGAAGCATCAATCAAAGCCGCAGCTGAGATTCTCTTAAAATCTAAGAGACCATTACTCTTAGCCGGCGGGGGCGTGCTTGATTCTGGGGCTACAAGTGAAGCTGTAGCGTTGTCGGAACTGCTGGATATGGCTATCGTACCGTCGTATGGTCACCATGATGCGGTACCTAATAGTCATCCACATTATGTTGGACCTCCAGGTTCTCGGGGATCTGCCGAAGCCCATGAGGCTATGAGCAAAGCAGATGTAATTTTGGCGTTCGGGACTAGAATTAACCAGGCGTCAACTGCATGGGATTACAGTATTATCAATCCGGATACAAAAATCATCCAAGTAGATATTGACCCAATAGAAATAGGTAGAAATTATCCGGTTGTGGTCGGTATAGTAGGAGATGCAGCTGCTGTAGGTCAACAATTAATTAATGCGGTTACGTCTTTATCAGCAGAAGGTAACACACTACCGGACTGGAAAGAGACATTTATAAACTTAGCACAAGCGCGCCTATCGCGGCTCAAAGCTGAGGAGAATATTTCCGAAAGCCCAATGATGCCTCAGCAAGTATTTCCAGAGTTGAACAAGGTATTTCCTGAGGATGCGATGATTACTATCGACGCTGGAGTCGCTCCTGGTATGTCTTATGATAGGCTTAAATTTGAACATCCTAGAACAATGTTCAATTATGTTGGTCAAGGTGCTCTTGGAATGGGATATAGTGTGGGATTGGGAACTAAATTGGGACGTCCTAACAGAACAGCTATTTCTATGCATGGTGATGGAGGTTTCCTATATACCTGTGGCGAGATCAATACAGCTGTGAGGCACAACATACCTCTGATAAGCATAGTCCTCAACAATAACTGTATGGGAGCGGAAAAATCACAACAAAAGAACCTCCATGAGGAACACTATGTTGGTGTGAATCTGACTAATCCCCGGTTTGACAAGCTTGCCGAAGTTTTCGGGGCGAAAGGTTTTTACGTCGACCAACCTGACCAGATTGGTGACGCAGTGACCGAAGCTATTCGTTCAGGTATGCCCTCTGTTATAGAAATACCTGTTCAGGAATATTTCCCGCCCGCTGCTCCGACCGGATTATAATAGAACGTATTAACTAGATCTCCGAGGGTTACTGGAGCTTTGGTAATTCTTATCATCGCTATCAGCCAACGGATATCCATAAGGTATTGTAGATGGCATCTGAGGTAATTAAACCAATAGAAGTTCAAATTGATGGTGATCAGATCATTATTTTGTGGGATGATGGTCATCGTGGCATATATCCGCACCGTCTTCTTAGGTTGCGATGTCGCTGTGCTAATTGCGTAGAAGAGATGACAGGAAAGCAACGACTGGACCCTGATACAGTTCCAGCGGATGTACGGGCGATCGACACCATGATGATTGGTAGCTACGCTGTTCAGTTTTTATGGAGTGATGCCCACTATACAGGTATTTATCCATATAGTTTTCTCAGGCAGCAATGTACCTGTATAGCCTGCAATCAGCAGAGAGGTTAGCTTTTATTTGTGGAGTCGATGTTCTCAGATTCCTCATGAGCTCTTCTGGGTTTAGTAGCCGGTTTTAGCTTAGGGGCTGTAAAAGTATTCGATTTGAACGAGAATGTCGATAATAGTCGCTCACCCGGTTCGCTGCATGTTTTGCAATTGGCGGGCTCATCTGCCTGTGACAAGGACTTGAGTGCTTCAAACTCTTGCTTACAAGTACTACAATAATATTCATAAATTGGCATGGTTACCTCCGAGGGCTGTAAAAATTTATTGTACACGTAACATCTTGATAAACATATAGTCTCGGATGGAACTTGGGACACTGCCAGTATTGGTTGATTGAGGTGGATATGAACGATACTAGTGACATAGTGATAATCGGTGGTGGTGTGACTGGTTGTGCGGCAGCATACTACTTAAGTTCTCTTGGTGTATCTTCTACTATTATTGAATCTACAGATATTGCCTCCCAGGCGTCGGGTTATGCTGCCGGTGGATTGAATCCTCTTGAGGGGTATGAAATTCCGGGTTTGCTAAGTGACTTTGCTATGAACTCTTATCGGATGCATTTGAATCTGTGGAATCAACTGCAGGATTCGACAGGAATTGACTATCATGGGCGTGTGTTAAATTTGCTAAAAGTGTGTTACGACGATGTGAGTTTATCGGGTCTCGAAAAAACTAAGAGCGTCTTTGAAAATGCTAGTGAGTATGGGTTTAAAGTCGATTCATTATCTGCACCCGAGATAGTCAAGTTAGAGCCCAAGTTATCTGAAAGTGTTGTAGGCGGATTGCATATTTACGGGAATGCTGGCGTCGAAAGTTATGAATTCACTAGAGCTCTTCATCAATCCGCAACTCAAAACGGAACCCGAACAATTATCGGAACAGTG
Organism: uncultured Dehalococcoidia bacterium; assembly: GCA_964629875.1. Taxonomy (GTDB): domain Bacteria; phylum Chloroflexota; class Dehalococcoidia; order Lucifugimonadales; family UBA3495; genus UBA3495. Next base: position 156,982 of record CAZVRK010000001.1, on the reverse strand, counting down.
GAAGGCTTTGTAACGGTAGGTGATAGGGTTACTGGAGTACGAATCAATGATGATGTGTTGTATTGCGACACGGTTGTCATTGCTACTGGACCTTGGACAAAGAATATATCTGATCATCTGAATTTAGCTATTCCGGTCAACCCTTTAAAGGGGCAAATCTTGCGGTTGCGATTAAAAGACGGTTTCATCAACTGTGATCTTACCGATGGTGACGGTTCAATACACGCAAAACCGGACGGTCTGGCTTGGGTGGGGTCGACCGAAGAGTGGGCAGAATTTGATTTAGAGCTTACCGAGAAAGCTAGAAGTGAACTGTGGGATAATGCTTCAAGGATGGTGCCTGAATTGGCTTTAGCCGATCTCGTGCTACACACAGCTTGTCTTAGGCCAGTAACTCCAGACTGGTTGCCCATTATGGGGCTTGCTCCAAACTGGCAAAATGTATTTCTGAATACCGGTGCTGGCAAAAAGGGGATCTTGTTTTCTCCTGCTATGGGGCAGGCTACGGCTGATCTGATAATGACAGGTAAAAGTAGCATAGATATATCGTTGTTTCATGCGGATCGGTTTTTAGCACAGTGACAAAGCTTTTGGATGTATTAGTAGAGATTAGGAGTTCCCCCGAATGACAAATATACGTATACAAGTGGATGATATAGAAGTTTATGGCACTTTAAGTGGTTCGGATACAGCAAAGTCAGTATTGAGTGTTTTGCCGCTCAGTTCATCGTTTAACACATGGGGGGATGAAATATACTTCCCTATACCAATAGAAATGGATATAACAGATGGTCAGGAGATAGTATCGGACGGAGATATCGCTTATTGGCCACCTGGGCACGCGCTGTGTATCTTTTATGGTCAAACGCCTGCGAGCAAAGAAGGAGAGATAAGGGCAGCCAGTGAAGTAAGCGTAATTGGGACGATTCAAGGAGACTCTCAAGTTCTGAAAGCGGCAAATAAGAGAGCTACTATTAGTGTGGAGATAACCAATTAGTCTTAAATGCAAACACACAGCACTCGTGGTAAACTTTCGATAATAGACATGTTGTTTGAGAGGGTAGGTTGCTAAAACTCTTCAATACTCTTAATAAGACCACTGAAGAGATCCGAACTTTGGACGAAGGTATAGTCCGCATGTATACGTGTGGACCTACTGTTTATAGGTATGCTCATATCGGTAATCTTCGGACCTATATGATGGCGGATTGGATTCGTCGTATATTAGAGCTTGACGATCTTGAAGTAGTACACATCAAAAACATTACCGATGTAGGTCACATGCGCCAAGAATTAGTTGAGACTGGTGGCGATAAGATGATCTTAGCGGCTTTGGCAGAAGGAAAAACTATAGAACAGATAGCCCAGTTTTACGCTGATAGTTTTCACGAAGATGAGAAAAGAGTGAATATTCTGCCTGCACATGTGTATCCATGGGCTACCGACCATATTCCTGAAATGATATCAATCGTAGAAAAGCTTGTTGAGAATGATTACGCATACGAAGTCAATGGAAATTTATATTTCGACGTTGGTAAGTTTTCGACTTACGGTAAATTATCCCGAAATTTTGGGGGAGACTTACTAGAAGGCGTTAGGGTTGAGGCTGATCCTCTTAAAAAGGATCCCAGAGACTTCACATTATGGAAGTCTGCCGAGGAAGGTAGGGATGTGAAGTGGGATAGTCCGTGGGGAGAGGGTTTTCCAGGTTGGCATATTGAATGCTCTGCTATGGCCCATAAGTATCTCGGGGAAACATTTGATATACATACTGGTGGTGTGGACAATATATTCCCGCATCACGAAGACGAGATAGCCCAGAGCGAGGCAGCTTTCGGGTCACAACACGTCACATATTGGATACACGGACAACATCTCCTTGCAGATGGAGCCAAAATGTCTAAATCTGCAGGTAACGTATTTCTGCTTCAAGATCTAATAGACAGAGGGTTCGATCCTTTAGCGTTTAGGTATCTGTGTGGAACAGTTCGGTACAGACATCGAATGAATTTTACGTTCACCTCACTTAAGGGCGCAGAAAAAGCTCTGACGACTTTAAGGCGCAAAGCTCAAGAATGGGAAGATAATACCGGTGCTAGTAGAGATGTGTCTTCTGATGGTTTGGATTGGAAGGGTAAGTTCTGGGATAGTGTGAATAACGATCTTGGGATCCCGGAAGCAATCGCAATTTTGTGGGATATGACACGGTCTTCTCTTCCAAGTAACGAAAAACTTGAATTATTAAAGGATTTCGACAAAATACTGGGAGTAGATCTTACTTGTTTGGATTCAGGTCAACCGATTACGCACAATATCGGCACTTCTTTAGAAACGAGAGCCGGCATGCGGGTAGACAAGCAATATATCGAGGCAGATGCCGTGCGTGCGGCTATTATTTCCGAGGGTTTCGAAGTTCAGGATACCCATAATGCTACACAGGTCCGTCCCAAAACAAGATACGAACAGATTGAAGCAAAATGGCCATCGGTATCTGCGTCACGGGAAGTGCAATCACTGCTTGATCAGCCTGCCAACTGTGATTATAGCTTTATCCTGAACGCATATAACTATGTATCTGATGTAGAGAGATGTGTTAAAAGCATTATAAGAAACACTCTTGGGCATTCTATAGAAATCATTGTAATAGATAATGGTTCTACTGATGGAACAGGCGACTGGCTGGAAGAGTTCAGTGTGGAATGCTCTTCCTTGAAAGTATTCCACTGTGACCATGTAATTGGTGATGCAGCTGGCAAGAATATAGGGCTAAAGCAAGCTCGTGGTGAAAATATAATTATAATAGATGCTTCTACTGAGATTACGGGAGATCTACTGGCTTCGGTTACACAGTACCTCAAAGATGGTGAGATTGGCATGTTGGGGCCTTACGGGTTGAGTACCGACGATATGCAGCATTTTCATGAGGAAGTTGAAAAGGGTTATGCCGATGCTATACAAGCATATTGTATGGTTTTCAGGAGGGACACTCTTGTTTCAGTTGGCCTTATGAATGAAGGATATAGATTCTATCGAAACTTAGATATTGACTATAGTTTTCAATTCAAGGATAAAGGATATAGTGTTTTTGCAGATAGTACGTTACCTCTTGTACGGCATGAACACCGCCAATGGACTGAACTGGATGATAACCAAAGAGATGAATTGAGCAGGAAAAATTTTGGAAGGTTTCTAAAGCGTTGGGGCCAAAGATCAGATTTATTGCTTAACGCAGACGGAAAGGCTTTTGAAACGGGATTTCGGCACTGATCAGTTTCAAATCTAGTCCTGAGAGTAATAACTCAATTTGAGAGATTGGCTGTAATTTATGTTAGGAGCTCTTTGATGACCTCATTCTGGAACTACTCTACTATTAATAGATTATGAAATGGGTAGGGAACCGCTGGGTAAACAACCTCTAACTCATAGGCAGATTTCACGGATGATCACCACTATTGAGCGTGGCGGTATGGGTGCTGCTGCAATCATGTCTGATGTAGATTTGCTTACTGGTAACGCGTATGTCGTGGGTGTCACTGGTCCTCCCGGCGCAGGGAAAAGTACTCTTGTATCCGAATTGACCACGTTCCTAAGAGATCAAGACATAAGTGTAGGAATAATAGCTGTGGACCCCAGTAGTCCGTTTAGTGGGGGAGCTTTGCTCGGCGATAGGATCCGTATGCAAAAACATTATTCTGACGAAGGGGTTTTCATTCGTAGTGTGGCTACTCGTGGTAATCTTGGAGGCATACCCCGGATTGTAAAAGGTGTTGCCAGGTTATTAGACGGAATTGGGAAAGATGTAGTCTTAATAGAAACGGTCGGTGTGGGGCAGACCGAACTCGGCATAATGGACGTAGCTGACAGTGTAGTTGTCACCGTAATGCCTGAATCAGGAGATACGGTTCAGACTCTTAAGGCGGGTATCATGGAGATCGCGGACATATACGTGGTCAATAAATGTGATTTGAGTGGTGCTTCAAAAATGGCTGCAGCTATCCGTTCAACATTGAGCTTAGCTCCCTGCACTAATGATCGTATACCTCCTGTCATAATGACTGAAGCCCTTTCTGGTAAAGGTATAGACAGCCTATGGGATGGTATCCAGGAGCACAAACGACACTTAGTGCAAAAAGGTCTTCTAGAACAAAAGCGTTCCGAGAGGCGTAGAATTGAATTTCTTGAGATTTTACGAGAGCAGTTGAACGAACTTTTGGAGTCTGGATTGTATAACAAAACGGGACTTGAGACAGTAATGCAATCGGTGATGAATAGAACTAGTGAACCATACCACCAAGCGGGCTTATTACTGGATAGAATACAGTTCACACTTGCTCTTCAAGAAGACTCGAAATAGATATAAATCATATTGTAGTAAACTCGACTCGTAATAATCTTAGTGGGGACTGGTTGGGTCAGGGTGAGGGGAAATATGACGGTTCTAGGTATAGATTTACGAAGTTCACCGCAGCATGACAGTTCGGTTGCAATTCTATCTGAGTCAGATAAGTCTTTACAAACACTTACTTCATTCAAAACTGATGAGGAACTGTCAGGAATAGTCTTCGACCAAACTCCCGATCAGATTGCAATCGGAACCCCTTTAACACTACCCAGTGGTATGTGTTGTCTCGAACAGGCGTGCCAGTGTGTATCAGATAATCACAATCAAAAGGGAAGATTGTGTGAGATAGAACTGGCTCAAATGGGGATAAGCTGTTTCTTCACTAGCAAAGGCTCGATTATCACCAAGTTAATTTATAGAGCAATGACTATCCGGAAAATGTTAGAAACTATGGGCTTTCCGGTGATAGAAGTCTACCCGCATGCCAGTAAGGTGTTATTATTTGGTGATAGTGTGCCACCAAAGAACAACCCCGGCAGCTTGGATTATCTGGTCTCTAAGCTTAATCCCCTAATAAGCGGAGTGAGTGTATATTCCGTATCTTTAGATATACATGCGTCTGACGCGATATTGAACGCTTATACGGGCGTTTTATATAGTGAAGGAACTACAGAGAATTTGGGATCTATTACTGAAGGCATATTGGCAGTACCTAAGTTAATTTCATCCCAATAAGTGCCTCAGGTTTGTTGAATATCTGTTTGATGAGCTAATTTAGCAAATATCGGATTGATAAGTCTAAGTACGTTATGTATACCCGGGTAATTGATCATCCTTCCGATCAGCTTGCTATGCCAATCAAAGGAAACCTCCTCAGAATATATGATTTGATCTGCGAAGGTTTTGGTTTTTGCTTGCCGCATTATAGAATCGATTTGGCGATCGCTGAGGTATTCATAAAGCCTTCTCGCCGAATAGCCGCTTTCTAGTTCAATGGATAATAATTGTTTCCACTGTCTTTGGTATGTACTCAGTGCTTTCGATGATACATCATGGTTTTGCAATGCCATACTGAGAACTTCTGAAGCGATAGAACTAGCCATTAAAGCGTAATAGATTCCGCCCCCTGTTGTTGGCTTTACTTGGCCGGCAGCATCTCCAATGACTAGAACTCTATCGGAGTAAGTTTGTTTTAAAGGACGCAGAGGGATGCCCCACGTGACGGGACTTCCGATAACATTTGTCACTATGTTTTGACTCTGGAGAGATTCTACAAAAGATTGTAAGTGGTCCTTAGTATTCTTTCGGGTCATAAGGCCAATCAACGCTTGGTTTGGGAGAGTAGGAACTGCCCATGAAAAGAATCCTGGTGCGTTGTGTTCGCCCAGATACACACGCAGATTCTCGAGATTTTCAACCTTTGCTGATATTTGTATCCCAGTTACGTAGTCTGACACATTTCCTAAACCCAGCTTTCTAACCAGCGGTGATCCGAATCCTGATGCCAAAATTACCGATCTACTCGTGTATTTGCCTGAGTTGGTATCTACCTGTACGACGTCCTCCGATATGCAAATATTCTCAACGCGTTCACCAAGTTTGTACGAGGCTCCGAAATCTTGAGCTTTTCGAGCGAAAGATGCTACGTAATTCGCTCTATCTATGATATATGCTTGGGGCTTGCCAGCGTCGATATCTATGTGCGAACCGTTTGGAGCTACGAAGGTGGCCGCTTGCGCTTCTCGATATATATATTCAGGAGGGATTGGAAATTTAGAGGCGCACTCTTGTCCAACTATTCCGGTACAGGGTTTGTTACCTATGTCGTATCTGGAATCGATTACCGTCACTTTGTAGCCATTCTGGGTTAGTGACAGTGCTGCATTGTTACCGGCGGGACCTGCTCCAACTATTATGACGTCTTCCACTACCCTGCCTCGTACCTCTTAGAATAGTTGTTGATTATGAGAATCATTTGATCGGCTGACTGATCTGATTATACTACGAGTATTGGTAGTCTCCAATGATTGCGAATTCGAAGCTCATGCAGTATTTGACGACATCTGAGTCCCAACATAAAATGTATCCTGCGGTTACCCATAGTTACCATTAGGTGGTTAATACGCATAAACCCATGGAGGATGAAATGGCTTACGAACATATATTGACTGAGAAAGAGGATGGAGTCGCAATCATTACCCTTAATCGCCCTGAAGTGCTCAACGCTATGAATCGGCAGTTGAGTAGTGAGCTTCATGATGCGGTGAACGTTGCCAATAACGACGATGAAGTGGGTTGTATAGTACTCACGGGGTCCGGCAACAGAGCGTTTTCTGCAGGCGGAGACATCCATGAGCAACGTGATAATGATAAGCGTATACAGGATGGCGATCTCACGCAGGAAGAGTTAGACGCTGCGAGTGCACTCCGCAGTAGAGGTGGTTATGAATTGAGTGCTTCTCCTAAACCCGTCATAGGGATGATGAATGGTTTGGCCTATGGAGGCGGGTCGGTTCTGGCATCTTCTTTAGATTTTCGAATTGGCTGTGAGAACACGAGCTTTAGGTTTCTCGCGGCAGCGTATGGAAGAATAAATTGTACCTGGACTTTGCCTAATCAGGTCGGATGGCCGATAGCTAAGGAATTGTTGTTCAGCGGTAGAGTTGTAGAGGCAGAGGAGTCTTTACGTATTGGATTAATCAATCACCTGGTCCCGTCGGACCAATTGAAAGCCAAGACGATGGAGATAGCGACTGCCATAGCAGGGAATAGACGTGAATCAGTTATGGGAGTGAAAGCATTGTTGCTGCAGCACATGGGTCAAGACCTAGAAGGTCAGTGGAACAACGAACATGAATACACCACTAACGTTGTCCGTGGATATAAAGCAGATCAGGCATTTCCAGAATTTATAGCTAGGAAAGGCAGGGCCATGTAACTGGCGACGCTAGTTACGATCCTAATGTGTCTTTAGTGCTAGGAACCTGATTCTCGGCTCGAGGGTCAGGTTCTATGGCGTCTCTAAGAGCTCTTGCCAGGGCTTTGCATAGAGCTTCAGCCTTATGGTGTGGGCTAGTCCCTTCAAGCACCTTGGCGTGTAAGTTAATCTTGGCCTCTAACGCAAATGATTCTAGAAAATGACTTACCAAGTCCCCAGATAGTGTTTCGACCATTATGTCATCAAGTGTGGTCTCCACAGAAGCATATCCTCGTCCGCTCCAGTCCACCGCGACTCTCACTAACGTCTCATCAAGAGGCACTATAGCGTGTCCCATCCTTCGAATACCGCGAGGCTCTCCTAGTGCTTGGCCAAAGGCTCGGCCTAAGCATATGGCGACATCTTCAACTAGGTGATGCCAACCGACATTGGTGTCACCTTTAGCGGCCAATGTAATGTCGAATAGGCCATGTCTAGCTATTTGACTTACCATGTGGTCAAGGAAGCCGTTTCCGGTATCAATTTGATACTTTCCTTGTCCATCAAGTGCTACTTTAAGGGATATTTCCGTCTCACCCGTTTTGCGCTCTATGGAAGCGGAGCGTAATAGGTCTGGTTTCTGGTTTTGTTCAGATGTTGCCAATGTTAGCCTCCAACTAGTTCAGTTAAAGCGTCTATTACCGCATCGTTTTCATTGGGTAGTCCTACGCTCATTCGTACAAAGTCTGTTAATGGCTCCCGCCCGAAGTAACGAAGAAATATACCTCGACTGCATAGCCCTTCGAAGATATCCTTTCCACGTCCTGTAGGGAGTTGAGTCAAAATGAAATTAGCTTCTGACGGATAAGGCTTTACATTGGGTATACCTTCAAGTTTTGAAATTAATCGACCGCGTTCCTGCACGATAGCGTGTACTCGAGTCATTAAGGTCTCGCGATCATTGAGAGAAGCTGTCAATGCGACTTCCGCTGCTAAATTGACATTATACGGAGGTTTCATACTCATCATTGTCCCTGCTAGACTCTCCGACATTACACCCAGGCCGATCCGGAGTCCGGCAAGGCCAGCCCATTTGCTGAAGGTCCTAAGTATAATAAGGTTTTCGTATTCAGAAAGTAAATTCAAGGATGACTTTCCGCAGAATTCGTAATACGTCTCATCTACTACAACTATGACTCCGGTATCTAGGAGAGTCCGGATTTGTTTATTTGAGGCAATGTTACCCGTGGGATTATTGGGTGATGCAAAAAATATTGCCTTAGTTTGGTTATCGATTGACGCAAGAATGGCTTGTTCATCTATCTCAAACTCCGACGTTCTTGGGACGCTAATTGCACGACCTCCAACTACTTCTGCTGTAAAGGCATACATGCCGAAGGTTGGTGTAGGAAGAATGATGTTTTCTCCAGGTCCTAGAAATAATCGTAGGATGAGATCTATGAGTTCGTCGCTTCCGTTGCCGCATACTATCAGCTCTGGAGCTATACCAAGATAATTGGATAGAATCTCTCGTAGGGTTCGTTGTCCAGGATCTGGATAGTGATTGTAGTGTTCAAATGATCCAAGAGCTTGCGTGACCTGTGGGGACGGCCCGTATGGATTTTCGTTCCCATTCAATCGAATTATGTCGCTCGCAGGTATACCAGCTCTTTCTGCCATGACCTCCATCGGGTCAACACCTTGATACGTGTCTAAGGACCGTAAGTGGGGAACCATCAAATCTCGTATATTGGGCATATTGTTTCCTTACTACATCTACTAGTTATGATTGTGCACTAATGAGATGATTCATGCGTATCTTTATTGCTTCCGAATGTCCGCCTAGACCCTCTGCCTGTGCGATTGCGATTGCTGCATCACCGAGTTCTGAGAAGCTACTTTTGCTTAGACCAACGACCGGCATTGTTCGAAGGAACTGATGGACACTCAATGCAGAACTGAATCGGGCGGTGCCGCCGGTTGGCATAACGTGGCTAGGCCCAGCTATATAATCTCCCATAACCTCAGGTGAGAATTCTCCGAGGAAAAGTCCGCCGGCGTGTTTAACCTGATCTACATGATCCCAAGGATTCTGAACCATTAGGCACAGGTGTTCCGGTGCAATTCGGTTAGCGAGTTCGATTGCCTCTACTATTGAATCTACAACTACTATCTTCCCTTGCTTCAACAAAGAGTCTCTAACGGTTGGGCCTCTTTCAATATTCGCAATTTGCCTGTCGAGTTCTATCTCGATTTCCCCGACAAGTTCTTGTGAGTTAGTAACTAATATTGCTGTCGCCAGAGGATCATGTTCTGCTTGAGCAATAAGATCTGCAGCACAGAACTGAGCATTGGCTGAACTGTCCGCTATCACGATAGTCTCTGTGGGACCAAATATACCGTCTATGTCGACTTGCCCTTGGACAATCTTTTTGGCGTATGCGACAAATATGTTTCCAGGCCCGCAAATTTTATCGACTTTATTTACAGATTCTGTCCCGTACGCTAATGCCCCAATTGCCTGTACCCCGCCGATCTGATATATATTGTCGACACCAGCAATCTCTGCAGCAACTAGCACTGCTGGGTTTATTGGCTGGTTGCCACGTTTAGGAGTAGCAAGTACGATCTCTTTCACTCCGGCAACCCTAGCAGGTATAGCGGTCATAAGCACAGTCGAGGGATATGCTGCCGTTCCACCCGGAGCGTACAGACCAACTCTTTCCAATGGCCGTATGAGTTCTCCTAAGCCGCTTTGGTAGTCTACCCAGTTTTCCGGTAAGGTGGACTTGTGAAAGTGTTCAATCCTCTCTGCGGCTAGGTGAAGAGATTCAATTAGATGATCCGATAATGCGGATCTAGCGATTTGACGGTCTTCTTGAGAAACTTCAGCACTAATAAGAGTCGTTTCATCCAATAATTCAGCATAGTGAAATACTGCCTTGTCGCCTTGGTCTCGGACATCCGATAATATCTTGAGTACTGAATCTTGAGGGCTAATATTGGGCCCAAATAGTTCGTGTGTTCTATCTACTATAGATTCTGGCAGAGACCCAATATCCAAGGGATCAAAGCGTGTTAGCACCCCTTCAGCCTGTTGAAGCCCATGTACTGTGTTAAGTTTCACGGATATACTCCTTGATCTGGTTAAGAGCCTCAATAGCGACTCTTTCCTGGTATGAGTCAATGGTGGCTCTTGGAATTTTATCGTAGATATATTCAAGGTTGCTATCGATTTTTGTCAAAAATTGTCCCACAAGTACCTGTACTGCTTGGTCATCACGGTACATCCTATTTAACGCCCGACTCAATCTATCCCAGCTGAAATCCCTCCCTAAAAAGCTACTAACCCACGAGCGCCATTCGAAGAGGAGCTCTTGGCCCAGAAATTCGAGGGAAATGCTAGGATCTCCTTGCTTGATTAGGTTTAATTCTTGTTCAAGGTGGTGAGACTGTTCGAGTACTTCTTTGTCCATATCTAATTGTATAGCTCTATCCCATATGTCAGCGTCTATTTCTGTCGCAGTGACTTTTGTGGCAGATTCGAAATTTGGTCTATACATAGTGGTTATCCAAACTTCATCCGCAGTTAGATGTGTTATGTATCCAATTAAGAAGGCTCTTGAAGCTGGATTTAAGTCTGTTGATTGAATTAGCTCAGGATAATTATCAAACATGGTTCGGGTGCCCTGACCAATTCTATCGAGTGATAAAGGAGCAAAATGAGTACGCTCTCTATCCCATTTCGTCATGGCGCGTATATCAGGTGAGGTCGAGCCTAACAGGTAATCCCCGAGATTATCGTGTACAGCGCCCCAGTCTAACTCTTCGGCGATACGATTTGCGAGAAATAAATGCATTGGTAGGTTTGGCATATTACACGGTCTCAGTTTTATCACAGGTTGAGAGCAGCCTTTCATAGGCTAATGATCTGTCCTCAAAGAGGTAGTTCACTTGTGATGCTGAAATATCTAGGGCGCCACAATCTCGAAGATGGTCAACAGCCTCCATTAATTGAGCTTTTTGTACTAATAAGCTAACGCTATACCAATTCTCATTGTCGGCATTGTATACTCTCGATAATGTTGGGCCTCGTAGTCCAGCCAGGTCAGTACGCTTGAGTACCATACTAGCAACCATATCCTCAGAATCTCCAAGGACATTACCGGTGATCCGATAATAAGGGTCCGCGAGGATGTTTGCCTCGATGAGTTCTAGGAAATGTCTACAAAGGAGGAGTCGTTGTTTAGAGGCAGCCAGTGCTATAGGGTTTCCAATAACACAGGCTTGAGATTTAAGGATAGTCCCGCCTGTTAGGGTTTTGAGACGATTTTCCCTAAGTGTAGTCCCTGTGGCGGTGAGGTCAGCTATTAGGTCAGCATATCCGGCTACGGGAGCTGCCTCCAAAGTCCCGCTGGCAGGTACTACAGTAAAATAATTAATACCTCTATCGAACAAGTGTTGTCTAAGCAACTTAGGGTATTTAGTAGCTATTCTTAATTGGTTGCCTTTCTCGTGGAACTCTAGGGCCAAGTCTGACAAGTCATCAAGCGAGGTAACATCTAACCACGCGTTTGGTACCGCTAGAACAAAATCACAAGCGCCATACCCAAGGTCTTCAATTATAGCCACTGCGCGTTCGTTGTCGCTTCGATATTCTAGAAGACGATCTAAACCAGTAATGCCGATTTCTGCGCTGGCTTCTTCTACTTTTTGGGTGATATCGGCTGTTCTCTGAAACAGGACTTCGATGCCTGGTAGTGATGGGATAGTCGCAGTATATTGGCGAGAGTTAGGTCGGCTGATTCTCAGGCCACAAGACCTCAGAAACGTTAGTGTTGAGTCGTGTAACTCACCATCACTGGGGATTACGACGTGTAGAGACTTATCATTTGTTTGACTGAAATTCATTATCGTTTATTCAGGGAGTATTGTCGTTGGTATAGATATTCATAGTATGACTTGGCAAGTATATCGTATGGTACCTAGGTAGGTTAAGTGCTAGGTTTGTCGGTTTCGTGCAGTTCCCACTCGCCAGAGGCAGAAATAAAAAGTATATTATTCCAGATTTTAAGATCGGCTCGCGACAGCGCTTCCGCAACGCTCTGGTACTGGCAAGCGATTTCCACTCGGTGTCCTTCTTCCCTGTATTGTCGTGATAACCTGAGGGCTAGGATGTCTTGCGTCGAGTCTTCGGTGACGATAAGTGTTGAGTCAGCCCATTGGCTTATTAGATTTTCAGTACTTTCTGAGCGTAAATCCACTGAATCTATAAGGGCTTCGAGATTGAAAGCAAATCCTGCTGATGGAATTTGTCGTTCACTACCGAGATCTGTCGATAAATTATCGTATCTGCCACCGCCGCCGAGTATTGTGTTCCCCGACGCATCTGTGACATCAAAAACGATGCCATTATAATATGCGATTCCTTTGATCAGTCCAAAATCGACTGTTATTTTGGATGATACCTTAGTATCATCAGTCGCCAAGGTGAGGACTGTACGTATGCTTTGCAGTGCTGTCCGGCTTTCAGGGCAGTTTTCTAATAACGTTTCAGCTGCATCCAGTATATCTGCTGGATTCCCTTGTATATTGACAAGTTTCTCAATATCGAATAATGCTTCCTGTAAACTATCTCTTTCGTCATTGCCTCTCAGTTTGCGGAGGAGGCGGTCTACCACATCATCGGCTGCCCGTTGTCCTAGATTAGGTGCTAGGCCTTCTGACCACTCCAGAAAGCCGTGCAGGACTTCTTTGGCCTGTTCATCCTGTAGCCCAGATATTGCGATGTTAAGGTGGTCATTAGGGGCGTTCTGCCCGATTATATGAGCATCTTGAGCTTGGGATAATAATTGTTCTACAGACGTAGAGTGCGATTGTAGAATTGGAACAGAAGACACTATAAAATTGCGTGCTCTATCAGATAATTGCTTTGAATCGAGAAGGCTATTAAGAACTCTGAGATCAGTAATACGAACCGTGTAATCACTCACACCTAGCTGGTCTGGGATTTGTGTAGCCAAATAGAGTAGCTCCGCGTCAGCTAATGGGGTCCCTACGCCTATTAATTCTGCTCCTACCTGCGTGAAATATTGTTCGTTTAAGGGAGCTCCAGGAGTCTGACGGAATACCGGTCCTGAATATTGGATTCTCTGTATATTGGTAGTCTCTGAATGAATCTTGAGGTACTCTGAGACTATCAATGCGGTGAACTCTGGCCTTAAGCTAATTAGATTACTATTTGCATCGATAAGACTAAGGATTTGCGAGGCTAATTCGCCACCAGACTTCCGCAGAAAGACATCGGTTGGTGCCAATAGCGGCAGATCGTGATATTCATAACCAAAACTGCCACATAAGCGAACGAATTTGTCCTCGTGTTGGCGTTTAATTAGCCAAGCGGATTCAGAAGTGTCAGAGGATGATTGGAGACCGTTTGATGATGTCATTTATGCTCGTGTATTGTAATCTAGGTGTCTACAGTGCTTAGATTTTGGAATGTATCTCGGATAAGCTTACATTAATGTCGTCCATATTGTAAGTCGCTTACACTGAAACTATCATGCATATTAGCAAACGACAGGTTGATGGGCCAATGGGTAGTTATGGCAAATTTAATCTCTGAAGTATTAAGACAAGGCATCTATACTAGAGTCATTGGAAAGCGGATTCAATTTCACCAAGAAATCGGATCTACTATGGATGAAGCACGTCGCTTGGCTATTGAAGGTGCTGAAGAAGGCACCATCATTGTAGCTGAAATGCAATACAATAGTAGAGGCCGTTTGGGCCGCACATGGCGTTCTCAACCCGGTAATATCTATCTGTCTTTAGTATTGTATCCAGAAGTTGATTTATTACCAGCAATGGGAATAATCTCCTCCCTGGCGACAACTCGTTCCATTGAACGGTCCACTGGACTGAATACTGAAGTGAAATGGCCAAACGATATCTTGGTTAATGGACGAAAAGTTGCTGGTGTCCTAATTGAATGCTCATTAGAAAACTCGCGTGTGATCAATGCCGTCGTGGGAGTGGGTATTAATATAGAGTTCGATAAGTCGACGGTCCCAGAATTAGCAGACACAGCAACCTCGCTAAATTCAGAGCTTGGAATAAAGGTTAACCGGGCGACGATACTTAGGAATTTTCTGCATGACTTTGATAATTTATACCAATCTGCTATGACAGGCATTGTTCCTCTGGAAGAATGGAAGTTGAAGATGCAGACCCTAGGTCAGGTAGTGACCGTTTATAGTAATGATTCGTGTTACACGGGTGTCGCCGAAGATATAGATGATAATGGGAGTTTAATCTTGCGATTTCCTGATGGTGAGACCGGTGTGTTCTCATCAGGGGATGTATCGCTTAATGGGACCAGACTTTAGTTTGAAAGGATTGTAAGATGCTAGAACGTTTAAACCTCGATGGCAAAGTGGTATTAGTCACTGGTGGCGGTACTGGGCTTGGGTTTGGAATGGTTATGGCTTTGGCTGAGGCAGGTGCGAATCTAGCGATAGCTGGTAGACGCCAGCAGCCAATTGATGATGCTGCAGATTCTGTAAAGAAACTTGGTAGAGACGCAGTCGCAATATCGGCCGATGTAAGTGATTCCTCTCAGGTGGCGGATTTGGTTTCTAAAACTTTAGCCCATTACGGACGCATAGATGTCTTGATTAATAATGCGGCACTAGTTTCAGAAAACGTTAGGAAGCCAATCTGGGAAATTACTGATTCGGAATGGCAGGGGGCAATGGACGTAAACCTGAATGGCGCTTTTTATTGTTCTAGGGAAGTTGCTAAATGTATGTCTGAAGCGGGTAGTGGAAAGATCATAAATGTTGCTTCTGGTTTTGGCCTAAGAGGAGGGCGCGATATTTATATGTATTGTGTCAGTAAGGGTGCGATCATCCAATTAACTCGGGTCCTATCATTTAGCTTGGCCAGGTATGGAATAACAGCCAACACGATTGCACCAGGGTTTATCCCAACAGAGAGTACTAACTCTGATATTCGTAATACTCTTCCAGCTTCTGGAGACTTTCTTCCGATAGGGAAATTGGGTGTCCCCGAACATTTGGGACCAGTTGCGGTCTTTTTGGCATCGCCGGCCTCAGACTATATGACTGGTGAGGTGATGATTGTAGATGGGGGAGGGCTTGCTGCAGGGGTAATACCGACCGGCCATTCTCCAATTGTGGCCCTGGAAGACTAGATAAACATAAATTAGGAGTGACACTAATGCCACTACTGAAAGAATTTTCATTAAACAATAGAACCGCAATGTTTTATGTATCGGGCGGAGATGAGTCTCCTCGTCTGGCGCGAGCGCTAAGTGAAGCTGGGGCTACTTTATTCGTAGTATCTAGAAGAGAGGCAACTAACAAGGCAGTCCTGTCCGAATTGGTAGGCTCTGGACATTCTTGTTGTGTTATCCAGGACGCATCCGAGGATTCTGTTGATCATGTGATAGGCACGTATTCTGAGAATCATGGTGCAGTTGATATTCTAGTTAATGATGCGCGTAGCTTCTATGCTCAGCCATTTGTATCAGTTAAGCCTTCCGAATGGGAGTCGCTGTACGAGCGCAATGTTTTTATTCCGTATCGTCTAAGTCAACGTGTCGCATCGCAGATGATAGAGGCCCAATATGGCAGAATTGTTAATCTTATTTCTATATTAGCCGAGAGGGGTATGATCAACGGATCTACATTTTCAATGACTCAGGCTAGTTTGCTGTCTCTGACGCGTTCTTTGGCTGTAGAGTTGGGGAAGGACAATATTCGTGTAAATGCCCTTGGTACTGGGTGGTATACGGCTGAAGATGTTCCGCTGGAAATACAACAGGAAGAACTATTAGTCAGATACACACCTTTGCGTCGAAAAGGTACCCCTGAGGACATTGGAGCGCTGCTTGTGTATTTGTGTGCTGAGGCGTGTGACTATACAACGGGCCAACCAATATATGTTGATGGCGGCTTAAACGCTCATCCTTAGTGATGTTATGACAAGGACTCGTTGTTTATGATGCAGTTTACCAGCCGTGGTCTAATCTATCACGCATTATGTTAACTAAATTAGCTATCTCTACTCGATCTTGATGCATGCTGTCGCGCTCCCTTATGGTCACTGAATGATCTTCCAAGGAGTCAAAGTCCACAGTGACGCAGTAAGGGGTTCCTATCTCATCTTGTCGACGATATCTGCGTCCAATACTTTGTGCATCGTCGTACTGGGTTGAGAACGTTTTCCTCAGGGTGTCATACACGTGCCGAGCAGTTGGGGTAAGTCGTTCATTTCGGCTGAGTGGCAATACAGCTATGCTAATTGGGGATAAGTGTCGATTCAAGTGTAGGACTGTTCGGCTATTGTCACCATCAGGCTCTTCATCATATGCATCGAGCCAGAAAGCTAACGTTGCTCTATCGACTCCCCCCGAAGGTTCTATAACGTATGGAATGTAGCGCTCTTTTGATTCTTCGTCAAAATACGTCAAATCTGTGCCACTAGCCTCAGAGTGCCGACCTAGATCAAAATTAGTTCTGTTTGCAATCCCTTCTAATTCTCCCCAGCCCCATGGAAAGCGATATTCTATGTCATAGGTGTCTTTTGCGTAATGAGCTAGCTCGTCGCCATCATGACGGCGAAGTCTCAGGTTTCCCTCTCTTATTCCGTATTTGAGGTACCACTGAAATCGTGATGTTACCCAATTGTTAAGCCATTCTTCGTCGTCTCCGGGTTTTACAAAAAATTCTACTTCCATCTGTTCGAACTCACGGGTTCGGAAAGTGAAGTTTCCCGGCGTGATTTCATTACGGAAAGCTTTACCAATCTGCGCTATACCGAACGGGAGTTTCTTACGACTGGAATTTACGACGTTTGTAAAATTAACAAATATTCCTTGAGCTGTTTCTGGACGCAGGAAAAGTTCGTGGCTGGTATCTTCTACTGGTCCCATGAAGGTTCTGAACATCAGGTTAAATCTTCTTGGGTCACCAAACTCGCCATCGCATTCCGGACACTTTGTTGCCTCGAGTTGATCTTCGCGGTATCGCCGATTACAGGACTTACATTCAACTAGTGGATCGCTAAAGTTCTCAACGTGTCCACTAGCTTCCCATATCTTGGGATGCATTAGGATTGCCGAGTCTAGACCAACGACATCATCACGTTCTGTGACTACAGATGTCCACCAAGCTTCTTTGACATTACGTTTCAATTCGACTCCGAGGGGACCGTAATCATATGTTGATCCCAATCCACCATATATTTCACTACTTTGGAACATGAAACCCCTGCGTTTCGATAGAGATAACATCTTGTCCATGTCTGCGAATTGCAACGTCCTAGCCACAGTAGATACTCCTGTTAATTCTGAATTAGATACGAGGGTATCAAGTGTTAAAGCTCATGTAAATATATTTGACTACGAGTCCGTTAAGGATGCGCATCTTTAATCTGATTGAGCAATGTTGGGATATCCTCTGGATGGATAGTAGGGGTTTGGTCTGGGATATAATTTCTGACTGTATCTGCAATTGCCGTTGATCCCATATCATCTAGCCTTATGTACTGCGCTCCCATGTCATCAGCGATGGATTTGGCCATCTGGAATTTCAGAAACCCTGTTTCCGTATCTATAACGACGGATGATATGCGTTTTTCTTTGAATACTGCGGTCACCGATGAGGTATCCTCTTGTCCTTTGATCCCGGGTGCTAGGTCTACGTTAGCTCTACCGTCGGACAGTAGCACCACCAGTGGGACTATGTCTGGGTCCTTCATAGTTTCTAGGTCCAAGACACCTAACCCAAGATATAATGCCTTTGTTAATGGAGTACGACCACCTGTGGGCATTTCTTGGAGATGAAATTGTGCCAGTTCGACGCTGTTTGTGGGTGGTAATAACAGTTCTGCCGAGGTTTTCCTAAAGCTAATTAGGGCAACTTTGTCGCGCCGTTGGTATGCGTCTAATAATAATGACAATATGGCGCCTTTGACGGCAACCATCCTTCTTTGTGCTCCCATAGAACCACTGGCGTCCACTATAAACAGTATTAGACTGCCAGTACGGGTTTCACGTACTTTTTCTCTTATATCCCAGGGTTTAATTATTATAGCGGGGCCGTCGTCCTGAGATATCCTGCGCTTTTGCTGATGAGGTGCAGCAGCCCGCAGAGTCGCATCAAGTGACATATCAGAAGCTTTCCCTAGTGGTATTCTGGAGCCTACGTATCTGCCGACGGTTGTGTTGCTAACAGCATTAGCGCGCCTGCCAGATGATTGACGAGGCCTACGATCTGAAAGGTTCACGTCGAGTGTAGGAATATCTGGAGCTTCTCCTATTTCAAAACGTTCGTCCTCTTTGCCACCTGTATCATCAGAGGGTTGGGAATCCGTATTTAATTCAGGGGGGCTGTCACTGGATGGATCAGGATCAGGGTTATCTCCTGTATCTTCAGATCCTGAATCAGAACTTCCGTTATCTCCATCGCGACGTTGCGTTTGGTGGTCTTCGATAATTGACTCTAGTTGATCCGTCACCATTTGTGCTTGCTGGAACGGCAATCTACGCTGACGATGTAGCAATGCCATTTGCGCAGCTTCCCTTACGTCTTCCGTGTTGACTTCAGTTCTCCCTTCATATGCGGCGATTGTAATAGCCGTTTTATACATCACTATGTCGCCGCGAAGCCCATCTACTTGGTATTCGGAACATATGTCTGTTATAAGACGCAGCATATCATCTGATAATGAGACTTGTGGTAGGAGTTCTTGGCTCTTGATTAGTTTCTCTCGTTGAGACTGATTGTAGTTGTCCCATTGAGTCATGAATGCTAGTGGATCGTTTTCATAGGCTATGCGCCTCCTGACTACTTCTTGCCGTTCATCTCCACTTAGTTCTCCACTAACTTCCACAGCCAATCCGAATCGATCGATTAGTTGAGGTCTGAGGTCGCCCTCCTCTGGATTCATTGTACCGATGAGAATGAAATCGGCAGCGTGGCTTATGGATATTCCTTCGCGTTCAACATAATTCCGTCCCATGGCTGCTGCGTCAAGTAGAACATCTACAAGGTGGTCATTAAGCAGATTCACTTCGTCTATGTACAGTATTCCTCGATGTGCTGCAGCGATCAGTCCTGGTTCAAAGGCTTTAGTACCTGCTTTAATTGCTGTCTCTATATCAATCGAGCCAACTAAGCGATCTTCTGTAGCCCCGACAGGAAGATCTACTACCCTGACCTGGCGAAGTTCTGGTCGTTCCATTCCATTAGTGCATGTTTCGCAAACCGCCTGTGGAACATCGGGGAGACATCTGTATTGGCATCCGGATACAACTTGGATCTCAGGAAGTAGGGCAGCTAATGATCGAACAGCAGTAGACTTAGCGGTCCCTTTCTTGCCACGTATTAGTACTCCACCAATCTTAGGGTTTATGGTATTTAGTAATAGTGCGCGTTTCATGGCTTCTTGTCCTACTATCGCGCTGAATGGGAATGTTGGCTCCCGAGTTTCATCTCTTTCTGGTGACAATTAGATACCTCTCTCCGAAATGTTCATTTGAGTACGTTATTCTTGGCGGGCTTCTATATCAGTCTCTAGTTCGAGATATAGTGCTTGTAAATCCGCAAGCATGTCCTCTGGGGGATTCTCCCATAAACCACGTTGAATCGCCTCTAAGAGTCTTTCCACTATGCCCCTCAAAGCCCAAGGATTGCTAGCCTTGAAGAATTCCTGCATATCTTCGTTTAGCACGTACTCTTCAGTAACGTTTTCATACATCCAATCTTCTACAACGTTGGCGGTGGCGTCATATCCAAACATATAGTCTACAGTCGCTGACAGTTCGAATGCGCCTTTGTAACCATGTCGCTTCATGGAATCAATCCACTTGGGATTTACTACTCTACTGCGAAAAACTCTCCGAGCTTCGTCTTGAAGATCCCTCACCTTCGATCTGTTCGGGTCAGAACTATCTCCAAAAAATTCTCTAGGGTTTTGTCCTGTCAGGGCTCGTACAGTAGCAATCATTCCCCCGTGATATTGCATATAGTCATCGCTATCGAATATGTCATGTTCGCGGTTATCCTGATTTTTTGCCGCTATTACGATCTGACTAAAGCGGTGCCGGAATTCATTGCGCGCAGTCACCCCGAAATTTTTCTGGGTATATGCGTACCCTCCCCATGCTGTGTACACCTCTGCTAGGTCCTGAACCGTTTCCCAATTACGCTCATCTAGCACTTGTAGAATTCCGGCGCCATATGTGCCGGGTTTACTGCCAAAGATTCTGAACAAGGATGGTGTGTCATCTGTATCTTGTAATACCGTTGGGGAAGTTGTATTTTCTGTAGTATTGTCTTCGATAAGGTGCTTCCTGATATAGTTTTCTTCAGGTGATTCATCGCTTAAAGCTGCTACGGTTTGAATTGCCTGATCGATTATGTATATCAAATTTGGAAAAGCGTCCCTGAAGAACCCGCTGATTCTAACGGTAACATCAATTCTAGGTCTCCCAAGTTCAGCGAGTGGAATTACCTCAATTCCTGTAACGCGGCGACTCTCTTGTTGCCAAATAGGGCGAACGCCGAGCAAATAGAGTATCTGGGCTATGTCATCGCCATGTGTTCGCATGGCTGAAGTCCCCCACACGACTAGCCCAACCATTTCGGGGTATTGGCTCTCTTCATCCAAATATTTCGTTAGTAAGGAATCTCCGAGAGCCTTTCCAACTTCCCATGCCGCAGGAGAAGGCAAGGTCTTGGGATCAACAGAGTAAAAATTACGTCCAGTCGGGAGAACGTTAGGTAGCCCCCTAGTGGGAGAACCACTGGGACCCGCAGGTACAAATCGTCCGTCGAGTCCCCTCAGCAAATTATCGATCTCGTCGGTTGTTTTCATTAAGGAAGGATAGATAAAACTAGAAGCATAGGATAACGAATGAATGGTTTGAGGATCTTTGAATCCAACTATTTCCTCTGTTACGCTCTCAACGAGATCAGCGTTGAATTGCGCAGTTTTCAATCCTCCTAAAGCGAGTCTACACAGATCTTCTACTCCCTCGATCAGATCCCCCACGCTGCGCACCGGCTGGTCAGGATTGAGGTTTCGGATAACGTCGGGAATAGGTTTGGTGATTGGTTGACTTGGGTCGTCAATCAAACTTTCATAGTCGAGGCCAATAGCCTCGGCTATAGACCTACGCAAGCTCGGAACTTCACCCATATCTAACCTAGTCAAGGCTGACATAAGACCTACTAGGTGTTCGTCACTTGGTGGTTCTCCCAGGATATGCAAGCCATCCTTGATTTGTACGTCTTTGATCTCACACAAATAACCATCGATATTGAGCATAAACTCGCCAAAGTCATCGGGTTGTGTATCAACCCCCAAGTCTCGATGAAGTTCTGCTTTTTGGACTATCTCCCAAATTTGGGCTTCCAATATGGGAAGTTTCCCTGGGTCCAAGGTCTGGCATTGATAATGTTCATCCATGAGTTGTTCAAGCTTTGCGATATCTCCATAGCTGTCTGCGGTTGTCATGGGCGGAATTAAATGGTCAATGATGGTTGCGTGCGTTCTGCGTTTTGCTTGGGTACCCTCACCTGGATTGTTAATTATAAATGGGTAAAATAATGGCATATCTTGAAGCGCAACCTCAGGATAGCATTCTTCTGACAAACCTATGCCTTTGCCGGGAAGCCATTCTAGGGTTCCGTGTTTTCCTACGTGAACCATAGCGTCAGCTTGGAAAACATCTTTGATCCATCGGTAATAACCAATGTAGTGATGAGTAGGTGTTAGATCAGGACTGTGATAAACAGAAATCGGATGCTCTCCAAACCCTCTTGGAGGTTGGAGCCCCACGAAAATATTCCCCAAATCCAACCCTGCTACGGCTAGTTGAGTACCCGTCCTGTAAACTTGACCGGGCGGATCCCCCCAAGCTTCTTGAAGCTGGGCTTGGATTGTTTCAGGGAAGGAATCAAACCAAGTTGAGTAATTAGCTGTAGAAATGTGTCCCGCGGCTAGGCGCATTTGCTCTTCGGTTAGGGAATCTCGATCGTTGCTACATCTTTCAATCAACCTATGGACAAGCTCATCCCCGTCTGTGGGTATATCGTGAACCACGTAACCGCTTTTTGAAAGTGCGTTGAGTATATTAACAACAGATGCGGGTGTATCGAGCCCTACTGCGTTTCCGATTCTCGCATCTTTAGTGGGGTAATTGCTCATGATTATTGCTAAGCGCTTTTCAGAATTGCTTTTTCTTCTTAGGTTTGCCCATTTTGCTGCTAGTTTAGCTACGGTCTCGACTCTATCTGGTTTGGTAACGTACCGTTGTAACCGACTAGTCTGTAGGGAATTCTGGATCGTTGAAGTGGTTTCTTCTTTGAATGAAAATGGGACAGATATTATCCGCCCATCGAATTCTGGAAGAGCGACGTTCATAGCTGTGTCTATGGGGCCTAGTCCTAGATCGCTTTGTCGCCATTCTTCCTGAGAACTTGTACTTACCACAGCTTGTATAACCGGAACATCCATACTCTCCATGATGTTGGTAGCCCAGCCACTGGCTATAGTCGCACCTTGATCACTTATGTCGCTCATCGCGAGCCCCATTGTGTTAACCACGCAATCTACCCGAGCCAAGCCTTCTGGCCCGATTAAGTATTTCTGTATCGTGTCACTATGTTCAGATTCGTCCTCGGGATTGTGTTTCAGACTGAAGGAAAACACTGGGAGTACGTTTGCTCCGTGCGATTCTATGGATCTTATCAGATCGTCTATAAACTGTAGGTTCCCACTCATCCAGTGAGCTCTGTAGAACAGTAACCCAATGTTTGGTTGTCCATCTATCCAATGCGAATTGATGTGTGATTCTACATCAAGGAGGGATGGAGTCTCTGGGTGATATACGCCTTCCCAAGGCAAAGGTTCGGGAGCTTCATGACCATAGCTCTTGTCCAGATAACTATCGCTGAGGAATAGTATCAAGTTCGCAAAGTTTTGGACTCCGGCTTGCATCAAGTAACTAAAGGTAGTCTCTAGTTCTGACACAGGAACTGAGCATGCCGTGATGAGGTCTTCGTCCCATTCTTGGTGACCGGGACATGCGATCAGAGGTATGTTATGGGAACGACAATGACTGACAAGAGTGTCAAATGTTTCGCCCATCGCACTTTTGCCCCCGAGTAGGCGTAGTACCACGACACCCGCGTTATCAAGAGAGGATAGAATGTCTGTTCCCGTTTGACTATCGTTGTTGGAGACTGGATTAAAAACTCGGACATTGGGTAAATCTGGAACGTCGAGCGTGGCCATTGCTCGCTCAATTGTCAGGATATCAGTATCAGCCGTGGTTACGATAACAATGTGCTTCGATGGAGCTTTTTGAGAACTCACTTTTAGGTGTTGTCCTTCCTTTTTAGATTATGGTCTTATTTTGGGAGTCTAAATACGAGTATTGACAGATCGCTAAATTCTTCGGTGTTATCGCCTAACTCGCCTAGAGTACCTTCCCAACATTGTTCGTCATTGAAACTCAGGCGTTGGTATACACGAACCATTCTCTCAGCCGAGATTCCTTCTTTAATCAGGTTTGCCGCTATCAGAGCAGGCATCAGGTCGAATGGGCGTGGTAACAATATGATGTTACGTAGACTGTCTTTCAGGTGGTGCGTAAGCTCGTCCAGGTCTGCCCCAGTATCAGCTCGCTTATGTAGGGTGATAAAGAGAGATTCTTCCATGAATATGCCTGTGCGGGCGGCGGCGAATTGAATGGAACTGATACCGGGTATCAATGTGACGTGTCCAACTCTTCTGTATACTCGCTCCAGCAACTCTCTGGCGGATACGTTCAAATCTCCCCATGCACAAACGACGCATGTTTTACCAGCTTCAACTTGGGAGTAAGCGTAGTCTAGGACGTCTTCTTGGTTACGATAGCTCATTGGGCATAATTCGCCTTTTGTAACCCAGCTCTGGACCACATTCAGCACTGTCTGGAAACCGACAACAACGTCTGCAGATGCGATGGCCTTTTGTGCTTTTATTGTGAGCATATCTGGATCCCCTGGGCCGACACCTACTATAGTCATGTGCAGATCATTGGGAGCTTTATTCATATCTAAAACCTTATTATTTCTGAAATAGTGATTCTGTTTATTCGGTTAGTCCGTTAGGGGTGGGTTTTATAAGAAAACCCCTGGCTATACCAGGGGTCCTATCTGTCTATTTTTACCGTATCAGGACTGTATAGCGCAATCTCACGACACATCAACTCTAGGCAGGTTCCCTGGCTTGCGAATGTCTATTCGCTTACAGTGGCGCGACCGCAGCGGAGTTTCACCGCATTTCCCATTTAACTGTAAGGACCTAGTGTCACGTTATATTGTTAAGGAACTGAAAATACTCTATCTGGGCGTTGTTACCTTGTCAAGGAAACTAATTCTAACTATGAAAGCGAGGCAGATGCCTCGCTTTCATATGCTTTGTGTTGTATTACTATCAACGCCCTCCGCCTATAGCGGGTAGAAAATGAACTTCACTATCGTCAGTTACCCTCTCCAAGACACCAAGCTGGCTGGCTTCGCCGTCTACAATAACAGCTAAACCCGGCATTATGTCCTCTTCTTCCTCATCGTAGAGAATCTCTTTCAAGCCCGGATACTGTTCGTCAAGATTATTGATAAGTTGACGCACTGTGGAGCCTGGAACTTGTACTATTTCAACTCCGCCAGTCATATTCTGTAGTTGAGGTGGTATCCACACTTCAGCCATGTATTTCTAACTCGTAAATAGGTCGAACCTTGCTCCCATATAGTGTTTTAGATCTTCCCTAGGGCCTCTAGAATCGTTCCCGGTTTCATAGGTAATTCGTTAATCCTAGTTCCTATAGCGTCATATATTGCATTGGAAATAGCAGCCATGGGCGGACATATGCAAACCTCTCCTACCCCTCTGACTCCAAATGGGTGGCTAGGGTTAGCTATTTCCACTATTACAGTATCTATCATAGGCAGGTCTAGACTTACCGGCATCCGATAGTCTAAGAAGCTAGAGTTGACCATATGACCATTATCATTCATGTAATATTCTTCATTTAAAGCCCAGCCAATCCCTTGAACGACGCCGCCTTGGATTTGTCCTTCAACGTAGCTTGGGTGAATCGCTTTACCAACATCTTGAAATGCAGTATATCTAACGATTTCGACTTTACCCGTCTCTACGTCTACCTCTACGTCTACTACATGGGCGGCTAGCGCAGGGCCGGCGCCTGGAGGGTTTACTCCAGCACTTCCGACAATGGGTCCACCAGTTGGCACTTGTCGGGCTGCTATCTGTTTAAAGGTGAGTTTTAGTTCTGAGTCTGATTTGTGTTGAGCTACACCGTCCGTATACTCAACATCATCCGTGGACACATCCCAAATCTTCGCGGCTCTTTCGATGAGTTGTTGTCTAACGTGTTGTGCTGCAGTATATGCTGCGAAGCCGGTTTTGAAAGTAACGCTACTCCCACCAGTATTAGACGTGAACCCAATAGAATCGGTATCGACTACTTGTGGGTGAACATCCTCAACTGGGATACCTAATACCTCGGCTAGCTGCAGGGATACCGATGACCTTGTGCCGCCTATGTCAGGAGATCCCTCCGCGAGATTAACAGTGCCGTCTGGATTTACCGTGGCGACTGCGCTTGATGGGCCTGTGTTATTTCCCCAGAAGCCAGTAGCTACTCCCCTACCCCTGTATTTGCCGTCTTTAGGAGCGGAGTAATGGGGATGGTTTTTCACCGCTTCTAGGGTTTGAATGAAACCGACTACCGGCATGGTGGGCCCGGTTACTCGGCGGGTTCCTTCTTTTGCACTATTTAATAATCTGAAATCTATGGGATCCATCCCAATTTTTTCTGAGAGTTCATCTATGACTGTTTCTATACAGAAAGCAGCAGCTGGCGAACCAGGCGCTCTGTATGCTGAAGTTTTGGGCCGATTTACTACTACGTCATAACCTTCAATACGGCCATTTGGTATGTCGTAGGCTGACATGATACATTGGGCGCCGCCCACCACCGGTGAGCCTGGAAATGCCCCAGCTTCAAATATCATCTTGGCGTCAGCGGCAGTTATGCGGCCGTCTTTGGTTGCTCCCATTTTCACCGTTATGAATGTTCCTGACGTAGGACCTGTGGCTTCAAAAACCTCTGTTCGTGTCATTGTGACTTTTACAGGAGCTCCTGCCTTGCGGGCAAGGGCCGCTGCTATCGGTTCAGCGTACATTGTCAGCTTTGCTCCGAATCCGCCACCGATTTCCATTGGGACCGCTTTGACACTTGAGACTGGGACTCCCATTAGTCGTGCTGTGTAGTCACGAACTGTGAAATGCCCCTGACTACTAGACCATACGGTGAGTGTCCCGTCTTCATGCCATTGTGCGGTACCACTTTGAGGTTCGATATAGCCTTGATGAACTGCCACGGTGGATGTTTCTTTCTCCACTATGAAATCAGCCTCGGCAAAGCCTTTTTCCAAGTCCCCTAACTGGAATTCAAATTTATTTGCGAGGTTGCTTCCCTTGGTGGGATCATTATCATCAAGGACGCCACCTGCACGTATACTTGCGGTATTCATGGATGCTAAGCGGTCATGTAGTAACGGGGCGTCGGCTTTCATCGCCTCTTTAGCATTCATGACCGGAGGCAGCACTTCATATTCTACTTCGATTAGTTTGAGAGCTTGCTCAGCAATGTGAGTATTGGATGCGCACACTGCCGCGATAGCGTGTCCTTTATACAAAGCCTTGTCGGTGGCAAGCACATTGTTACTCAAAAACTTATAGTTGACCATTGCGCCTTCGGATAATTCGGAGGCTCTGCCGGTTGGTTCTACGATGTCTGCAGAGGTGACTACTGCTCTCACACCAGGAAGCGCAGTTGCTTTACTAGTGTCTATATTCTTGATCCGCGCATGGGCGTGCGGGCTGCGTAAGACTCTCCCAAAAAGGAGACCTGGTAAATTTGTATCAGCTGCGTATCTGGCTTTGCCAGTTACTTTATCTGCACCATCAGGCCGAATAGGCCTAGTTCCCACTACCTTATATTCTTGATTTGACAAGACCATATTAGGCTTATAGTCCAGCATGTATTCCTCCGAGTAAATAGTTGAGATGATTACTTAATGACTTAAGCAACATAATATCATAAGAAATGTGTTTAACGATATCTTGCAGGTGAGCAGTATGAGTCTATCAGAAAGGAGATACCACGGTTTTGTGAATCCTTTGAGTTTCGGACGGTACTCTAAGTCTCGCTAAAAGGGGCCTCGTTTTCGGCCAAAGGCTGAGTAAATTCTGCGAGGCCAAACAGGTTGTCCAGAGAGTTTATTGTACAGGGCTATTACTATCAATCCTGTAATAAAACCACCTATGTGGGCCCATAATGCTACGCTTGTCTGATGGGATACTCCAAATGTACCTAGTAATTGATAGACTTGCAATAGCAGATAAAACCCGAGCACGTACATAGCCTGTAATTCCAATGCGGTTATGAATACAAAAATGAATAAGACTTTAACTCGGTTGTATGGATACAGTAAGAAGTATGCTCCAAGGACACCAGATATTGCGCCACTTGCACCAATAAGCGGAACGGGGGAGTTTTGGAAAAAGAACCAATGGCACAGAGTAGCTAGGATCCCGCAAACCAAGTAGAAGATTGCATAGGGAACACGCCCTAATCTATGCTCTACATTATCGCCAAAAACCCATAAGTAGAGCATGTTTCCGGCGAAATGAAGTCCGCTACTATGCATAAACATGGAAGATAATAGCGATATCCAGTTCGAAATAGGAGTCGTTATATCTATAGGTGCAGTTACTGTTCCAAATGGACCCTGTGAGACAGCGTATACCGTTGTAGCAGGTTGTCCGCTTGAAATTTCTGAGGGTATGAATCCCCACTTATAAAATATTTGAGAGGCGTCTATACCCGGGTCTCCGAAAACCATACCGATCCCACCGAAAAGAATCTGCAAAGCAAATACGATGCTATTAATCCCAATAAGCGTAATCGTAACGGCGGGCTTCGATTGGTAATGGGTGTTAGCGTCACTGAATGGAATCAAAAGTTTCTGTCACGTTATCCTAGAATGTGGGATAACTATATTATATCTCGTGGTATTAAATATCTCCTACAGTGTGACAAATCATGTCCGCTGCATTCTGGTGGGTCAATACCCCCATGTTCAATATCATGTGGTAGAGATTAGGGTCGCTTGGCGTAACTTTAAAAAACTTCCGATAGAATGTGACTCTTGCTTCTTCCAATTCTTTTACATATGAGTCAGCTTCGGGCTGTGTGAAGTGTTCTCTTGCGAGGACAGTGGCGGACCGTACGTCGGGCGGAGCTACTAATCCGATATGAACAACCCCGGGTACGTTCTGCAATATCATATTTGAGCCTCTTCCAATGATCACGACATTACCGGATTCAGCTAATCGCTTAACTACTGAGGTAGTAGCCTCAATAAATCCAGTGTCATTTAGCCGCTGATTGGGGGATGAGGGGTCTCTTGCCAACTCTTCGTAGGTCTCTGCGGGTAACATTTCCATTCCTCGGCCGAAATAGGCTTCTCCGCTTATGCCTGATGCAGCGGACCTTTCTAATACGTCTTGTAGAAACCGTCCAAGTTTGTCTCGGAAACTAACTACTTTTTGTTCTTTAGCAATCATTGCTCCGACTGGAGCTCCAGCTAGCTTGGCTGCTTCGGCAAATACCATGCGGTCTACGTAGTCAATCTGAAGGCGTTCAGATATTAATTGCCCCACCTCAATATTCCCTGCTCCAATCGGTCCGTTTATGGTAATTACTGGCATATAGTCCTCCACGGAAAATGTTCTTGGTAACGGTGTTTCTGTTCTAGGATTCCATTACCCTGGCACGCCTTCGCGGATATTCATCTTGCAGTAGGCCCATCGCTGAAGAGTCATACCATGATTGGTTTTTTTTGTGGGTAGACCGCATATGTCCTTCGAGAACAAAACCAATATGATTGAACATAGTAAGTGCATGAACGTTGTAGTCAGGGACGTCAACCCATACTCTATGGAGTTGTAAATTTCGGAAGGCCTCGTCCAAGAGTGATATTAGTGCTGATGTCCCATAATGATGATGCCATAGGTCTTTCCGACCAATTAAAATAAATAGCTGGGCTTCTTGGAGAGCCCATTCGATCACGAGTTGACCTTCTCCGATGTGCCCTTGGTCATTACTGTACAACGAGAATATTCTTCTGGAGCTATTCTGGATACCCTCCAATGTAGGCAAGTCTGCATCCGACATCAAGTGACTAGGGGAATACCCTATGTGAACTGCATTGCCATCTCCGTCCAACCCGTACCATGAATCGCTAATCTCGCCGTCTTCAAGCCACAGATTGATCCGTTCTATATCTTCTCTACTAACCGTCTCGAGGGTTATCTTAGGAATCATGGATACCACTCTCCAGACCGACCGGATATAAGCGACCGTGCTCTAAATTGACGGGGATTATACCAACGTAAGCTATAGGATGCAATATCCTGTTCGGAAAGCGTAAATAACTTAAGTCCAGTAGCTATAGCCGTGCAGATCAGTTATTTGGCTAACGGATTTCGTAGCACCATTAGGTATCCTTAGCAACAAAAGAGAAAGCCTCCGCTTTCGAAGGCTTTCTGGCTATTGAGTTACTTCGTGGTAAAGTGTTGGCTAACGAACCGCTGCTGGTTTAGCAGTTCCTAATTCGTCGTGAGCCCAGCCTAGTAAGTCGACGGTTTCCTGCCATCCAATGCATGCGTCGGTAATGGATACACCATATTCGAGTTGTGAGATATCTTCACACAGTTTCTGGTTTCCTGGATTAAGGTTGCTCTCGAGCATACATCCGATTATGTCTGAATCACCTGAGGCGCGTTGGCTAACAACATCTTTGAAAGCCATACCTTGTTTAGTATGATCCTTGTAGGAGTTACCGTGACTGCAATCTACCACAAGTTGAGACCGAACTCCGCCTGACGTTAAGCGCCCTTTCGCATCTGCTACATCATCAGCGTGGTAGTTTGGGCCGCTGTTTCCGCCTCTCAACACTAAGTGTCCATCAGGATTGCCGGTAGTTTTGATTAAGGCAGTGCGGCCATCGTTATCCAAACCAATGAACCCATGTGGGCTTCTAGCAGATAACATAGCGTCTACAGCGATTTGAGCGTTACCGTCTGTCCCATTTTTGAACCCTACTGGCATGCTCAATCCGCTCGCCATTTGTCTGTGTATCTGGCTCTCGGTTGTCCTTGCGCCAATAGTGGACCACGTAATTAAGTCTGCTAGGTATTGTGGAACTATCGGGTCCAAGAACTCTGTGCCGGCATACATCCCCATCTCATTAATCTTAAGTAGTAGAGATCGAGCAGTTTTAAGGCCACCTTCAATGTCAAAGCTATCGTTCAGATGTGGATCGTATATGAGACCTTTCCATCCTACTGTAGTTCGTGGTTTCTCGAAGTAAACTCGCATGACAATCAGCATTCTGTCGGAAACCTTTGCCGACAATTCGACCAATTGTTCTGCGTATTCGATAGCAGATTTCTCGTTGTGTATTGAACAAGGTCCGGCGATCACGAGCATACGAGAATCTTCCCCGTTTAGGATCTTACGAACTTGTTCTCTCCCGGATAGTACAACCTCTTTGGCTTTGTCTGAGATGGGAATTTCCTTAATTAACTGTATGGGTGTGATTAAAGGTTGTGTATCCATTACGTGTACATCCCTTGTTGATGACGACTGCACAGTAGACTCCTCTCGCTAATATCGTAATATTTTTTGTGGTTTTGTTTAACAACTACCAGAATTGTGTTAACTCTGAAACAAAAACCCCAACCTTAGTGGCTGGGGTTTTGGTGTATTTCTGACTTCAGGATGGTTTCTATAGCACCAAAACTCCGCCGACATAGTATGTATCGGTAAAGTTGTAATAGTAGCCGTAAGAACCCAACAAGTTAAACATCTGTGGCATTATACGAGATAGTGCCGGGGACTGTCAATTAGGTTCCCGGACGAAGTGCTAGGGAAAATCTGAATTCTGTTATTCGGGAATTCCCTGGGAACGAAGAGCATCGGTCCCGTTCAAATAGATGTTTGTTACCTCGGATTGTGGGGTGTCTGTGTTGTATAGAATTAATACCCGTATACAACCAAGCATGCTATCTGGCACCGGTATTTCACGAGCGCACATCAATGCCGTACTATTCCACCCGAGTTGTCGGGCAGCGGCGGCTGGAAAGACCGCATCTAAGTCCTCTGTGACAGTGAAAAATACAGTAGCAACTTTGGATTCTTCGAGCTGATTACTTTCAATTAATGCAGTAAGTAGTTCTTTGGTAGCTCCGTATATTTCATCTGCTGTATTTCCGGACGCCCGGGTAGCACCGCGTATGCCTCTACACTCTGTCATTGCATTCTTCCTAAGACTTCATACCGGATAGATTTGAAACCAGATCAGCCACGTTTGCGATAATCTGCTCCTGCGAAGAGTCTAGCATCGCACGGATGAGCGCGCTGCCTACGACTGCAGCATCCGCTTCCTTGCATACTTCTATCACATGTTCCCGAGTTGATATCCCAAAACCGACGGCTAGGGGCAATGATGTGTGATCCTTAACGCGGTGGATTAGTTCCATTCCACGATTCGAGACATCTTGCCTAGATCCAGTAACTCCAGTAACACTTACGCAGTAAATGAATCCTGACCCTACGTTGATGGTGTCAGTGATGCGCTCGTCAGCGCTAGTGGGAGCCAAGAGAGGAATGATGCGGATCTCATGCTCACGGCATGCCATCCGAAGAGGAGTGATTTCCTCCCATGGTAGATCTACGACTATGAGTCCGTCTACGCCCACTGCGGCACATTTGGAGGTAAATTCTGGAATACCGTAATTAAAGATTGGGTTGTAGTAACCCATTAGGATGAGAGGGGTCGTTGGTATATCTTCGCGAACAGACTCGACGAGATCTAAACAATCATCAATCGTAACTCCGTTTTGGAGCGCTATGTTAGTTGATTCCTGTATCACAGGGCCATCAGCTAAAGGGTCGCTAAAGGGTATCCCCAGTTCGATAATGTCTGCTCCGTTCTCAACTAGAACAGGAATGATCTTTGTGGTTATATCGAGGCTAGGGAATCCGGATGTAATGTATGTAACCAAACCGGTACGTCCGGTTTCTCTTATAGATCTAAAAGTTTCTGATACTCGGTCCACCGCTCTCTACCTCAACCCAGTCAATCTACACTAAGCGGCTATTGATGTCCATACAGGGATAAAGGTTATAGCTAAGGTGAGGCAGTTGTTAATACTGTGAGCTAATACACATGGCCAAATTGAGTTAGAGAGCCGATATAGATATGTCAGTAATATGCTCATTGCAAATGTTGGGATTAAGACACCTACATGTGCATGCATGCCGCTGAACAACAGAGAGGTTATGATTACCGAAAGATGCAGGCCTAGTCGAGATCGCAGGCCTGAGAAAATAAAACCTCGAAATAATAACTCCTCTGTAAATGGAGTCCACAGACCTATCATGCAAAATGTGGCTATTGCGATATTGCCATGTGGGACAGCTATTATGTCCGAAACGTCTGGTGGAAGTAGTATGGTCCAGCCAAGTAAGGAGACTATTTGGGAGTATCCAACTACGAATCCAAGAAATAATAATACCGTTATAACAGACAACGCAGACCAGATAATGACCGGCGAGTTCGGCAGACGTATACCAAAGTCTTCCCATGAACATCGGTAAATTATTTTTGTTGGGAAGCATACTATACCTATGATTATTAGTCCCATTAAGAGACTGAGTAGCACCTCCGAGAATCCGTCGTCCCGTTGGAATAATCTACTTAAAGACAGCAGAACTATCGCCATGCTACTGAGAAAGAGCATTACGCCGATCGAGACTGCTAACGGTCCCCAAGGAGCATGCCGGATAATGGATCTAGTTGTATGTTGATTTATTTCTATTGGTATTCTCTCTTCAAGAAATCGCGTTCAATATATGAATGTCTTCTAAAATAAGGTTGCGGTAATTTGGCCTGGTGTAAAACTCGAGGCAGTATAACAGTTAGCGTATCACGGGGACGAATTTGCTAGTTGATATGCGTTGGGTAATAATGTGGAAACCTTGGTCATCCGTTAACTTGGAGGAGGCATTCACTAATGGTATCAAGTAGCAACGATTTACCGTACGACGCTTTCCTGTATTTGATGAGGCAGTCAGGCGTTGATCTAAAACCTGAGCATGAACAAGAGTTATTTTCATATGTAAAAAACGTATTATTGAGCCTTGGTGACTTAGGGAGTATTGATGTGGGTAGCACTGAACCTCCGATGATGTTCATTCCGGCTCAAGAGGATGCCTTATGAGCGATATGAATCTATGTTACGCCAGCGTCAGGGACTTGTCTGATCTAATATTCCAAAAGCAAATTTCTCCGGTTGAACTTATCGACGCTCACCTGGACCGGATATCTGAGACTGAAGCTGTACTCAATTCTTTTATAACGTTATTAGCTGACGAAGCTCGCGAGGCAGCCAAACGAGCAGAATCTATGATAAACAGGGGCAATTATTTGGGTCCTCTTCATGGCATACCGGTAGGTTTGAAGGATCTCTTTAATACGGGTGGAGTTAAGACTACTTCAGGGTCCCGTATTTTTGACAATTATATCCCGAATGAAGATTGTACAGTGGCGTCTAAATTTAGGGCTGCCGGTGCGATCCTGATTGGGAAATTGAACATGCACCAATTTGCCTATGGACCAACAGGTGAAAACCCTGATTATGGCCATATGCACAACCCTTGGGATCCGGAGAAAATTGCAGGAGGCTCAAGTGGCGGATCCGGGTCTGCGGCTGCTTCTGGCCAATGTACAATAACAATGGGGAGTGATACTGGCGGTTCAGTTCGAATACCGAGTGCTTTTTGCGGTATTGTCGGCCTTAAGCCTACCTATGGTTTGGTGAGTCGGCATGGATTAACTCCATTGTCATGGTGTTTGGACCATCCAGGTCCTATGGTAAGAACAGTGGAAGACGCGGCATTGAGTATGAATGTTATAAGCGGTTTCGATCCGAAGGATATAGCGTCAGCTCGGGTAACCATACCTGATTATTCTCAGAGCCTTAATAAACCAATCAGAGGTATGAAAGTTGGTATAGTCAAAGAGTTTTTTGATGCCCTTATAGATCCAGAAGTAGAGCTTGTAGTAAGAAATGCGATCTCACACCTTGAAAGTTTGGGAGCGGAGCTTCATGAAGTCTCTATGCCGATGTTTGAACAATCGCAGGCTATATCAGGGACGATACTAATGTGTGAAGCTGCTGCGTACCATAGAGAATTGTTGAAACTCCACGCAGAAGAGCTGTATCCGCCGGTTCGTCTGCGACTAGAATCCGGTCTCCTTATAACGGCGGCAGATTATTTAAAGGCACAGCAGGCACGGTCAATGTTCAACACTTCTGTCGATGAGTTGTATCGATCTGTGGACGTCTTGGTGGGTCCTAGTCAGCCGATTACGGCCCCTACTTTGTTAGAGCAGAGTGTTGAGATCAACGGGACCAGAATCGGTACAACTGCCGCAGTAACACAATATAGTCGCCCGTACAATATTACAGGGACTCCGGCGATAACTATCCCTTGCGGATTCTCCGAATCTGGGATGCCCATTGGGCTCCAGATAGCTGGCAAGGCTTTCGATGAAGCAACAGTTCTACAGATTGCTCATGCATACGAATCAACTACTGAATGGCATCTCCAACATCCGCCAATATAGTAATCAACCACGATGGAGTATTTAGACATTTGTTTGATGTAATCACTTTTGATTTGTGGCAGACGCTTTTAATCGACTCTGTTGATCAGGGTTCTCGACGCGGCCAGTTGCGGCTATCTGGGATTAGAGAAGTACTCGCTGATGCTGGTAGAGACTATAGCTACACTGAATTAAAAGACGCTTATAACGAATGCGCAGTTCAATGTAGAGCGATTCGAAGCAAGCTTCTGGATATTCCCTTTGACGGCCAAATAAAACTTTTCCTAGAGGCCCTTGAAGATGGATTGAGTGAATCATTAGGCTCAGATGTCTTCGATTCCGTGAGTAAAATATATTGTGATGCTTTCTTCTTAGCACCGCCGACATTGCACGGAAAATGTTTAGAGGTTCTGTCTAAAATAGCGGAGAGCGGTGCGAAGATGGCATTGATATCAAACACCGGAATGACACCCGGAGTTGCATTTCGAAAGTTTCTGAAAAACACAGGAGCTTTAAGATATTTTGAGCACACAGTCTTTTCAGATGAGGAATTATTCTCTAAGCCTGCCCCGGAAATGTTCCATAGAACCCTATTTCGAGTCGGTGGTAGTGCCGCCAAATCCGTGCATGTGGGAGATAGCGTACATCACGACGTAGTTGGTGCTCATTTAGTTGGTATGAAGGCTATATGGGTATCGGGATTCTCAGAACGTGGTCAATTGAGCGTGACAGGATCTGAACCTGACGTCACCGTTGAAGATTTGGGTCATGTGCCCGACGCTATAATAAAAATGCTGGGATGAAGAAGACATTTCTGGACTGTATCCTAAGGGTATGCTATTCTCGATTTATAAGAATAGCCCTTCCAAACCTATGGAATTATGGTAGGGACAGGGTACTGGAGTAAGACATGGCTGATTTGGCTCAGCTGTGTATCGATATAACGGAGCGGTACTCCTTAATTGTCGCAAGTAATCGCGGTCCTGTTGAATATCGGTCAGCTGATGATGATAAACTGGTGCCCCGCCACACTAGTGGGGGTGTAGTTACAGCATTGGGGGCATTGCCAGAGGAGACCGATTTTACGTGGATATCTAGCGCTCTTGGAGAAGCCGACAGGCGCGCAACTTCTCCCGATGGCAGTCCCAAAATCCCTCATCCTGAAGCTAAATTTTCGGGCTCCATTAGGTTCGTGAAACCATCCCGTCGCGTGTACCATAAATTTTATAACATCATATGCAATCCCCTGTTATGGTTTTTACATCATTATATGTGGAATACACCGTATAGCCCCAACGTGGATTCAACGGTGTATGACGCTTGGGTTTCAGGGTATCGCCAAGTAAATCAAAGTTTTGTTACTGAAATCTTGGAAGAGATAGACTCATCTTCCAAACCGACGTTGGTCATGTTGCATGATTATCATCTATATCTATGCGCTGGACTCCTGCGAGAGGCGCGGCCTGACGTCTTGATACAGCACTATATACATGTCCCCTGGCCCGAATCGCGTTATTGGTACCTATTGCCGGTCACTATCGTTCGGGAGATATGTTACTCGTTATGTAAGGCAGACATAGTTGGCTTCCAAACTATGGCAGACAGCCGTAATTTCCTCTCTACGATAAGTCTATTGGATTTGGACGCCGATATAGATTGGGATAATCAGATTGTAGTGATGGACGGGCACAAATGCACTATTAAAGTGTATCCGATGGGTATCAATCCAGATGAAGTAGTGAAGATAAGTGAATCAAGAAGAGTACGAGAACATCAGCGGGCTTTAATCGATTCTGCTACTGATATATCAGTTGTGCGTATTGACAGGGCAGAACCGAGCAAGAATATTGTCCGAAGTCTGAAGGCGTTTGAAATCTTGTTGAAAGATCGAAAAGACTTACAGGAACATGTAACATTTTGGGCATTTATAGTACCTTCTCGCTCGCATATTAGGCAATATCAACGATACTTGGAAGAAATACGCCAGGAAATTAATCGTATTAATACGGCGTATCGTACAGACATCTGGACACCAGTTGTAGCGTTCATAGAAAATAATTATCTTCAGGCTGTTGCCGCTATGACTTTCTACGACGTTTTGCTAGTTAATACCATCAGTGAAGGGACAAATTTGATCGCCCAAGAGGGCCCCTTAGTAAACGCTAAGAATGGTGCGATGGTACTGTCAAATACCAGCGGAGTATACCCGCACCTCAAGGATGGGGTCATTGGTATTAGTGCTGCTGATCTCCAGGGCACTGCTGACGCCATGGGGAAAGCTATAGAATTGCCCTCTGAGGACAGGAGATTGAAACAGAGAGTTCTACGTGAGGCTATTGGACGCATAAGTTTAGCGAATTGGTTGTCGAAACAGTTTGACGATTTACTAAAAGTATAGGCTGAACTCGTGACTCATTTGGTTGTACTTATTGGAGCAGGTATACTTGTATCCGTACAATTGGAACTTGGTACGATTTGGTACAATAGAGTGCAGAGTTGATACGTTGATGGAAGATTTATTTAAAGGTCAGGTCCCCGAAGGTGAAGAATGTGATTTGCAGATCTTCATATTTCCTCATCTGAGAGAGTTTATGACAGTTGATCTCAGATATAGCGATCCAGTTGTAAATCTATTAAATACCCAGGACATTTTCACAGACAGGTTTTATGCTGCTGTTGAACACGAGTTCTCACTTGTTGCTCGTCGTGAAACCAATGCCCCATTTTCCCATCTAATAAACCTCCCACTGAGAATGGAAGAACTTATACGGGATATTTCAATGTCCTTTATATTGGAAACTTTGGGGATTGATCCGGATGATGACGAATTGGTGCCCTCGGTTGTTGTATTTGTGATAAGCGGAGGGGCTTTGGCTGTGCATTCAGAACGGCTAATCGATAATCTCAACTCCGTAATAGGCTCTGAGATGTTGCGGTCTAATGGGCATGATTGGGAAGGTGTCCTGTCAAGACTGGTGACTGAGGAAAATGAAGCTCTAAATAAAATCAATCGAGATGAATTGACCGAAGCATTTGGTGGCGATTCTCATGATTATTTCACTCTCTGGGAAAATCGAAATTAAGGGAATGGCATTTCCACGGTATTCTCAGAAAGTAGTCGCGGCGGGGGCACGTTGGAATCAGAACAAATTTCCATAGCTTATGGAAGTCGTCAGGATACGACGAACGATGAAGTTCTTGAGATAGCGCGATTAAGTGAGGCGCATGGATATTCAACCTTTTTCACTGGGGAGTCTTGGGGCCGAGATGCTCTAACCCTGCTGACGTTCGTTGCATGTAACACCGCTACTCTGAAGTTAGGTACGGGAATACTTCCTATTTACAGCAGGACCCCTTCTTTGATTGCGCAAAGTATAGCTTCACTGGATTCGATTTCTGGTGGTAGGGCTATATTGGGTCTAGGTACTAGTGGCAAAATAGTTATAGAGAACTGGCACGGTGTAAAGTTTAAAAATCCTATCGCGAATACTGAGGCCTATGTTGCAATCATCAGGCAAGCACTGTCGGGGCAGAGAGTAGACTACTCCGCGGGGGATTTCAGCCTTAGAGGCTTTCGACTCAATATCAATCCTGTTCAGGCTGAGATACCGATATATCTTGCGAGCCTCGGACCGCGCAATCTTGAGTTGACTGGAAAAGTTGCAAATGGTTGGATACCTATCTGGGTCCACTATCAGCATTTACGCAGCTTAAAAAATGCTGTTGAGTATGGTTCAGAATTGGCAGGCCGCAATCCTGACTCAGTCAAGGTGTGCCCACAGATATTGTGTTACATGGCGGACAAATCTGAAGAACGTGAGCGAGCGAAGGACCTCATCAGAAACCACATCGCCTATTATGTAGGGGGTATGGGAACTTATTACTATAATTTGTTTTGCAGATATGGATATAAAAGAGAATCGGATAAAGTTCGAGAAGCTTGGGCACGTAACGATCGGGGTAAAGCAGCTCGACTAATATCCGACGAGATGGTTGACGGCATAGCGATTACCGGGGATACCGAGGAGTGCAAGTTTCAGTTAGCTAGATTCCGAGCTTACGGGGCGGATGCGCCGGTAGTAGCTTTCCCACATGGTATGAATCAGCGTGCCATCTTGGGTACGATCGAAGCATTAGGAAGGAAATAGCGCAACAACGATGCTAGTTGGTGTAATATCGGATACTCACTCGGCCGGTTCAGGTAGCGACTTGCCGGACGTTATACTTTCGAGTCTCTCAGGAGTAGACCTCATATTGCATTGCGGTGATCTCGAGTGTCTAGGCGTTCTAGATGTGTTAGAGCAAGTGGCTCCGGTTCTGGCTGTCAGGGGCTACGAAGATCCTAGGGAACCAGGAGATAGGTTAGCTCACATGACGCGTATTGTTAAGGTTGAATCAGTATCAATTGGAATGGTGCATGATATCCAGTGGCCCATAAAAGGGATTTTGACTAATTCCGATGGGACTGAATTAATATTTGAAAATGACGACGTGGTCGATGTCATGGTAAAGAAGTTTGGGGAGCCGGTCGATATAGTATTGTTTGGAGATACTCACGAAGAGCTATTGTGTGAGAAGAAGGGGATCGTGTTCTTAAACCCAGGAAGCCCGACCTATCCTGGTAGTAAACATATGGTAGGAACTTTGGGTACCGTGGCTATACTTGATATTCGAGGCAAGACAATACTCCCGAGAATAGTTCAGTTGGAGAACTAGGTTCGGAGAGCACGTCGCTCTTCTAAGAGGCCATGGACGTTACTCTCCGATAGTGTGTTTTACTTCCTAATCTGGAGTGCTGCCGATGGCAGGGCTAGTAGCTTCATCATCCGCCGCAAGTAGCCGATTAACTGCGCTTAAATACGCTTTTGCGCTGGCGACTACAATATCGGTAGAGGCTCCTCTTCCTGAGAAGGTTCTACCAGCACTTTCTATGCGAATAGTGACAGTACCAATAGAATCGAGACCCTCACTTATGGACTGAACATTAAAGTCAACGAGTCTCGTGGAGCATCCGATTACTCTATCTATAGCCTTACAAACAGCGTCTACAGGACCGTTTCCAGTGGATGCATCTGTCTTGATTCCATCGGGGCCATCCAACCGTACTGTTGCGGTCGGGATGTCGTGGTCTCCGCTTGAAAAGTGGACCTGGTCTAGAGTGTAGCTGATCGGCTCACCAGCTTCTCGTTTCTCTTCATCCATTAAGATTTCTAAGTCTCGGTCTGTAACCTCACGCTTTTTGTCTGCTAACACTTTGAAGGACTCAAACACATTAGAAATCTCGTCTCTGGATAAGGTGTAACCTAAGTCTTCTAGGCGTGATTGTAATCCGGCTCGTCCACTGAGTTTACCCAATACTAGGCTGTTACTAGGGACTCCGACTCTAGCGGGGTCCATTACTTCATACGTGCTACGGTTTTTCAAGACACCGTCTTGGTGTATGCCTGATGCATGGCGGAATGCATTCTCCCCCACTATGGCTTTATTAGCCTGAACTGCCATGCCGGTTATACGACTGACGAGACGGCTAGCTGGGTATAATTGTGTAGTGTCAATTCCCATGTCAATTTGGAATAGATCCTTGCGGGTATCGAGTCCCATGATAATTTCTTCTAACGATGCGTTTCCTGCTCTTTCACCGATACCATTTATGCATCCTTCGATCTGTCGAGCACCTGCTTCAACAGCCGCTAAACTGTTTGACACTGCGAGGCCAAGATCATTGTGGCAGTGGACACTCAAGGTTACATTTTCAATGCCGGCTACTTTGTTCTGAATATCTTGCAAAAGGGTCGTAAAATTGGAAGGGATTGCATACCCCACAGTGTCCGCTACATTTATGGTAGTAGCGCCTGCTCGTATGACCGCTTCCAGCATCTCATATAGGTACTGTGGTTCCGTTCGAGTGGCGTCCATGGGTGAGAATTCTACGTCGTTACAATATCCCTTGGCGCGTTCAACCATACTGACCGCGAGCTCCATAACTTCTTCGCGATTCTTACGAAGTTGATGCATTACATGGATCTCAGATGATGACAAAAATACATGTATACGAGGTGCCTGAGCAACTTTAATTGCATCCCAGGCTTGGTCAATGTCGTTAGGATGTGCCCTAGCTAATGAGCATATTTGAGCATCTTTTATTTCTTTAGCGATATTATTTACCGCTTGAAAATCTCCAGGTGAGCTGGCTGCAAAACCTGCTTCTATGATGTCGACGCGCAATCTTTCGAGTTGTTTCGCTATCTCCATTTTTTCTTCGCCGGTCATCCCGATACCAGCCGATTGCTCTCCATCTCTTAGTGTAGTGTCGAGAAATCTCACTTTGTCGTTAGCCATTATAATTACTTCCTTTTCTATAGTTCTGTAGATTTATCTGTTACCGAGCGACTAACAATTGAGTAACAGTGCCCCGCAGTCCACCGCAACCAGCCTTGCCAAGACCAGACCGCGATGGTGAACTGCTCTAAACGTCACCTCTATATACATATTGGAACTCCTATACCTGGTTATCTATCACGGAATCTATTTGTGATAGATACAATATTCTTATACCTCTTTTGCATCGAGCCACGGCATCATCGCGCGTAATTCACGACCTACCTCGTGGATCTTACTACTTCTAGCTTCTTCCCTCAGAGGTCTAAATCTGGGCCTGCCCTCGTGATTTTCAGTGATCCATTCTCTGGCGAAAGTGCCATCTTGTATGTCTGCAAGCACCTTCTTCATATTTTCTTTAACATGTTCATCAATTACGCGAGGTCCTCGGGTAAGATCCCCGTACTCGGCGGTATCGCTGACAGAGTAGCGCATGTAGTTAAATCCACCTTGTTGAACTAGATCTACAATTAATTTCATTTCGTGCAGGACTTCAAAGTAGGCAATTTCGGGTGGATATCCACCTTCTACCAGAGTCTCAAAGGCGGTGTTTATCAGAGACGTAATCCCGCCACAAAGGACTGCTTGCTCGCCAAATAGATCGCTTTCAGTTTCGTCTTTAAAAGTGGTCTCTAGTACTCCAGATTTGGTACACCCAACACCTTTCGCGTAGGCTAGTCCGATCTGTCTTGCGTTGCCTGTAGAGTCCTGATGTACTGCGAGTAATCCAGGTACACCAATGCCGTCGACGAACTGCTCCCGCATTCTGTGTCCAGGAGCCTTTGGAGCTACCATCATAACGTCTACATCTGGTGGTGGTACGACCTCTCCATAGTGGATACTGAATCCGTGGGCAAACATGATCGCAGAACCAGATTTAAGGTTTGGTGCGATTTCTTGTCTATAAATTTCACCTTGTATATGGTCTGGGATGACCACCATCAGAACATCCGCTTCCCGAGCTACTTCAGGAACATCTGCTACTTGAAGACCGGCCTCTTGTGCTGATGCTCGGCTTTTACTTTCAGGGTAGAGCCCAACTATGACATTTTGGCCGCTATCTTTGAGGTTCAGTGCGTGAGCATGGCCTTGGCTGCCGTAACCGACCATGCCGATAGTTTTGCCTGCGAGTGCGGCTAAGTCTGCGTCTTTGTCGTAATATACTGTTACCATGTTATTATCCTCTCGATGTTAATTCTTTTTGGATTCGCTATGTTAGTAGGATCCGATTTCTCTGGCTAAAGCCTTATTGTGGTGAGCATCTGTAGAGTAATCGTCGCTGATCTCTCCGGTGGATTTACCTCTGACCATGGCAACTCTGCCCGTGCGCATTAGTTCTGTTATGTTGAAGGGAGCCAGTAATTCGATAAGCGCATCAATCTTCGCTTCTTCACCAGTAGCTTCTACGACTAATGACATAGTGCCTACATCCACGATTTTAGCTCGAAAGAGTTGAACTATCTCAATGATTTGACTTCTGGTGTCGTCCGCTATAGAAACTTTTATGAGCGCTAACTCTCGGGCGACAACATCGGCATCACTTATATCAGAGACTTTAACGATGTCAACAAGTTTGTCGAGTTGTTTGGTGGCCTGATCAACCGTGTATTGATCCCCGTCTACCACAAAAGTCATTCTGGACAAACCAGGTTCTTCACTGTGGCCAACTGCCAGACTCGCTATATTGAAACCACGCCTTCTGAAGAGACTGGCCACACGGGCTAGAACCCCTGGTTTATCTTGGACCAACGATATAATAGTATGGTAGTTATTTTGCTTGCTCATGTGGACACCGATTCGGTTGATGGCTCCTCCATCATTTCATTGACCGATTCTCCTGCTGGTATCATAGGGAAAACATGTTCATCTTGTTTAACGATAAAGTCAATTATAACTGGACCCGGTGTATCCATGGCAGTCTGGATTGCATGTGCTACCTGGCTTTTATCAGTAACTTTGATGCCTGTAATTCCATATGCATCGGCTAACTTTACAAAGTCAGGGTTACCTGAATAGAGGGATGCAACGAAACCGTTTTCATAGAATAGATCTTGTAGTTGTCTAACCATACCGAGCGTGCCGTTGTTCAAGATGGCAAATTTGACTTCGATGTTGTTCTCAACAGCGGTTGCGAGATCACACATAGTCATTTGGAATCCACCGTCTCCAGCCACTGACCATACAGTTTTCTCAGGGCGTGCTAGCTTTGCTCCGAGAGCCGCTGGGACTTCGAACCCCATGGTTCCCAGCCCTCCCGATGTTATCCAAGTATTCGCTTCGGTGAAGTGATAGTGCTGCGCGGCCCACATCTGATGCTGGCCGACCCCAGTGACAACGATCGCATCACCTTTCGTAATCTCTGACAATTGCTGCATAACATATTGAGGCAAGATTTCCATGGACTCTCGTATGTGTAAAGACGGGTGTTCAGATTTCAATTGTTCGATGTTCTGCATCCAATCCAATCTGACTGTTTTCTCGATTGAGGGTAAGATCTG
The DNA here is from genome assembly GCA_964629875.1 of uncultured Dehalococcoidia bacterium. Lineage (GTDB taxonomy): Bacteria > Chloroflexota > Dehalococcoidia > Lucifugimonadales > UBA3495 > UBA3495. The sequence continues at coordinate 113,002 of CAZVRK010000001.1, read as the reverse complement.
TGCCAATGTTTGCTTGAGATCTCCCAATACTGGCGCGGCTACCCTAACATTCTTATTGAATTCTGATGGATCAATGTCAAAATGGACGATAGTGGCATTAGGTGCAAAATCCGCAATCCTCCCTGTGACCCGATCATCAAACCTGGCACCTAAAGATATAACAACGTCGGCCTGGTCAATCGCTAGACTGGCATAGGCCATACCGTGCATACCGGGCATTCCCACATTTAATATGTGGTCTGTGGGAAACGAGCTGATTCCGAGGAGAGTTGTTATGACTGGGATTTGAGCTTTTTCCGCTAGATCTTTTAGTTCATCGAATGCTCGCGATATAATCACCCCATGCCCTGCGAGGATGACCGGTCTCTGTGCCTTATTTATAACTGCAGCGGCTTCCATTATCTGGTCGTCGGGGGCAAGGCCTGCCGGTTTATAACCAGGCAGATCCAATCCCTCCGGCCAGTTGAAGTTTATCTTGTCGCCAAGTAATACATCTTTTGGTATGTCTACTAATACCGGTCCTGGCCGTCCCGAACGTGCTATATAGAATGCCTCTTTGATAGCCGGGGCGATATCATTAACATCCATTACTAGATAGTTGTGTTTTGTAATTGGTAACGTGAGGCCTGTCAGATCGGTCTCTTGAAATGCGTCTCTGCCTATGGCGGCCCGAGGTACCTGTCCGGTAATTGCTACGATCGGAACTGAATCCATCTGTGCAGCGGCAATACCAGTGGCTAAGTTAGTCGCTCCTGGCCCTGAGGTTGCTGTACACACCCCAACCTTCCCACTCGCTCGTGCGTAACCATCCGCCGCCATTGAAGCAGCTTGTTCGTGTCGCACAAGTATGTGACGTAATTGGGGGTACTTCCCTAGTGCGTCGTAAAAGGGCAATACGGCACCACCGGGTATTCCGAATAATAAGTCGACACCCTCTTTGAGGAGACTTTCGCACACTATCTCAGCGCCCGTTAACTTCATTTAACCCTCTCTGTTAATCACAAAAAGACCCATCCCTCTGAAGGGACGGGTCTTTTTAATTTCCCGCGGTACCACCCTTCTTTCTCGATCTCATCAAGGCGCTCATAAGCGGTTCAGATCGAGACAGCTTGGAGACTTTTAACGGTGTCTGCCGCCCTCCCTACTCTGTTCAAGAGGGCCACTCCTGGGCGAGTTCGGAGCCTACGCGTAACCGGAATCACACCATTGTCCGGCTCTCTTGTACGGTAAGTGTTCCTACTACTCCCATTCTCAGTGGGATATATATCAAAATGTTACCAATTTGACGCTTTATTGTCAATCTTGGTTAGTGTAATTTCACACTTAAATCAATCGTGGCAGAGAAGTTTGTCACTGATCTTGGTAACGAACTGGAAAGTCTATTGTGCTAAAATAAATCATCGATATGGTTACCATTATGTAGTATGTTGAGCTGGAGAGCGCTTTCGAGCATGCAATCCATGGGACCGCTAAGCTGTCAGCTCCCGAGACTTAGGTAATATAAGGACTCTAGCGTGTCAGAGAAGATTTTTATTGGAGTTGCCTGGCCCTACGCGAACGGGCCGCTTCACATGGGCCACATAGCCGGTTGTTATCTGGGGGCCGACATATTTGCACGGTATAACCGAATGCGTGGCAGACGAGTACTAATGGTTTCCGGTAGCGATTCACATGGTACCCCGATCACAGTACGGGCAGAACAAGAAGGGATAACACCGGAGGACGTTCTAAACAGATTTCATCCACAGTTTATGGAAACCTGGGACAGGCTAGGCATAACCTTCGACTTGTTTACCACTACCCATACAGAAAATCACCAAACAATTGTTCAGGATATATTCCTGGATTTATTCCAGAAAGGTTACATATACGAAGCCAGTATGATGTTGGCTTATTGTGTTCAGTGCACCCGGTTTTTACCGGATCGCTATGTCGAAGGGACGTGTCCGCATTGCCAAAATGCAAAAGCTAGAGGCGACCAGTGTGATCTCTGCGGCAGAACTCTTGATCCCCAAGAACTAATCCGACCGTTTTGCACTCTATGTGAGGGTACTCCAGAGTTTAGGGAGTCCCAGCACTTTTTCTTGAAACTCTCCGCTTTCCAAGATGATTTATTACTCTGGATGGAGCACCAGATTCACTGGCGGAGCAACGTCTCTAATTCGAGTCGCAGTTTTCTGCAGAGCGGGTTAAAAGACCGCGCAATAACTCGGGATTTGACCTGGGGTGTTCCTATTCCAATTGAAGGTTATGAAGACAAGCGAATATATGTCTGGTTTGAAGCCGTGATTGGTTACCTCTCCGCGGCTATAGAATGGGCGAGTGCGTCCGATGACCAAAACGCTTGGGCGGAGTTTTGGAAAGACAAAGAGACGAAAAGCTATTATTTTATCGGGAAAGACAACATTCCGTTCCATAGCATAATTTGGCCAGCCATTATTATGGCGTACGGCCATGAACTTAACTTGCCTTATGACGTTCCAGCAAATGAATTTTTAAGCTTGGACAGTCGCAAATTCTCCACAAGTCAGAACTGGGCACTCTGGGTGCCTGACTATCTGGAACATTATGATCCGGATCCTCTCAGATACATGTTAACAATGAATATGCCCGAGACAGGGGACTCAGACTTCAGTTGGGCAGAGTTTATACGCAGGAATAACGACGAATTAGTATCTACCTATGGCAATCTTGTGAATCGCATCTTGTCTTTCACGTACCGCAATTTTGATGGCTTAGTACCAGAACCTAATAAGTTGGATGATTCTGATCGAGACTTACTAAATGCTTCAGAAAACGTATTAGCCGCCGTGGTAGAGAACTTGGAGGCCGTCAGGATACGCCAGTCACTTAATCAAATATTCAGCTTGGCTCAAGAAACCAACAGGTATTTAGATTCGAAAGCTCCTTGGAAAGAAATTAAAACAGATAAGGCTTCGGCAGGCACCACGCTGTGGGTCGGAATAAATATTCTAAACAGGCTGAAGATTATGTTAACTCCATTTCTACCCTTCACCAGCCAGGAGCTTCATGAATTCCTAGGCTTTAAGGGGGATGTGAGTTTAGAAGTTTGGCCCGAGGATTGGAGTGCGACCAATGTGGCAGCCGGTAGCGTACTGGCAGTTCCAACGCCGTTGTACACCAAGCTTGACGTTGATCTAGGGAGTCCAGATGCAGCGGGCACGGCGAAAGGATAAAATTCTAGTGATTAGCGGGTTAGATTCTGCAACGGCTGCGATATATCAGCCGATCTTAGCACGACTTCAATGTGTTGAAGATCGTTTGGCAACATTAAGCAACGATCCATTACCTGATTTGCAGTTATTAATAACACATATCCTCAGCAGCGGAGGGAAACGGGTAAGACCGGCTGTCACCTTGCTGGCATCATCGGTTCACCAAGAAGAGTCGGATATGTCCGTAACCATGGCTGCGGCAATAGAACTGTTACATATCGCTACACTCATACATGACGACACTGTTGACGATGCGGAAACGCGCCGTGGTCTTGCGACGGTTAGCCAGTTGTGGGGAAAGAATATCGCAGTCTTATTTGGAGACTATGTGTTTGCTACGTCGGCCACGTGGGTCTGCGAAACAGAGAATGTTAGGGTAATTAGGCGGTTTTCGGAGACAATTATGGAGTTGGCAAGCGGACAGATCAGCGAGTTTTTCAGCACCTTCGACGCATCTAAAGCACGAGTGGATTATGAAGACCGGATATACCGTAAAACAGCGTCTCTATTTTGCACCGCTGGTGAGACCGGAGCAATATTGGGGAACGCCCCCGAAACAAGTGTGCAAAGCTTGAAATCCTACGGGTATTCTATCGGAATGGCTTTCCAAATTATGGACGACGTGTTGGACTTTGAGGGCGACTCTGACCATATAGGTAAGCCGGTAGGCAGTGATTTAGCCAATGGTGTTTTGACTCTGCCGAGCATTAGAGTTCTAGAAGATTACCCCGGTAACAACCCAGTGAGTAAATGGTTCTCAGATACTCGCGATCCTGAGCAACTAAAGCTGGCTCTAGAGATGATCATGAATTCTGACGCTATAGAAAATTGTTATGGAGTCATTCAAGAGCACTGTGCCAAGGCTCAGTCCAGTCTGAGAGACCTCCCGAGAGGCCCGTCTCGTGAATCACTTAGTCTCCTGACTGAATACATAATGTCTCGTACGAAATGAGATATTCTATGAGGTTAAGTCGTCATATATTACAACACCATCGCTCATTGTGAGTATTGCATGGTGAGACTCCGGCGGAGGCAGATTGTTTCCTGGTGACCACGGAAATACTGCTATATCAGCCTTCTTCCCAGGTTTGATAGACCCTTTCTCTATGTCTGTGTTTTCAGAATAAGCTCCTCCCAAAGTGTACGGCTGTATGGCTTGTTTGAGCCGGTTTAATACTGGAGCATCAGGTGCGAGTGTGCCACGGTAAAATGGGGGTGTCCCATTGAGAATAGCATCAATTCCGCACCAAGGATTAGCATCGATCACTGGCGCATCAGAGCTAAATGCGTACGGGATATTACGCTCTGCAAATTGGTGTATGGGATATATGTGAGGCTGCAGATCTAGTGCGACAGTTTCTCGATATTGATTGCGTCTCCAATAAAGAAATCCAGGTTGGGTTACAACCATCGCATGACTCTTCACCACGGAGTCCATAAGATCCTCGGGCACCTCCGAACAATGTTCAATCCTGTCATAGTGATCAATTGGGATAGGTCTTTCTTTATGTAAAGCCTCTAAGACTTCTGAGGCCACTTGTACTGCTTCCGCTTCTACTGCATGGATAGCGACAGGGAAGCCGAGATTGTGACTAGTTTTAATCTGATAATGTAATTCTTCTTGACTCGGAGTTAGTCTCCCAGTAGTGCTCGATAAAATGATCTTTGAATGTCCGAGCCGTAGAAGGCGACGAGATGAGCAAAACGTCAGTCCTTCAATCTTAAATTCTTCAATAGAATCTATACCAACCATCATCGTGGTCTTGATTTTCCAGACATCCGAATTGATTAGCTCGACGAACGTATCCCAGTGCGCCTTGTCGTTTGTATAACTGGCATCTTGGATTGAAGTGATGCCGTATTTGCTAAGCGACTCGCTAGTGTTACCCATCGCTTGTACAAATTGATGGTGATCCAGAGTATGTCCCAGTCGATCCTTCAGGAACTCCTCGCAGTCTAAAAATACGCCCGTCGGGATTGTGGAGTCCTCATATCGGCATATAATACCCGACAAGGGATCTATAGTTTGAGAATCGACATGAGCAGATTCCAATCCCTTGCTGTTTAATATAGTTATATGACCGGACCTATGAGTCAGCTTGATGGGGTGGTCGCTTGACGCAAGGTCCAAGCTAGTTCGGTCCAAGGGCTGAGTAGTCTCTAACTCTGATTCATCGTATCCATACCCGAGAACCCAGTCATTCGAAGATACTTGTTTAGCTTTGATACGGAGCAGTGTAATTATATCTCTGACTGAGCTAACGTTGTTATGATCACAATTTACACTCATACTATTTCTAGCGATAGAAAACGGATGCATATGCGCGTCAATGAATCCCGGCACTACTAGAAACTTGTTGCAGTCGATGATCCTGGTGGTTGATGATATTAAGGGTTTGATGTCTTCATCACAACCAACAGCAACTATCCTTCCTTTTGATAAGGCGACAGCGGTCGGTTCGGTCGTATATGTCTCGTTGGTAATGAAATGCCCGTTGAGCATTACTATGTCTTCTGACGCGTCCACTATGTCTACTCGCTAGTCTTGATAGAACCTGCTACTATAATTTTATCATCGTACCGGAGAAGATTAGTATGCCAGAAATCAGAATCGTTCTGTCAGGGTACACTTTCAATTCAGACCAAACTGGCCTGGGCCTGTCTACGGTCGCGCTAATACAAGGGGATGTCCTAACCTTGGTAGATGTTGCACATTTCGGACGGCGCGTTCTTTTGAAGAGCGCCTTAGAAGAGATAGGTTTGGCCCTAGAAGACATAGGTCGCGTGATTCTTACGCATGCTCATTGGGATCATTCTCAGAATACGGACCTATTTCCAAACGCGGAGATTGTGATCCATTCGAAGGAGCTGGAGTACTCTAAAAATCCTCGCCCTAGCGACCACGCGACGGCACGATATTTTTCTCAAACTTTGTCGGGACAAAAGGTGTTAGAAGTTAATGCTGAGACTATATTAGAGCCCGGAGTAAGGATAATTGAGACACCAGGCCACACGCGTGGACACATCAGTGTCGTAGTTGACACGAACAATGGCCCAGTATGTATTGGGGGTGATGCGTTTTCGGATGCTGGAGCGTTGTATAGAGGTACTCCAGCTCTGATCTTCTGGAGTGAATCCGAAGCCAGGCAGAGTATTCGGAACATCGTCGCCGAGAGCGCTACTATTTACCCTGGACACGATCGGCCATTCAGAATAATCAACAACGACGAAATAGAATATCTTGTGGAAGCCCCGTCAATCAAGTTCACCGGGATCCTTGATCAAATGGGGAGTACCTTCTCGGTGGATGTATCATTGTCCCCAAATAGAGGAACCACTGTTCAACCAGAAGCATGTGATTAGAATTCAATATCAAGGGTTCGGTATATACGATGACAGATAAGAGAGCAGTGATATTTGATTGGGATCTCACACTGTGGAACAGTTGGGACCTCCATATGTGGTTGCTCTCATATACCGCGGAGATCCTCCAAGCGTTGCCTCCGGCGCCGGACGTTGTCGCTCAAGAATATGGATGCCCGTTCCTGTTGCATCTAGAACGAGTTTTGAATCTTTCGATAGACCGTATCCTTCCGGTGTACATGGGCATGTATGACAAATTAGTACCCTTGAAGGGGCACTTATATGACGATATAACACGCACTTTAGAGCGCCTACGTGGCCAAGGGGCAAGAATGGCAATATTGTCTGATAAGCGAGAAACTTTTGGTGAATTGGAACTTAACATATCTGGTATACAAGATAGCTTCCAATATGTGTCTTTTCTGAATGCAGGAAGGGAATACAAACCCTCGCCAAGTAGACTGTTTGAAGTGTGTAAAGAGTTGGGCGTCGACAAGGACCAAGTGGTTTATATCGGGGATTCTCTTTCAGATTTGCAATGTGCAAAGTCTGCCGGCGTAGAATTCGGGTCTGCAATGTGGGCCTCATTAAACGGCTCGGCACTAAGATCAGAAGCTGAGTACGTTTTCGAACAGCCATACGACATAATTTCTGCTGTGGCCGGCAGTTAATCTGGGGCTAGTTAGATTGAAGTGTGGCGCTCTTGTGTTGTTCGTCTGCATGGTAAGAGCTTCTGACAAGAGGCCCTGACGCGACGTGTTTGAATCCCATACTAACACCCTCATGTCGTAGGAATTCAAATTCAGCAGGTGTATAAAACCGGTCCATACGTATGTGCTGTTGGGATGGCCGCAAATATTGACCAATCGTCAATAAATCACAATCAACCGATCGCAGGTCTCGCATGGTTTCAAGGATTTCTGAGGTGTCTTCTCCCATTCCAACTATTATTCCGGATTTCGTAGGAATGGAAGGTGCTAATCGTTTTGAATTGGCTAGAAGTTGTAGGGATTGATCGTAGTCACCCTTCGGACGTACAAGCCGGAACACACTTCGGGTAGACTCAATGTTGTGATTTAGCACATCGGGCTTGGCATCTAGCACTGTGGCAAGCGGTTCTATCGAGGCCATAAAATCTGGTATAAGTACTTCCACCTTGCAATTCGGAATAGCCTTATGAACTCGGTCTATGCATTGAGCAAATATACTTGCCCCACCATCTTTTAGATCATCTCTATTTACAGACGTAATCACGCAATATTCCAAGCCCATGTCCTTTGCGGTCTGTGCGAGACGAATTGGTTCTAATTGATCCACCTGCATAGGTTTCCCCGTTGTTACCGCGCAGTATCTACAAGCACGAGTACAGATATCTCCTAATATCATGAATGTGGCAGTTCCACGCTCCCAACATTCTCCTATGTTGGGACAGTGAGCTTCTTCGCACACAGTATGCAATTCCTTAGATCTCATTAGCTTCTGAAGTTCTATATAACGGGGTCCACCCGGCATTCTAACCTTGAGCCATTCTGGGAGACGAGGACGTTGTTCAGTGTTTTGGAGTCTGTGAATATTTTCGTTTTTCATGTCAGTTCAGCCATACGGGGTATCAGTTTAGCTTTCTCCGCTGAAAGAATTGAATCAATGGTATTCACCGCGTTTTGTACATCTCCTGCCTTGTTTATGACACGATAATCAAACTCAGATATTCTACTTAATTCCTCTTCTGCGGTGCTAATGCGTCGCTGAAGCTCTTCCGATGACTCCGTTTGTCGGTGCGATAACCGTGAAATGAGTTCCGATCTGGACTCCGCGACAATAAATATCAAGATGGCTCCTGGGATAATATTTTTAATAGTTGACGCGCCTTGCACGTCTATTTTCAGAATAACATCCTTTCCTGATTTCAGACCATCTCTGACCTCTGATCGTGGAACTCCGTAGAAATTGCCATAAACTTCTGCATGCTCAAGAAACTCAGCACGGGCAACCTTTCTCACAAAATCGTCTCTTGTTAGGAAGTGGTACTCTCTTCCATTTTCTTCGCCTGATCTTAAGGGGCGAGTCGTGGATGTAATAGGAAAATACCAAGGCCTTTCTAATTTGCGTAGTTCGTTGATAACAGTGTCCTTACCCACTCCGGAGGGACCTGAAATTATCGCTAATAAAGGGATTGCAGGATTAGTTTCTGGGATATCCGTCATATATCATCACAAAACTCGGTATATATCTCAGGGGTTTATTTTTTTTCTTTACTGTCGCCCCAACCTTTCATTAAATTCCTCAGACGGGTACCTTGCCTACCAAAGAACATTTGCGCCATTCCGTCACCAAAGGTGGGCATCTCGGTCTGTGGACTTATAATCCGGTTATCTTGTTGTACGCTACCGGCCATCCATTGGGTCCTAGCGTTCTTCGCGTCTTGGAATATGGTTTCTAAGGTCCCCGATTCCAATGAGCCGGGGTCAGCGAGGATAGATCGATATTCTTGTAGTTCTTTAATAGCTGCGTCTATCCATCCCACTATGGGATCGGCGTTACTGTGACAGATATCTCTGTGCATTGTGACGTCTCCAGACGCTAGTCTGCTTATATCACGATAACCTGAAGCCGCCAGCTCAGATATCTCTTGCCAATTAGGACTCTTAGAAGTACATCCTACTAAAGCAACTGACATTATAAACGGGAGATGGCTTGCAGCAGCGACAAAACTATCGTGTTCCTCGGCTCCAATAAAGAGAGGTTTTGCCCCAACTGCCTCTACCATAGTTGTTATCTCTGACACCGCCCGCTCAGTAGCGTTGCGGCTGGGGATGACACAGTAGACCTTGTTGGAGAAAAGGTTAGCATCCGCATTCAAAGGTCCTGACGCTTCACTGCCAGCCATTGGGTGACCTGCAATGAAATTAACCCGATCAGGTAGATATTCTTCAGCCCATTTCAACACTACTGCCTTTGAACTTCCAACGTCAGTTACTACGCAATCATCGGGTAGCTCTGGCCCTAGGATTTCTAACAAGGTTTCCATGGCCATTAGCGGAGTGGCCAGCACGACAATGTCCGCTGTTTCTACGGCAGGGATAAGACGATTTTCGATGCGGTCGAAGGCTCCTGACTTCTGAGCCCCTGTACGAGCATTGTGTTCTGGGTCGGTCCCAATAACATTGAGGTCCCGCAACGCTGAATTTCTGAGCGCAAGCGCAAGCGAGGTACCCATGAGGCCTGTTCCGATTATTGAAATTGTAGGCATGCTCCTCCGAGTTAATTTCCTGAGAGAGTTTTCCCAACAAAGGTGTCAAAAAAGTTTCAAAAACTTTTATTAATCATAATATTATACTATGCTTCCAGCCCATGGAAGATGTCCCATCACTTTGTTCTTGGGGACTATCCGGGTATATAAACTCTATATTCTAAACCTGATCAATCATATAATAGTTCGGCGAAAAGATAACAACACTGGAGGGACCTAAATGGCGAATAAACTAGTTTCAGATGAGAAACTTCAGATCCTAAGCGCTATCCCAACTCAGACGTTAATAGATGCGCTTTGGGTCAAGAATTGGCCTATGAGTATGATTGAGGGTGCACTGCCACTACAAGCAGGGCAAAAACTAGCGGGCAGAGCTGTAACATTACGGTTTGTCCCGCACCGCCCCGACTTGGCTTCTGACAAACCGAAAGGAGACCAGTCTGCTGAGTATGTGGCCTTCGAATTGTGCGGACCTGGCGAGGTGTTGGTTATCGATGCTATGGGATGGCAGTATAGTTCCATAGGCGGAGATATAAAATTCTATCGGTTGTTCCAACGCCAAGTCGGAGGACTAGTAACTGATGGTGCTGTTAGGGATACTGGATCTCTGAAAGATTACGGATTCCCGGTGTACTCTGCTGCCGCTACTGCCAAACAGGGACCTGCCGAGTTCTGGCCATGGGAAGTTAATGAGGCAATACAATGTGGGGGTGTCCTGGTCAGGCCAGGCGACGCCATTATAGGGGATGATGACGGAGTCGTAGTAATAGCTTCTTCGATGGTCGACGAAGTGATTAGAATTGCACATGAACGAGAGGAAGTTGAAGAGGTAATAAAGGCTCAGTTAGAGATTGAAAAATGTTCTCCCGGCAAATATTATCCATTCAATGATACAACTTGGGAATTGTTCAAGGAGAAAACTGGCAAGGACCGGTATCAATAACGGAATCAATTTGCATGCTTGTAAATTTGGACTCTCCTAGTTAATGTTAGCGTTAAGGTGAGATACTCTTATCCATCCGAATAATTAATAGTTAGGTTTGTAAGGAGGCCAATATGGCGAGAATTCCAGTGGCTACTCGAGATACCGTCCCATCTCATCAAGTAGAAGTGTTTGATGAGTTGTTCGGGACCGGAGAGGCGCCCCACTATGGGCCAGGGTCTGTACTGGCTCACGTACCAGAGTTATCTAAACGGAACACTGCTCTTAATAATTATCTTCGAGATGATTCGTCCCTTCCGAAAAAGGCCCAAGAATTCGCGATGATAGTAACCGCTCGCGAGATGGATTGCCAACATATTTGGAATGCGCATGCAGGGTCAGCGCGCGAGGCTGGGGTCGACGATGATACAGTAGACGCACTCAGAGAGGAAGAAGAACTCCTGGATTTACCTGCAGATGAAGAGGCTATAATCAACTACGCTCGTTCGTTGATACAAAATCATTACGCTAGTAGAGGGGCGTACCAGATGGCTCTCGAACAGTTCGGACGGCAAGGTCTAATTGAGCTTACCATGATAATTGGGCAGTACTCTATGCTCGCAATGACCATAAACGCGTTTGACACTAACCTGCTACCAGATCGGACTGAACCTTTGTTGTCTGTCTGACCGCAGAATCGTGGGGGCCTATAAAGCAAACTGTTTACTTAGATCCTATATTGGAAAAGTTGACCTCGTGATAAACCTGAAGCCGATGTCTGCAACTATCCACTACGAAGATATCTCCAGAGTTATTTGAGGCAATTGCAGTAGGTCCCCAGAAATAACTTTCTATGTTGGCGGAAGGCTCCCCTTTTGAGGTCTGCTTGCCATATAAGCTCGGTAACAGATTGGCTGACCTGCGAGCTTCTGCCTCTTGAGGATTAGCTCGCAGGTAATCTTTCGCCCAGTCTGAAGCTTCGGCTTCGCCATAAAGTACTTGTATTGGGTCAGCATCGTAAAGAACAACCACGCGATTATTTCCCCAATCTGCGACTATGTAGTACCCACTTTGTGTGGCTAACAAGTGGGCAGGACGATATAGACCCGTGCGTGCGCTGTCCAGAATTGCTTTAACCTCTCCGTGGGTGTCCCATATCTTTATAGAATCATCTCTCCAGTCACATACAAAGAGGTCTGAGTCTTTCAAGTCTAATCCCCAAGGGAAGTTGAGTTTACCCACTCCGCCCCTAGAACCTAGGTACTCCCCTTCAAGAGTAAAAAGTTGCACCCTGTGATTTAAACTGTCGGACACATATAGGATCCCATCGGACCCACACTTGACGTAAGATGGGCGATTCAGGAGGCCATCACTTGTCCCGCTATCCCCAAAGGACCTAATGAATTGCCCTTCGGGTGTAAAGAACGACAAACGATTTAGGGCCTCGTCGGTTATAACGATCTCTCCCGATGTAGTGTAATCAATTGAGCTAGGCCACCAGAATTCTCCAGCCTGGGTGCCTCCCGTCCCAAACTGGCGTATATATTCGCCAGCTGAACTGCAGACACTCACCCTCTTGTACGGAAGTCGTATCCCTACTTCAGGTCCAGCCCTGTTAAGTATATAGATTGACTCGTTCGGGCCGACGCACATGTCTATCGGATTATTGAATCCGCGCCCTTCATTTGAGAGGAATCCTATTGTGTGACTGTATTCCAGAACAGGTTTCATTATTCTCTATACTAACCAATGCTTAGAACGATACGCTTGCTAGGCCAACTGGTATTCCCTTGTAGCCACAATCATTTGTAGTAATTCAGTAACACGTTGTTCTGAACAGGGGATTGAATCGACACGACCAAAAGAGAGATTCCCCCATTTGGAAGCGTACTTTATGAGAGTCTCCGTGGTCGAGCGCGGCATATCATATAGGGCCATCGCCTCAAGACAACTCCCCACCAATGTCTCAGGATTGAGCGTTGGTCCATGAGAACTAACGAAATCGATAATTGACCTTATGCCAGGGTGAGTGGGATCACTGATCTCGCTCGTTGCAGCGTTTAGTCTTTCAACTAGACTGCCAGTTTCTATCCATTCGGACCCTGTATGCCAGCCCTCAACGGTTGGTGGATTTAATATTTCTTGGCCCATAAAGTTGACATTCATCGCTGTCGAGACAATGGTCCAATCGGGGAAGCGATGGCTTTGGGCAATTCTGCAAGTCTGGACAGCAAGTTCTATTGGGCTCCTGACTTTGGATCCGATATTGTCGATGCACTTAAATGATTCCGAGTTGAACAATGCCCTAAGAACCTGCCGTATATCGCCATGTGATTCCAAGAATACCTGTGACAATCGGTCAACCGCGCTATAATCGATAGAATCCGACACAAAGTACTCATATAGTTTCTTGCTAATGAACCGCGCGGTTGAGGGGGAAGTGCAAAGGATATCCAATATGTCGTCGCCATTAAAGCGACCCGTTTTACCCAGGAATGTTTTTATCCCATCGTCGTGATTTTGAGGTACGTATTCGAATTGCCAATCTAGTCGCCCGTAAGGCCACACTGAGTCTCTTTCAGCCCTTCTACTCATATATTCGGCGTTTTTAATACTCCAACCAGTGAACGCTAAAGCACAATGCTTTACATCTTCTTCGGTATAATTCCCAATACCCAGAGAGAAAAGCTCCAACAGTTCCCTACCATAGTTTTCATTGGGTGAGCCGATTTTGTTATCTTTATTGTCTAGCCAAAATAGCATCGCCGGGTCCCTAGAAAGTTCCAGCAGTATATGCCTTAGGTTGCCCAAACCAAACTGTCGGAAGGTATCAATTTGGTTTACTACGGCCTTTGCATGGTTGAGCTTTCCGTATGCGGTTGCGAAAAGACCATGCCAGAATAAGGCCATTTTTTCTTCTAGAGGATTGGAAGTATTTATCAGTTTATATAACCAATGTGCTTGAGAACTTTCAATGAGCATCAAGCTATTCTGGTCTACGTGATAGCGCCGTATCAAATCGTCATCCGTATTGGGAATATGCTTTGGATAAAGCAACTCCTCCACAGCATCTTCGTAGCTACCTCTGCACAGTTGCTCTACTTCACTCCGAGTTGCCCCGAGGCCAGCCCGCCTTAAAAGATGCGCAAACAGTCGTTTGTTTTCCAGGTTCAGTGACATGAAAGCCCCTGCTGAGTAAGTGTGGACAGAGTATACCAGATAATAATGGGGTATAAGGAAGGGTTCCGTTCAGAATCTCAGAAACTCAGGCAAAGCACTCCCTATCAGTGGAGAAGCATACTTGTGGAAGTACTCCGTTGGTAGATTGGTATCAGGAGTATGATAATCCGAGGGAACAGTGGCAACGCGATTTGCAACTGTAGCAACAGGCGTCAATCCTGTTTCGCATTGGTACGGCGAGTCTGATGACCTAACTAGAGTTACCATAGAATCAGTTAGTCCTTCCGACGCCGCCTTGCTGGCAGCAAGGCCAACTAATTCGGCTTCGCTTCTGTCAGGACTTGATGTATTTTCCACAAAACTCCTCTGTATGCTCCCAGGATATTCGTGGCGTACGCGTGTGCTTAGAGTCCGCGATAAGAGATTACTCAAATATTTGCCCGGTCCTTCATAATAGGCATGGCCAAAGTCGTCTACTAAAAACGGTTCGGATTTGGGACCCAATATACCGTTGGTTCCCCGACAGTTCTCCGATACCACTGCAACAGCGAAACCAAAATCGGTATATGCCTTCGACATTATCTGAACAAACAACTCCTCACAAATTGGCACTTCGGGTATTCCAATAAAATGAGGAGGATCTTGACTGGATCGTTTACCTAAGCCAGAGGCCATCGCGAGCCATCCCGCATCTCGGCCCATTACTTCAATAACAGTGATCGGTGAAGCTTTCCCCATAGAGATAGCATCCTGGCCAGCCCCCATCGTCGCAAGTGCAACAAAACGAGCTGCGCTTCCGTAGCCAGGAGAGTGATCAGTCTGTACTAAATCATTGTCAATTGTCTTAGGTACATGAATCGCGGTTAGGGGGATCCCTGCTGCTCTTCCCGCTGCTGATATTTTGGTAGTGGTATCGGCCGTATCATTTCCACCAATCAAAAATACATAACCTATATGTTGACGCTCTAGTGTCTCGAGCAAAGGTTGGACGTCCCCATCAGTGAGTTTCTTACGAGTAGATCCAAGCGCAGCCCCAGGAGTTTGGCGGACCGTTATCCAATCAGAATCACAAACATTCGTAAGATTCGTTAGGGATCCTGAAATTAAGCCTTCGACGCCTCTAAGCGCGCCAAATACCTGTGATGAGGGAAGGTACTTTTGTGATCCAGTAACAACGCCCCAAAGACTCTCATTAATGACCTGTGTGCAACCGCCAGATTGCAATACGACTATATTCTTCCGCTCAGTTCTCATAAACTTAAAATACGTTCCATCTGGGATATTGTTCTGCTTCCAATACCAATTTGTTTGGAAGCCACTCCCGAAGTTCCGGCTCTATATAGAAGGTTGGCTCAATAAGATCCGATTCGGATGATATTAGGCCCTCATCTAATGCGAGTTTTGCTTCCGGAGTTCCTGGCATGACACTAAGGCCTATACGGAGATTAACGAGTGCCGGATCAAGCTGTTTCAAGAACTGCAGTTTTTCCTCGACCGAGCTACGAGTTTCTCCCGGGCCGCCAAATCTCTGAGAAATGCTGTAATTGAGTTTACTATCCTCACACATGCGACAGGTGTCTAGCAGATCTCCATTGTCCTTTTCTAAATTATTCCCATCGTGGGCATCTCCCCCGATTGAAGTCATTAAGACTAAACCGCAGCCGGACCTTTTCATAAGGCCTATCAATTCAGTGTCACAGCCAAATGGGCCTAAACATGTATTCCAACGTAATGATACATTCGCCTCAATCAGAGCCCTACAGAGGTCCTTAGCGTGTTCTAAGGGAGCATTAAAGCAGTTGTCAATGAAAAACACCTTTTTCAAATCATATGTTGACTGCATGTTGATGACTTCATTTACTACCTCATCAATAGGCCTGATGATTCTCCATATAGGGTCTGTTTTTCCCAGATTGCTAGATTGCGTTGGATAATAAAATCCGCCCAGTTTGGTCAGAATACCGACTCCAAACCCTGCGCCTGCGTATTTTTGCATATCAAGTCTGGCGAGATCTGGTAAGCGGTCGAACGTTGAACTGCAACGCCCGTTAGAATTAATCGTCGCGCCATTGTCGTTATAAACCAGACCCGGCAAATTCTGGGGGCTTGGCTCGCCAATCTCTAATCTTTCTACCAATTCTGAAAAGGTTTCGCCGGCATCCCCGACAATTCCGAAATCAGGGCTAACATATTCGAAACACTCGACTGGCAGTATGCTAAATGCCGGCCCTCCGCAAACGATCTTGGCGTTACTCAATTCCCTAATTAGGTTTACTACGCCTCGCGTAATAGGCAGTTGCCACTGAGGGTCAACGTAACTGTGATTACTCAGGTTACGCATTGATATCCCTACTAGATCAGGAGAAAAGCTTTTGATCTTTTCCGCGACTTCTTTCAAATAATCTTCACCCGAGAACATTAGGTCTAGTGTCTCGACCTGATGTTTCTCTTGATCTATGTAGGCTGCAACATAAGCTAGTCCGATTGGGACAGGTCTAGCATCCATACGACTCAATAGTCGGTTGTGTCGGTTAGTGGCAATCAATAATACTCGCATGATACCTCCATAACCTATCTAGTTGGCTAGATTCTACACGTTCCGAAGAATATTGGCATTCGTTAATTCACTGTGTGGTACTCTTAACTAATATTGCGCGACCCATAATTCACAATCTATATAAGGCTTAATTACTGCTATGAAAAGTTCTGTCCGGAAGATGTTGTTGTTAATAGCATTCTCTCTTAATGTGATTGGATTAGGAGCCTGCACTTCACTTGCGGATCCACTTACTAATCAAGGAGACATCCCTGTAATTGGTCAAGCAGAAAACCATATTGCGGGGCAAGTTGCATATACAAGCTACGGTAACGCTACGACATCTGCAGGAGAGCAAGTTCTTTGGACGGGGTTAGAAGGGAAACCACTCGTTTTGAATTTCTGGGCAGGATCTTGCCCTCCATGCAAGGCTGAAATGCCAGACTTTCAAGAGATCCACGAAAAGATCGGCGATCCTCTCCAGATAGTTGGAATTGACGTTGGTCAGTTCTCCGGTTTGGGAAGTAAAACTGAAGCTCAAAAGTTACTAGATGACTTATCGATTACCTATGAGACAGGCTATAGTTCTGATCCAAAATTAATGGAAAGATACGGTGTTTTGGCGATGCCCACTACAATTTTCATTAGAAGTGATGGGAGTATCGCGCGAAAATGGGCCGGGATCATTAGTGCTGATAAGCTGCGCGCAGAATCAGAAAAGCTTCTCCGCGATTGAAGAGTTAACACAATCTTTTGTATCCAATTGCATCTCGCGTATGGCTAAAATAGAATGTATCCGAAAAATATAACGAAAGTGTAATAGAGATGAATTCAGGAAAGATAAGTTTCGGGGTAAATTTAAGTGTAGATGATTACGGAGATTGTGCAAAATTTGCCTCTGTAGCAGAAGATCTGGGATTCGATCGCGTCTGTACTGGGGAGCATGTGATGGATGGCAATCCCCCGAGGCCGACTATAATGACAATTCCTGCCATGGCTGCTGCTGCTGGAGCAACACAACGCATAAGAGTCATGACTGGAATAGTTATAGCGCCTCTGTACCACCCAGTTATGTTAGCTAAGTTAGTTGCAAGCCTAGATATCGTTTCCAACGGTCGTTTAGACTTCGGGATAGGAATCAGTGGACAGCGAGGTACCCAAGTAGAGTTTGAAGCATTGGACATACCCGTAACATCTCGCGGGCGACGCACCGACGAGATGCTGACATTAATGAAGAGATTATGGACAGAGGAGCACGTCACGCATTCTGGAAGATTTTTCAGTATGGAAGACGTGACTTTATTACCCAAACCACATCAAGTACCTGGTCCACCGATATGGGTGGCTGGCCGTAGTGAGGCCGCTATGAGACGAGCCGTTGTGCATGGCAACGGGTGGTACCCTTATCTTTTTACAGTACGTCGCTTAAAGGCGACAAACGACGAGATTGTTGCAATTGCTAGCGAACTCGGCAAAGACTTAAGTGACTTTCACTGGGGGCTAAACCAGCCCACCGCAATCTCATTGGACTCAAAGTCTGCTATGGATTCCGCTATCCGGAACGTAGGACAGCGATATGTGACTGCGGAGAGGAGTGCCGAAGACATTGCCAAGGCTTTGTGTGTTACAGGGAGCCCAGAAGAATGCATCAAGAGCATAGAGGACCGTATAGAAACTGGAGTTAGAGAAATCAACTTCGGATTCCTATCGGATACACCCGATGAAATGTATAAACAAATGGAGCTGTTTGCCAAAGAAGTGATGCCCCATTTTAATCATAACTAGTCATGCCTCGCTTATATCTAAGTTCAATCATACCAGCCACACGGAAAGACGTCTTCGAATATGTCACAAAGTTCCCACCCTCAGGCAATCCTGCCATTGCTATCCTAGAAGATACGTACGGAAAAATTCAAGACCGCAACGGCGATCTCTATATTTTCAAGGATAAACAACATGATTACGTAACGTGGGAGTGCAGGTTCGACGCTCCCATCAAACGAACCATGACCGCCCTGAATTCTAGTTGGTCTGATAGGACGGATATTTTTATAGAAGAAGGAGCAAACACTCGGTGGATTATCGAGTGGACCTCGAAGGCTACCGGATTAGCAGTGTACACACAATGGCTAGCTTTTCATATAAAAGTAAAACGGGAAGCGTCTCAAAACATCGTACTTCCTGTGGTTTCGCACTTCAGTGACATCACAATATGAGAGTCGCTCGCTGATATTTGACATTATTCGTAGCCGGGAATAGGCTTGAGCCTAACGCAAGGGGAGTTCTACTATGGATCACAGATTTAAAGAATTACTGGTATTACGTGAAGCCAAAGAAAATGGCGATGGAGCTGTATTAAAGATTACAACTAAGGGAGACACTGTCATCCATGCGGTATCAGTGGCTCGAGAAGGATTTTCGTACACTGGACCAACCTGGACGTATCTATTTGAAAGCGACGGACTAACTCTAATAGATGCGGGGGAAGCCGGATCTCTTTCTAGGCTAGAAGACGGCTTAGCCGTAGCTGGGTTCACAATTCAGGACATCCAAAGAGTGATCATAAGCCATGGCCATGAAGATCATGACGGGGCAGTGGCTGAACTCGTTGATAAAGCGGGGGTAGAAGTCTGGGCACACGAGATATATGCACATCTCCAGTCCTATGATCCCAGGACCATCAGTCGTAGAATAATTTCACCCATACAGAAAGAAATGTGGAGAGTATCTGAGATCAATGGTTCGTTTCCCCCGTCGTCACCACAGAGGGATGAATATGTAAGGCGCCGTCAAACTCTCAAAATCGACCACCCTATAGCTGCTAATGAGACCATTGGGGCCCTGGAGATATTGCATACGCCAGGTCATTCTCCGGACGAGCTCTGTATGAAGCTCGATGAGGTAGTCTTCACTGGCGATCACGTCCTACCTGAGATTTCACCACATCCGACTATGCGAACAGAATTTCCACCAGAGATAAGACAGCAACTACCAGACGCATATAAAAACGCGGATGAATGGTATGGACTCTCACGTTATTTGCATTCACTAAAGATAATAGTGGACCTTGGTTCAGATACAGAACTCCTGCCAGCCCACCGGTACTACAATAGAGGTCACTTCAACTTCATTAGCACGGAACGTGCTGCAGTTATACTTGACCATCACGGTCAGCGCCTAAAAAACATATTAGAGAAAGTGGCAGAATCTGAAGTTAATTTAGAGGACCTGACGCGTGGCATATTTGCTCACCGAGAGCTCTTGTCTGATAACTTGCTGGCCGGATTGAGTGAAATAGTAGCACACGTTGAGATTCTGGAAGAACTCGGCGACTTAATCGTAACAGACGACGGGATGATATCCGCTAGCGGACAATCTAATCACCTGGATTTCCTAAGCGCGTTACAGTCCTAATAGAGACCCTCTGTTATGCGCTTAGGCTATTGGCCGTTGGCAGCCACCATATACCGACCACCGACAACATTAATCTGATCACCAGTTACGTAACTAGATTCATCAGAAGCCAAATATAGGCAAGCACTAGCAATATCAGAAACAGTGCCCAATCTTCCCAAAGGGACGGGGTCTAGATTGCGTTGAGTAGCCTGGCCAAGCTCCGGATTATGGGGTGCCCATTCTGGGTGTCTTCTCGTTGTGTCAATAGTTCCAGGATTAACCATGTTGGCCCGAATATTATCACGTGCGAATTCTGCTGACACTGCCCGAATAAAACCCCAGAGCCCCGTTTTAGCCGCGGTAACGGCGGAAGTAGAGGGTCTGCCAGTTATCGCCGCCATACCACCTATCCCTATAATGCTGCCCGTTCTCCGTTCCTGCATTTGGGGAATCAGAGCTTTGCATAAATAAAAAGTGGAATGAAGATTTATCGCAAATACTCTATGCCAGTCCTCGTCAGAAACCGTCAGCAGATCGTGATGAGGCCGTATAGCAGCGTTACTCACAAGAATATCTACCTGCCCTAAAGCCTCAATACTGTTAGCAGCAAAATCCGAACATTGGGCAGACTCTGCGACGTCAACTTGCTGAGTATAGACTTTAGCCCCAAACTCCATGCACTCCTCTGCCACCTCACTAAGGTCATCTGGGCTGCTCAAAGAGCAAAGCGCTAGATTCGCGCCCTCCCTAGCGAAAGTCGTCGCAATTTCTCGGCCAATATTGCGACTCGCACCAGTTATCAGGGCTGTCTTACCTTCAAGTCTCATACACTATTACCCTCAATCCGTACCAATTATGTAAGTTATATAAGTTGCGCTGGTGTAAAGATCCCTTCCATATCCTGCTCTGTAGCTGGATCCTGTGCGGACATATTTAACTCGGTCTCCATGAACCAGTATATTTGCTTAAGATGATGGGTACTGTGGCTTAAGATTATGTTAAGCAACTCCAATACTGTGACTTCCCCTCCATAGTGGGCTGGAACGACCCGATCGAAAGCGTCTTCATTTCCACTATTAAGAAACTCCACTATATCTTGACGGACTGTCTCGCCGTATTGGCAGATCTGATCTGCTGTAATCACATCACTTAGTCGCTCACGAATGGCCTGCATATCATCAGTGCTCATGCTTCCATGTTCATGGCTTTTCCATGCTAATTCTGGAAACGAAATGATATGTACGATTGAATCCCTGACCCTCTCTGGTCTCCATGGAACATCTCGCAAGAGCTGGTCGGGAGTTAGTTGCTGAGCCGCTCTCATAGCCGCGGCCAAGATCGCGTCATACTTTTCAGCCAACCAGTTAGTACGCCCTGAATGTTCAAGCGCTGTTGTGAGATTCAACGCGGGAATAAGTTTCTTCGGATAATAACCGATTATAACCTCGGAGCCATCGATAATTGTCACGGGTGCTGCTTTAATACCCCTAGACTCGAGATCCAGCCGAGCCGGTTCATCTGTTAAGAGGTCGTGATGTTCAAAGTGAACGCCATTTGATCTTAAGAACTCTTCCAGAGTTCGACAACTGAATCAACCAGGGTTTGTATAAACGTGTACATCCATACTGTAACTTCCTCACTTTATAACTTTATCGATGAATATCTTAAGTGAAACTATTTAGTTGATAGTGATCATAATATACAAGTTCCTGTTAGGAAAGGTCTTCGGTCGCTGGCGGCAATGTATCACTCATCTGATCAACGTAACCCTTATACTCGTACTCAGCTGCAGCTTTCGCGATGATATCCTTAGCCTCTTGATTATTCTCGGATATCCGATCGAGGGTCTTTTGCAGAGCGGCAGATTCTTTTATCCCCAAATCTCTCAATTCTGTAAGGTCCAATGATAGGTCGTACATGTCACGAAGACGCCGCATGATGTCGTAGTAGGCACGGTGATCAGTGTTAATACCAACTTGCCTATTCTTTTGTGTTGTGAACGGATACATCGGAGCCATAGCTCCGATGCGTAACACTTCGTTTTGTGGATATTTGTAGTGGGCCATATTTACAAGTGCCATTCCAATAGTGGGCCCTTGTCTTCCCGTGCTACCGTAATTCGAATATTGGAAACCGTATTGATCTAACTTCCCTCTCATGCTTGCGTCACTATAAACACAACTCACACGCCTCTCTAGCTCCGGTGGAGCAGGGCCGTTATATCCTTCAATATTGATAGTTTGTTTGACACCTAACTGATTAATCGCATCAAAAAACGCCGCCCCATATCGTTCAATGTCATACCACGGCTCATTGCCTCTAAAAATTATAAGCCCGTCTCCCGCATCGTAGAACGCATTCTCCCATGTCGGAGGTGATGATGGCAGGCCATCTTTGAACGATACCCTCGGCCGGAAAATGTCGTGGGTACCGGCGATATGAAAAGGAAAACAGATATTCCCGACCTCGGTAGACATTTGCCCTATCTTTTTTGCACCCGTCTTATTGATCAAATATCGAGATAATCCACTCGAGATATCCCCACCATCAGACCATTGTCTACGCCAGCCAGCTATGAGATAGTCGGCTTTTGGCAAGTCAGTAAAGTGACAATATTTTTCTTCCATACAATAACTTCTCTGCCTAAGCTCAATATAGCGATTCTTAGTTACGCTGTGTGTTTCTGGTATTATACACCTTATCAAATTCTATTTGAGCAGTGGCAGGAGGGTGTATGACCTCACTCGGACGACTCGCTGGAAAAGTGGCCCTGATTACGGGAGCCAGTAGCGGTATTGGCGGTACCTTAATGGGATTTGGCGGCGCAGCAGCCAGATTGTTTGCTCAGGAAGGGTGTACTGTAGTCCTGACGGATATTAACGATGGGGACGGCGCAACCACTGCCAAGCAAATCACGGATCTGGGTGGGAACGCGGTGTACTACCACCTAGACGTTACTAGCGAAGAAGACTGGATTTCGACACTTAAAGCGACTGTGGACACGTACTCAAAGATAGACATTCTAGTAAACAACGCAGGGAGTAGTGCTCGTTACACGATAGAGGAAACTACCTCAGAAGCCTGGCAGTCGCAAATGGATATTCATGGAAAAGGCGTGTTCCTCGGGACGAAACATGTCATTCCTTATATGAGGCAAAATTCCGGAGGGTCGATAATAAATATTTCGTCGATATACGGTATGATTGGATCGCCATCCTCCACAGCGTATCATGTTGCCAAAGGAGCATCTCGTCTCTTCACTAAATCTGCGGCAATCCAATATGCGTCAGAAAACATAAGAGTGAACTCTATCCACCCGGGATTCGCTTTTACCCCATTGACTGAAGTCAATTATTCGAAACCAGATCTGCAGGAATGGGTACTGGACCGCATACCTTTAGGGCGTATGGCGGAAGCAATCGAAATAGCCTACGGCATTCTATACCTAGCTTCCGATGAAGCCTCATTCGTCACTGGATCTGAACTTGTCATAGACGGGGGAACTACCGCCCAGTAACTTACCTGGGGAAGGCTTCCTTAACACCTCCATCTACCGGTATCATTGCGCCTGTCGTTCTGGATGAACGCTCTGAAGCCAAGAATAGGACGGTTTCAGCCACATCTTGTGATCTGACCTGGCGTTTCAGAAGGGTTCTCTCATGGTAGAACGTCTCCAGCTCATTTACTGCAACTCCGTGTGCTGCTGCTCTCTCCTCCCGTAATTCGGCAGACCACAGCTGAGACCCCTCAAATATTGCGTCGGGGTTAACTACATTAACGCGAATCCCGCTGGCTCCAGTCTCAAGAGCCAATACTCTAGCCAACTGAACTTCCGCCGCTTTTGAGACGCTATAGGCACCGAATTCAGCTCCAGGAGCGGGGACATTTTTGGTCCCGATAAAAACCATGCTTCCCCCTTGATTCTGTTCCTTTAGAGTTTGGACGGTCTTCGCCGCGACTAAGAAATGACCTGTGGTATTGATATCTAGAGAACGCTGCCATTCTGATAGTTCTAGCTTGTCAATCGCTCCCACCGGCGCAATACCGGCATTCGACACTAAGATATCTAACCCTCCATACTCAAGGCGTGTTTCCACAAATGCCTCAGCCACTGAGTTTACGTCGCTTACGTCTAAGGATATTCCTATGGCTCGGCCAAACCCGTATGAAGTTACGAGACCAGACGCTACTTCTTTTGCGGCATTACCGTCAATGTCAGAAACGACGACGTGTGCACCTTCACTAGCGAGACGTTCTGCAATTGATTTCCCGATACCACTAGCTGCCCCGGTAACGAGTGCTACTTTTCGCGCTAGCTCTTTCTCTGGAGGCGCCATAGTAAGTTTATAGAGTTCTAGTGGCCAATACTCAGCGTCGTAAACATCTTGTGGCTTTAACGAGCTATATTGGCTTACCGCTTGAGCTCCAGATATCACATTTATTGTATGATGGTATATGTCGGACACTATTCGGGCTGCCTGGGCATCCTTACCAGTTGTCCACATGCCAACCCCTGGCATTAGTATCACGCGTGGATAGGGATCCAACATGGGATGCTCTTGAGAGGTGTGTGCTTCATACCATGACGTATAATCTGTTACGTATTGTGTCATGGCATCATTGATGGATGCCTTCAGACCAACTACATTGCTTAGATCAACAGGCTCAATCCACAAAGGTCTGCGCTTGGTATGAATCAGATGATCTGGTGTGGCGGGGCCAATGGCACTTAGAGTTCTACCTTCTTCGCTACTTAGAAAATCTAGTACAGACTGACATGCATCATATTTCAAAACCATCCCTTGTTTCTCGGATACTAAACCACGAATGTATGGCCCGAGATCACTGGCTAGGGTCTTTCTAACATCATCCCCAATTGGACTGGGTTTAACAGCCCCGAATACCGATGTCCGCCCTTTGGCTATGTATTCTTCTGCCTGAGTAACAAGGGATATATGTTTATCGTAAGCCTCCTTGGTATCAGATCCCCATGTAAATAGACCATGGTTCATAAGAACTACTCCGTCAAGGTTTGGGGATTCTTTAACAGCCAGTCCAACTAGTTTGCTTAGTTTAAAACCTGGCCTGAAGTAGTCCACAACCGCGATATTATCGCCGTACACATCAGATAAAACCGCTCCGGAGTCTGTATTATTTGTCAACGAGACTACGGCATCGGCATGCGAATGTGCCACACTCATAAATGGCAAGAAAGCGTGCAATAACGTTTCGATTGATGGTCTTGGAGACTCTCCGTCCATTAAACAGCGTTCTAGATAGGCAACCATATCTTCATCGGACATTGATTCTCGATCAAACAATGGCATGATGTTGTCATGGTTAAGCCGAGGAAATTGTGCTCTCCGCATGGATTTCATGTCGGATCCGGAACCCTTGATCCACATTGCAGGAGCTTCGTTCCCCATGAAATCTTTCTCTGTTATCTTTATTGAAGTGTTCCCACCTCCCCAGACTACCAGCGAGGTGTCGGCTCCAATCAGATTAGTCATATAGACAAGTTTGTCTAATTCGTCGAGTCCATCAACTTGTTTTTGGTCCCAAAGGTTCTCCATTAATCATCGTCTCCTAAGCTTTTTCATTTATGGACAGAAAGGTTGCTAACCAAGACCGCCAGATCTTTCTGTTTATCGAGTTCCCACCACTGCTCAATAATCTGACTGGATTGCCTATCATCTAAATATATGTCAGCCTGCTCTCTAAATTTGCTTTCCACTTCAATGTCGGTCATGGGGTTATTAGGATGTCCCTTGTGGTATCCCAGTTCCGCATAGTGCTCAACACCAGAAGCCATGCGAATGAGGACTTTACTAGTCCGTCGTTCGGGAAACAATTGCGTGGCGCCTTCATCAGGAACAACACTCACTTTCGTCATCAGGTCTCTTACACGTTCGTCATTTAAGTGCGTATCCGAGAAATATTCGTCGTTTATCTCCCCAAACATTAACATTATTGCGAGGCAATAAGGCAAACTATGGTCCGCGGTTTCCCTGTTTTTTGGCGACCATTTCTCCGGTACGTCGGCCATGACATTCACTCCGAATTGAAAAGTACGCACCTCGATGTGGGAAATATCTGCAATAGAACTAATATTAGGACGCAGCTCTAAGATGCATTCGAGAGCAGTCTGGGCTACTGATCCTACAGCAAAATGCTTCATACTTGATTGCATAATGCGAAAGGGTTCCTTCCCGCCACCAAATAGTCCTAATTGGAACTCACCAGAGATCCCGTTGAAAAACCCTCTAGGGCCATCAAAAATATGTAACGGTCCAGTCATACCATGCTTCGCAAGAGACGCCGAGAAAACACCGTTTCGGACACCGTTGGCCGCAGCACAACCTTTCCACATCGAAACCTCTCCAAACCGGACCTCCCCAAGAGTTATACTGGAGGCAGTTGTAAGAGCAACTGCGTTGGCAATTTGCTCTTGTGACAAACCCAACACTTTAGACGCGGCGCACGTTGCGGCAATAGCGATCGCTATAGACTGATCGAATCCGTAATCACGGAAGCCAACTCGATCAGATAGGCGCGCATAAATTTCCCAAGCTATAACCGAACCTAGCACTACTTCTTTTCCTGTTTTTCCTTCTTGTTCAGCAATAGACAGAGCAGATGGGAGTGCATCGCTGGGGTGGCCACTTTCCTTTGCCTCTGGACCTTGATAAAAATCGTTGAAGTCCAAGTACCGCACCATCGAACTATTAATAAAAGCAGCCAGTTCGGCAGAAGTCTTCTGCTGTCCCCATAGTACTGTAGCGGGATCCTTTGACATGTTCTTTTCGGCCAGGGCCAGTCCTATTTGAATCGGCAAACTTTCGAACGCTCTAGGAGTACATGCCAATGTATCTATCCACAAGCGTTTTGTTTGGTGAATCACCTCGTCGGGGAGGTCATCGTAGGTAATTGAATTAACGTATTGGCTAATATGACTTAAGATTTTATCCAAATTTCACCTGCAAATGTGTCAGTAACTAACCTTAACCATCCACTGAAGACCCAGCGAGCGACTCTTGTACTACCCCCAGCGCGTCCTCTACATAGGGCCAACCACGATACCAGCCCGCCTGGGAAATTAGTTCGCAGATTTCGCGCTGTGTGAGAAACCGGTCAATGCAAGAACCCACGTGTTTCCTAAACTGGGGCCAATGGCCACGACACATCAGAGCAATCAACACACAAGCCATGCGTTCCTTAGTGCTCAAGTCGCTCCTCAGCCACACTTCGCCATATTCATATGACTCGATCAAACGGTGCAACTCAGGCAAGAATTCAGCTTGAAGAGAATCGGCTGAGCTTTGAACTGCATTTGCACCGCTTGTATTGGTTAATACGGACTGGGCGCGTTGGAATTTTGCTTCGACTGAATCCAGCCAATCGCCCGACACCGGCATAGTATCCTCCGATATCCATTCGGGCCGTTCGTTGATCACGCGTTGGGCCTGGCTTAAAGCGAATACAGTTGCAGGAATTCCAGCGTAAAACATAAGTTGCAGAAATATACCTTTGATCTTTTGGGGGCTCATGCCCAGTGATAATCCGACGCGCACCTGGTGGTGTAGGCCAAATCCCCACCCATTACAACATTGGGCTGAAATTGTAGCGATGCTCCTCAGAGTTACGTCGAGTCCTGGAACTTGCCACACTCCTCCCCACATGATTTCATCTTGGAGCTTCACATAGTCCGTACTAATACTTGGCAATGCACCGGTGAGTCTGCCCTGTGGAACAAACCTATCGATGAATCCCTTTAGTTGTTGAGACGCTGTGAACAATTGTTCAGAATCGATATCAATCATTGTGATCTCCTAGGCTTCACCTAAGCAGAATACTATTACTCCCATAGCTATAATCTTATAAGAGATCTGAAACGGCTAAGAGTGCATCTTCAACATGCGGCCATCCTCTATACCAGCCCGCTTGAGAGAATACCCCACATATCTCGCTTGATGATACTCCCGCATTAAGGGCATATTGCGTATACTGTCGCAATTGGGCCATATGCCCTCGGCACATTAAGGCTGCTAAGACACAAACCAACCGTTCTTTGTCCGATAGTACAGTCCTGCGCCATACCTCTCCGAAGTTGTAAGCATCGACTATTTGTGCGGCTTCGGGTACAAGTTGTCTCGCAAGAGACTGATCAATTTCCTCCGCTGACGCTTGTCCCCACACCTCGGATATTCTCCGAGTCCCCGCTTCCAATTTCTGTGCAATGGACGGCAACCATTCCCAACTTTCGGGAGTATCAAGCGCTTTCCACTCCTGTCTTTCATTTATAACATCTTGGGACACCAGTAATCCAAAAACGGTTGCTGGAATACCTGCGTAGAACAAGAGTTGGATAAAAATCTCCTTGATCTCCACTGGGGTGATTCCAATCGTTAGTCCAGTCCTAACTTGATGTTCAATACCGAAGTCGTATCCATTAACACACTGAGCAGATATTGTGGCGAAACTTTTTAGTCGAAGATCCAAATCTTCGGTCTGCCATATTCCTCCCCACATCAGTTCATGTTGAACTTTCACAAAATCAGCCAAGACCGGTTCGGGTCTTTCATATGGTAGGTACTGGTCAAAAAAAGCTCTTAACTTCGCGGACTTCTCGTTCAATTCATTGACTGTAGCCATATTTTCATAACTCCGTAAACCAACTATTTAGCCCACATGATTACTCAGTCGATATCCCTAGGACTTCTATCTCTACAGTGTCCAGTCGTCTCAATCGTTCTGCGGCAACTGGCAATCCTGTCAGAATCGCATCCTCCGGACAAAGGGTCACAAATTTACTAATTCTACCCATCGCTTACTTCTCGTTCTAACAACTCTTTGGCTAATTTTTCCGCCATCATTATTGTCGTAGCGTTGGTATTAGCGCGTACTATTTCAGGCATGATAGATGCATCAATGATTCGTAGACCTGGTACTCCGTGCACACATGCACTCTGATCTACAACGGCCATAGTGTCTGAGGCCGGCCCCATTTTGCAGGTACATGAACTGTGACCTGCGATAGTAGCGGTTGTTTGCATCCAGATATCCAGAGCATCGTCGTCGCTCAACAAATTATCGTCAGGAGATATACGATCTCCTACCGTGTCCTTTAGAGGTGCTTGATTGAATAGCGCCACGACGCGGCGAACTGCCTCCCTGAGTCGTTGTCTATCAAACGGGTGATCAAGAAAGTTGAATCTCAGTTCTGGCTGAACGCGATGATCCCTACTAGTTAATTTAACAGTACCTACACTGGCAGGCATTTCTAGCCTGACGCCCACTCGTATGTCCGGCGACTCCTGATTCGGAGGATATGATGTGGTTGGTTGAACTTGAATTTCATTCCTATACTGTGACCCTGAGGTCGTAAACCTTAGCCCCACTTGGTTTCTCGGATCAGATGATCGTATCGGATTAGTAGCAGTTTCCTGAAATCGGACCGATGCACTGGGGTGATTTTTGAGATTCTGACCAACTCCTGGTAGATCAATCTCAACAGATACACCCACTTCCTCGAGGGAGTCTTTCGGACCTATTCCCGATAACAATAATATATGAGGAGAACCTATTGCACCGGCGCTTAGGATAATTTCTTTGCCGGATATACTAAACTCTTGCTCCATGCTTTCAACTAATACCCCACGTGCAATTCCGCCATCTAAGAGCACTTTCTTGACGTGCACATTTGGTTTTATAGTGAGATTGAGCCTATGTCGGGAACCAGCGAGGTAAGCCATCGCAGTACTTACCCTCACACCATCGGGGTTATTCAACGGCATGGCACCGACACCCGTACCATTTGGAGAATTCATGTCTTCGTCAACATCAAATCCCGAATCTACGCAGGCGTCGTAGAATGCTTTTTGAATGGGATTCCAAGTTTCTGAAGGATGACGAACGACCGGTATGGGACCATCCGATCCATGCCAATCACCCTTGAAACTCATATCAGTTTCTGATTTTCGGAAATAAGGAAGGACTTCCAGAAAACTCCAAGCAGGATTGCCAAGACTTGACCAATTATCAAAATCCTCGGGAAGGCCCCTGAGAAAAATCTGATGATTAATAGCACTGGTTCCCCCAGTCACTTTACCTCTAGCAACCAGAGCTAGGTTTTCTT
The DNA here is from genome assembly GCA_964629875.1 of uncultured Dehalococcoidia bacterium. GTDB lineage: Bacteria > Chloroflexota > Dehalococcoidia > Lucifugimonadales > UBA3495 > UBA3495. The sequence goes on along the minus strand of CAZVRK010000001.1, from coordinate 82,984 downwards.
GCTGTTCGTTCGCATATCCTAAGAAGTTCCAACTATGGGCTGAGTTGGCCTTCGAAGCTGCCTGATGCATGTCATATTTCAGCGTGTCCGGCAGCAGATCATCGTGCGGATAATCTGGACCAGCCTCCAACAATATTACTGACACTGATGGATCTTCACTCAACCTGCTAGCAAGTACCGCCCCTGCGGATCCGGCACCTACAATGATATAGTCGTACTGCATTTTTAGTCCCTACGGAATCCAAATATAAGGAATATTTACTCTATTTCAAGACCAAGTAACACTTCTAGGTTTCGCCATAGGATTCTCTCTTTCTCCGAACTTGTTAACGACTCCAAGCTGTTTATCCAATGAACCGGTGATGGGTCCCATGCAACATATGGCCAGTCACTTCCCAATACTACTTGTCCAATTCCAACTTCATCGATTAAAAATCGAAGGGCCCGCTCATTCATGGTAATACAATCATAGTACAACTGACTCTGGTAAGTACTGGGCGGCCTTGAGATATTAGTTCTTGCCTCTGATCTAACCTGCCATCCCCTGTCCATACGCCCCATTCCAAAACATGCAGCACCGCCACCATGAGCGACACACACTTTAAGGTTTGGACATTTATCCAGAATTCCACCCAAAATAAGGGTTGCCACTACTAACGTATCTTCCAGTGGTACACCAAAGTTGTTTCCCATTGAGTATTTTGGAAAGTGTTCCGAAACTAGATTATTGTTCGGTTGGGGATGGTAAAACAACACTGCGCCCATCTCTTCTGCCGCTTTAAACAAAGGTAGGAATTCGGGCTCATCCCAGTTCTTGCCATTGACTATCGTATCTAATTCAGCGCCCTTAAAAGCCAAATCCGACATACATCGCTCTAACTCGCCTATAGCACAAGAGACATCTTGCATCGGTAGTGTCCCTAAGCCAATAAATCTATCAGGCCATTCCGTGGTCATGTCATATATTTCATTATTTATGTCCTTGGCAAGCGAGAGACCCTCCTTGATATCCAAATCGTATCCAAACATAGGGGTCGCGGTTGACACTACTTGTATATCCACCGATTGGCGGTCCATGTCCGCAATACGCTCAACGGGAGTCGAATTTAATTTATCTGAAGTTACGCCATCTCTCCGTTCGCCATTTGTGGTGAACTGTCGGCCATTAATTTCCTCCAGACGCATGCCATACCAGGTTTTGCCTGATTCAGCAGCACGCCAGAAACTTTGAGGCATTAGATGAGCATGAATATCGATAGTCTTCAATGAATATCTCCTAGATACATATAGTCTGTGAGTCGTGTGATATAAGGAACTAATCAGGGAGCCGAGGTTCGTTCGAATCGGCAGCGATTTGGACGTCAAACGCATTCAGTATAAACGCTGTTTGAGCATAGTGTCCCATAAGTGTAGTGAGTTCCACTAAATATTGGGTACCGAAGAGACTGAGAGCCTTATCAAAGGTAGTTTGGGTTATCTTATGCGTGGTGTAGAATTCGGTTGCGTAAGTAATGATTATGTTTTCTTGATCTGACATCTCAGGTAGTGGTTTACGCTCTCTCAACGCATTGATAAGCTCATCAGCTATTCCTTCTTTTCGGGCTGCTGGAGCGTGAGCATTCCACACATATGCACAATCCATTAGTCGTGCAGTGGTTATTATCGCCAGCTCCTGGTACTTCTTTTCGAACTGAGTCTCATAGCGTAGATAGTTGGTCAAGGCCCCGCGGCGTTTAGCCATCTCAGGACTATTTATGGTAATCGAAGTAGGTCCGGAGACTCGCCCATTATTGCTATCTAAGACTGCGTCATAAGAACTCTGAAAATGTTCCGGTATATTGCCGCGTTCAGCTGGTGGTATACGAGACATAGCTTCCTCCACTGTTGATATTGACGACTCGATGTTTTGTTAACGTTTATGGAATTGTATTTAGAACTCCCTACTGTGGCAAGTCACATTCACTAAAATAGTCTCGCATTCCTGCATAAACGCCTTGTAGAGCTCTTGATATATGATACTCTTACAGCAATCTGCCTACCGGAGGGACATGGACGTGCCACAAATAGAAACTGTACTCGGCCTAGTATCGACAGAAGATTTGGGATTCACGCTGTGTCACGAACACGTCGGCACAAATGCGGCTGGCATTCGGCAGATATACCCGGAATTCATAGATCCTGGATTAGAAGATCAGTCGGTGGATGCGCTTAAACAAGCTCGTGAAGAGGGACTTAAGAGCATCGTAGACTTAACCACCATCGATCTTGGTAGAGATATCCAACTGATAAGAAGAGTCTCGGAGCGGAGTGGGGTTCAAATCATCGCCGCCACAGGGAACCACCTAGCTGTCCCGAGACCATTCGCAGATGTTGCTCCTTCAGTCCTGTCAAAATTGTATATACGTGAAATACAAGTGGGGATTGAAGGTAGCGATATTAGAGCCGGTATCATTAAGGTTGCTAGCGACGCGGGAGGCGTAACGCAACCACAGGAAGTCGTATTACGAGCTGCAGCGCTCACTCATCTAGAAACGCAAACGCCTATTTCTACTCATACATGGTCACCCGATAAGGTAGGACTACAACAAATCCGAATCCTGAAGGAAGAGGGCGTAGACCTGACAAAAGTTTACATTGGGCACAGTAATGATGATACCGACATTTCATACTTACACGAACTAATTGCTCACGGTGTATGGGTTGGCCTCGATCGATATCCTGGCGGTACTAGGCCCGGAACTCCTGATTGGCAGGAGCGCACAGCGATGGTTAAGCAATTAATCGATGAAGGCTATGTTGGGCGGTTGATCTTGTCCCACGACTACTCAGTTCCGAAAGCGCGCTATGGGGCAGAAATGCAAGAGGAGCGGTTTCGAGCAAATCCCGACGGATATAACTTTATCACCAGAAATGTCCTACCAAGGCTCTTGGAACTAGGGGCTACCCCAAACGATATAGACACCATGATGATCCACAACCCCAGAAAATTTCTTGAGGGGCGCTGATCACGTACATTTACCCAAAACACCCTAAAAGATACGAGTCTGCCTAAGCTATGCTCCTATCCAGACGTTGGCTAGTATTTTCCGCAGTCGCTGTTGGGACTTTTTGTTCAGTCATAGACCATGGAAGTGTCAGTGTTGCACTGCCGTCTATTGCTAATTATTTTGCTACAGATTTGCCGACGACCCAGTGGATTGTCATAGTGTTCTCGTTGACTATAGTCATACTATTACTCCCCATGGGACGACTTGGAGATATATGGGGACTCGCCAGAATCTATTATGTCGGATGCACGGTTCTACTTTTGGCTACCGCCGCGGCTAGCCTTTCCCCAAACATAGGGATATTACTAATAAGCAGGATATTTCAAGGGTTAGGCGCAGCTATGACACAAGGTTTGGGTATGGCACTTGTGATTTCTACTTTCCCTGAAAACCAACGCGGCCGAGCTATCGGGCTTATCATGACTACCGTTGGACTTGGGGCAATCGCAGGCCCAGCTTTCGGTGGTTTGCTAGTTGATCTATACGGTTGGCGAGCAGTATTTGTTGGAAACCTGCCATTACTGGCGATCAGCCTCTGCTTGGCCATTGCGGTGAGATCCATTAAACAGGAACAATCATTCTCCAGTCCGTCGACAGTGGAACGGTTTGACTGGTTCGGAGCTGCAACCTCTGGATGTGCGATCCTTGTCATAATGCTGTCGGTCACTAATCTTAAGTTAATCCTGAGACATTTCGCCCTAGGGAGTCTGGCCTTCGCTGTGATAGTAACTCTTATAGTCGCATTTATCCTTAGGGAGAGGCGATATATATCTCCAATTGTTGATCTTAGCCTGTTCAAAGTACCACGTTTCTCTTGGGGAGTAACGGGAGCATTTCTAATGTTCTTTGGCAGTTCAGGCGTACTGTTTCTGACGCCTTTCTACTTGCAGGAGATTCTAGGGTATAGTCCCAAGGTGTCAGGACTCGCGGTGATCCCGGGAGCTTTGTCCATGGCAGTCTGTGGAGCCCTAAGCGGACGTTTATCTGACTATTTCGGATGGGGCCGTTTCGCTCTGTTGGGCCTGGCTATATCAGCTACGGGTCTTTTCGTTCTATCATTTTTATCGACAGATTCGAGCCTGAGTCACGTCATTGCCGGCTTAATATTACATAGTACCGGCATGGGCATTTTCTACTCTCCTAATTCCAGTGCTATATTGAGTGCAACTCCGGCAAACCAACGTGGCTTAGCGTCGAGCATGGTAAACCTTGTCAGAAATTCTGGCAGTATAGTAAGCGTTGCTTTAGTGACAGGGGTAGTAACACTCACAATGGGATCCTTGGGGTTTGAGCCAAGCTTAGAAGCAGTTAGATCCACTGGTACTGAAGGTACTATTTCAGCATTCGTTGTTGGATTACAATGGGCATACCGCTGTCTAGGAACCCTCATACTGCTTGCCCTGATAGCAACGTTGTTACAAGTTAGATCACCCATTGATCCCGCGCTGCCCTCTAATGCCAGCTAATTACCAGTCCAAATACGATCTAATTTGCTCCAAAACCAGTTCTGGATGCTCCATAGGCACAAAATGCGAACCCTGCTGAAATTGATAGAACTGAAACTCGCTGGCCTCTTCACTTAAGGTTTGAACTGCTTTGTCTGTAGTTTTTTGATTACCTTCGTAATTACCAACGGCCAACATATACCTGGCACTTAAACCTCGTAAAACCTGCGATGTATCCATGAGATTCCTAGTTTCGTAGAACGTTGCTTCAACGAGATTAGAACATTTAATCTGAGCCGTTCCATCGCCGAGCACGCGAGTCCCACCGTAGATATAGTCACTAAAGACTTGATCAGTCCACGTCTGAAACACACGCCGATTCCGATAAGCGTCGTACATTATTTCTTGCGTTTCCCAGATCATTCGTTTCTGACCGGTTCTCTTCAAGCGTTCGGCCCGCTCTTCGGGACTAAGTCGCGACATAGGTCCGTCCCCGACCCTAGTGTCTATCAACATAATTTTATCTAATTGGCCTGGTGACACGTGATCTGAAATCAGCAGTGACATTCCACCAGCTGAATGACCTACGCCCCATGCACCTACTATACCCAGTTCTCTAATGAAGGCTGCTATATCCTCACCCATCTTAAAGAACTCATAGTCTTTCCCAGGATCATCGGTATCACCATGTGCCCTAAGATCTAAGGACAGAACGTGGTAATCATTCGCCAGTTCTCGAGCTGCATTGTTCCAAATCTGTGCACACAATCCAATACCGTGTGTCATTAAGACTGTCTGGGCGTTGGGATTACCCCAATCCAAATAATGCTGTTTTAGGCCATTGGCCACTATATATTTACTTACCGGTTCCAAAATATCTACACCTTTCATATAAATTGGCACAAAATTATGGGGAGAACTTTTCTCCCCATAATACATTCCGAGTCAGCAGCCCAATACAGGCTAATAATTGGTAGAAATCAAGTTTTCGCCTATGGCTTGTCCACGAAGGTCCCCAGCGTCATCTAAGTGAGCCTTAATCGCAGACAGACCGTCCTTGACCAAGTCAGCGTTTAATTTCCCTGCAGCTTCTCCGTGTTCTGCCTCGTTTAACAATGAAGCACATTCGTTGGTTATCTGATCGAAACTCCAGGTAACTTGAGCGTCAACACTTTCCACGCCATCAGGAAAGTCTACATGAGAATTACCTGGTCGTCCTTTCCTATCATAGCCACCACGATGCCAATGACCAGGTTTATCGTGGCAGTCGTATCGAATTACTTCTTCGTTGCCTACGTCTACTCCCAAAGTCGGTCCACCCATTCCTTCTGGACCTGGTCTGAGAATTCTGCAGGGCCAAACGTAAAGCGATACCTGTCCATCATCCGATAGCGGCACAGTCAAAGATTGTCCTCGATATGTTTCCCCTTCAATTTTCCTCGCCATGGTTGCCTCCTCTTTTAGGATTATGTTCACTTCACACCAAGGATAGCACAACTCGAAATAAACAGGAACAACCGTATCTGGAGTTAGCCATACTGGCGACTGACCTATTGCACCGTAATTGACATTAATTCGTCCCAAAGCTACAGTTCTTAGCGTCACTTCAAGAGACATCAGGGATCTTTCTCATATTGCGGAGTGTAGGAACCCATGAAATTTGGAGTAAATCTCATTAATTTCGGGCCAGGAGTAGGTCCAGAATCAATGGAGCAATGGGTCCGTACTTCAGAAGAGTACGGTTATCACCTCATCATGACTTCTGACCATATCGCTATTCCACAAGAAGTCCAATCACGATATCCAGATCCATTCTATGAACCTATTTCTACTCTCGGGTGGCTGAGCGCAATTACCGATAAAATCGAGATTGGTACCACAGTATTCGTAGCACCATATCGGCACATCCTCGAAACCGCCAAAGCCTGCTCATGCATAGATCAATTTTCAAACGGGCGTCTGATCTGCGGGTTCGGTGTGGGGTGGTCCATGAAAGAGTACGAAGCGTTAGGTGTCCCGTTTCACTCCCGGGGGGCCATTACTGACGAATATCTCGCAGCACTCAAAGTGTTGTGGACTCACGATATCGCTTCGTACCATGGCAAATTCGTTGCTTTTGAAAACATCTATACGGGTCCTAGGCCCCAGCGCATCCCTCCGATTTGGGTTGGAGGTTACAGTGATGCTGCTCTTAGAAGAACCGTAAATCTGGCAGATGCATGGCATCCGATCAGGATTAATTTATCCGACTTCCAAACCAACGGCGTGCCCCGCTTGAAGCAAGTAGCATTGAAGTTCAATAAACCAATGCCAAACATTTGTCCGCGTATTAAATTAAAGGTAACCCAAGAACCAATTAACTCTGAAGACCGCCTTGCAGGACACGGAAGTCTCTCACAAATCAGAGATGATCTATTGACTCTAGAAGAATTGGGATGCCAATATGTTCTCTTTGACACCTATAACGAAGACTATTCTGTTCCCGATCATCCCACGCAAGGACTAGCATGGCTCGTGACCCTCGCTGATAAGGTTCTGGACCTTGCAGGAGAAACTATACGGGGTTAACGTGACACTTATAACACTGGTAGCGTACCGACAATACGACAATACGACAATAGACAATAAAGGAGGATACCGATGAAATATGATTACATCATAGTAGGTGCAGGGTCCGCTGGGTGCGTTCTGGCTACACGGCTGACCGAAGATCCCGACAAGTCAGTCTTATTACTAGAAGCGGGCCCAGATTACCCTGAGTTCGAGGAGTACCCGAACGACTTGAAGTTTGGATACGACCAGACTGCCTCTGCAATCAATGCTCCACACAATTGGTCTTGGTACGGTACGGCGACTCCTGAACAGGGACCAATGCCAGTTCCTAGGGGCAGAGTTGTCGGAGGCTCCAGTGCTATAAATGGGCAAGTTTTCTTGCGGGGAGTCCCTGAAGACTATGACAACTGGGCTTCTTGGGGCAACGACGAATGGTCCTTTATTAAGACATTACCATACTTCCGAAAAGCTGAAACAGACACGGATATCAAGGACGATTTCCACGGTTCAGATGGTCCAATACCGGTAAGAAGACACAAGCCAGAGACTTGGTTGCCTGCCCAAACGGCATTTCGTGAGGCATGTATCGCCGCCGGATACCCTGAAGACCCTGACATGAATAATCCTGACTCAGGTGGAGTCGGACCGATTCCAATGAACAATCCGAACGGCGTTCGTATGAGTACGGCGCTTACGTACCTGAACCCAGTTAGGAATCGGCTGAATCTTACAGTTCGGTCGAGCGTCACTGCGCATAAATTAGTTATCGAGTCAGGGAAGGCTGTCGGCGTCACCGTAGAGAGTGGGGGTGAAGTGTTCACTGTACAAGGAGACCAAATCATTGTTAGCTCAGGGGGCATAGCGTCTCCTCAATTGCTGCTACTCTCCGGGATCGGGCCTCAAGCTCACCTGAAAGAAATGGGCATCCCTGTAATACACGAATCACCAGGGGTAGGTCAGAACCTGAGAGATCACCCTAATGTCAGAGTACCTGTCCGTGTCAAAGATGACTTTCCGATGGACCCTCAAGCTCCTCGCACACAACTGGCTGTACGATACACCGCAGAGGGCTCCAAGGATCGCAATGACATGCAAATACTCCAATCTTCATTCTCGTCTCCAATGGGAGGAGATCCTTTGGAGGGAGAAGGAATCAGATTGACCGTGATGCTTGAATTAGCCGAGGGTGCGGGAGAATTAACTCTATCCACGGTTGACCCATATACCCAGCCTCATCTCAATTATCGCTTTCTGGAGAAACCCTGGGACCGTGAAAGGATGCGAGAGGGCGTAAAGATTTGCCTTGACCTTCTCGAACATGACCAATACCAGGAGTTCGCCCTAGAACCAATAACCCCAACTCCCGACGATTTAGTTTCCAATGACACCTTGGATCAATGGCTATTGCAAAACGTCACTACAACACACCACATATCCGGAACGTGCAAAATGGGTCCCTCAACCGACCCCATGGCGGTGGTTGATCAATATTGTCATGTCTACGGTATAGCTAACCTTCGCGTCGTTGACGTCTCAGTTCTCCCTGATTGCATACGTGCCAACACCAACTGCACAACCATTATGATCGCTGAACGCGTTGCCGATTGGATCAATAACAACGAACATTAATTCTATATTGGAGATTAGATACATATGCCAAAAATGACCGGTGGACAAGCACTCATGCGTTCATTGCATCTAGAGGGTATTCGGGTTATCTTCGGGTTGCCTGGCGTACAAATGTACCACGCTATGGACGCACTCTACGACCATCCCGACATTCGGTTTATTACAACCAGACATGAACAGGCCACTACTTACATGGCTGATGGATTCTCGAGAGCTGGTGGCGGGATTGGAACGGCCCTAATGGTTCCAGGCCCTGGCCTCCTAAATGCTTCCGCCGGTATATCAACAGCCTATTCCGCATCATCATCCATATTAGTCGTATGCGGTCAAATCGAACGAGACTTAATCGGGTCAGATCGCGGTATGCTACATGAGATAAACGATCAAATAGATATAATGAAGCCCATCACGAAATCAGCCCGTCGCATTATAGATCCAACAGAAATACCATCGGCCGTACGCAGCAGTTTCAAAGACCTTACCAGTGGAAGGCCTAGGCCAGTTGAGATCGAAATCCCCCCAGAAACCTTGGCTCAGACCGCTGATATTGACCTTCTTGAACCTGAGCTGGAAACGCGGCTGTCACCAGATCCCGCATCCATATCTGAGGCGGCCCGAATAATTGCATCAGCGAAACGCCCACTCATTTGGGCAGGTGGAGGAACTATCTCCTCCGAAGCTGGAGACGAGTTAGTACATTTAGCAGAATACATCCAAAGTCCGGTTATAATGACCGCCGAAGGCAAAGGTGCGATTTCAGACAAGCATCCTCTCAGTCTAGGCTCTCTTAGGTTACGGAACGATCCTGTAGCCAAGGAAGACCCCAATTTCGATGTCATTCTCGCAGTCGGTACAAGGCTTGCATTTCCATCTTGGTTGGGAGGGCAAAAAGTAATCCAGGTAGATATTGATCCCTCCGAAGCAGGCCGTAATTATGATGATACTCATAGCGTGATTGGTGACGCAAAAATCAGCCTTAAACAACTATTAGAACAGTTAAAGGACCTAATAGGTCCAGCTGCCAATTCCTACGAATTAGTGGACACCCTTAGGCGCAGGCGGGCAGAGACAGCAATCCGTGTAGAGCCGCAGGAATCTTTCCTTTCGGCGATCAGGTCGTCTCTTCCCGACGACGGCATACTTATATCGGGAATGACACAGATGGGCTATTACGCGAGGGGATTCTTTCCGGTATACCAACCGAAAACCTTCATGACCTCATCGTACTCTGGTAACCTGGGGTATGCTTTCCCATTTGCTTTAGGAGCCAAAGTAGCCCAGCCTGACAAAGCTGTGGTCGCGTTATCTGGCGACGGAGGCTTCCTGTTTAATTCGCAAGAACTAGCTACCGCTGTGCAGTACGACATCAATGCGGTAGTCGTAGTATTCAATGATAACGCATACGGAAACGTCATGAGAGATCAAGTTAATAGATTTGATAGTCGAACGATAGGGGTTGATCTCCATAACCCCGACTTTATGAAGCTGGCTGACGCGTACGGGGCCCGAGGGTTGCGCTCCAACGGTTTAGATGATCTAGAACAAGTTCTAACAGATGCGATTTCCGGAAACCGTCCAACCCTCGTTGAGGTTCCGGTCGGTATGATGCCAACTCCCTTTGAAAATTAAGGGTACAAGGTGCGCACGAGTGCTATACTAATATCACAACTTAATCATACACGGGGACAAAACTACAAATGGTGACGGAACAACAATCACAACTAGATTACATTGGGGTAGCGCAAGAACTAGCGCTCGTAATAAAGCAAAATGCGGAGAGGATCAACACAGAGAGACAGATTCCTTTAGATATAGCCGAAGATTTGGCCGACCGAGGTTTTTTCCGACTACTTCTCCCAAAATCCTTGAAAGGCGCCGAACTGGAGCACTCCAAGTTTTTAGATATTTTAGAAATAATTGCTGAATCAGATACGAGCACAGCCTGGTGCCTAAATCAAAATAATGTTTGGTCCACTTCATCTACCCGCATGCCCGAGGCAACCGCTGCAGAAGTTTGGAAAGATCAACGTGCTGTGGTAACCAACGGTCCTCCCTCTGCATCGTGCAAAGCTGTCCCGACTGATGGCGGACATATCCTAAGTGGTCGCTGGAACTTCAGCAGTGGCTGCACCCACGCCACGTGGATAGCAGCCCTATCTCCTGTCGCTATTCCTGATGGCTCTGCATTAGTTAGTACCGACCGCAAGGATATGAAAATATTCTTAATCCCGAAGAAAGAAGTTGAATTCGTAGACACGTGGGATGCTCAAGGTATGCGCGGAACTTCAAGTTTTGGGTTCGAATTGAACGAGATGTTCGTACCATCAAACCATAGTTACGATCAAGACAACGCGGAACCGTGGAACAATGGCCCCCATTACCTCATTCCTCGCACTTTACTCTTCGCCGCAGGTTTTTCTACCGTTGCCTTAGCTACTGCGAAAGCGAGCATCAGCGTCGCGGTAGACTTTGCCAGTGCAGGTCAGAGCGGTAGAAAGCAAGCATTAATGCGGGATCAAGGCACCGTCCAAAGGAGCATTGGAGAGGCCCGAGCAATTTATAGCGCAAGCAGAGCCTTTCTACGAGAATCCATGTCAGTGGTGTGGGCTAGTGCAATCTCACGCGGCTCTCTTACACTAGAAGAACGGATAAACCTCAGGCTAGCTAGCACCCATGCTATTCGTACCTCCGCCAACGTTGTAGATATTTGTTATAACCTCTGTGGATCGGGTGCCATTTTCGCATCTAATCCCATCCAGAGGAGATTTCAGGATATACACGTAATAACCCAGCATCTCCAAGGTCACCCCACCAACTATGAATCCGCTGGGCAGTTCTTTCTTGGGTTTGAGCCTGAAGGCAACTTTTAGCTTAGGGAGATAGGCAGTCACGCCGCTATATCAGAGAATATAGCCTCTTTTGCTTTCATTACAATTGACCGTACCGAGTCATCTTCATTGATAGCAGCGCTGATTTTTCCTGCACCGTGAATAATCGTCGCATGATTTCTCCCACCCAAGACCCTTCCAACATCGGTGGGTGACATTCCAAGTTCATTGATGAGCAGATACATAACTATCTGCCGTGCTTCGACTACCGCCTTGGTTCTTGTACGAGACAATATCGAATCCACTGAAACTCTGCAGCAGTCTGCTACGCTCTCCATAATGTCATGTGGCGTAAGAGACCCAATAGTCTTACCCCCAATACTCTCTCCAAGTATAGTTATCGCGTAGTCCAACGTTACGCTAGAATGACTCGTCATTGAATAAGCATGCAATTTGTTGAGAGACCCTTCTAATTCCCTAATGTTTTTATGGCTCCTCTTGGCAATAAATTCGCAAACGTCGTAGGGTAAGCGGAACCCTTGTCGTTCCGCTTTGTCCTCCAGTATGGCGATGCGTGTCTCAAGGTCTGGAGATTGTATATCCACAACCAACCCTCCAGAGAATCGCGACACGAGCCGTTCTTGCAACATCCCTAGTTCTGATGGAGATCTATCGGATGTCAACACTATCTGCTTTCCCGCAGTGTAAAGTTCATTAAATGTATGGAAGAAACCCTCTTGTGTCTGCTCTTTGCCGACCATAAATTGGACATCGTCTATCATCAGTACATCAGTAGAACGATAGTGGGATCGAAAATCATCTGTAGTACCGGTTCTTATCGCATTTATAAATTCATTGGTGAATGTCTCACTCGGGGTATACTCTACAGAAGAACCTAGTTCAACACTAGCAGCACCTATTGCTTGCATAAGATGGGTTTTGCCTAAGCCCACTTCCGAATATATAAATAACGGGTTATAGGTATTGCCTGGACTCCTTGCCACAGCAACGGCCGCAGCATAAGCCATTTCATTACCAGGACCTGTTATAAACCTATCGAAGGTATACCTTTTGTTAGTTCTAAAGGATGAAGGCGTTCTCAAGCCACCATCCGACCTGTTAGCGAAATTAATTTGGGAGGTGGACTGTTCATTACCAAGGCCCTCTCGGGATTCATTAGCGTGGCTCGTCTCGGGCATTTGAGATGCCACAATGAATTGAACATCAAGCAGAGTACCAGTCACCCGTTTTATTGCTGATTGAATTTCGGCATAAAGCCGGCGTTCTAGCCAAGCCACACCAAAGGCCGTCGGTACGTCCACTACAAACGACTTTTCATGCATCGTTACACCCTCAGTCTTTGCAAGCCAAGTCTCGTAAGTTGCTTCGTCTAGACCGACTTGGAGTTGGCCCAGAACTGCGTTCCATACGCTTCTTGCAGACATCGAAACATTAACCATGCTGTGCCCTCGAGTACGACATATCTAACTCATCCATTGAACAAATGTCTTCGAGTAACATATGCGGAAACAATATCACCGCCGCCTCCTCCCTATAATATCCCGGCCACCCCGGAAACGATTCGTTAGTATATCCGGTCGTCTATAAAGGGTGTCAACACCCTATTTATGCTCAACGACTCACGATTTGGCACCAATGTTTATCAAAAGTTAAGCCACGTATCGTTTGAGTAACATCTTTCGCTATGAATGCCAATTGACTACGATCATAAGCTTCAGTAATATCGTCTTCATGATCGTATGAACCTATAGTTTCAGGAACTGAAGGGCCGGTATATGAGAGCAAACATTCTACAAGACATTACAGTCTTAACCCTTGAGCAAGTCCACGCATTGCCCTGGGCTACGAGCTATCTTGCGGATTTAGGGGCCAGGGTCATTCGAATAGAAAGCAAGAAACATTTGCAAGATCGCAAAGCTGGCCCTTTCCCAAACGGCAAACCAGGTGAAGCATGGTGGAACGAAGCCGGAAACCTCTCATATTATGGCACTCGCAACAAAGAGAGTCTGTGTATTGACGTTACTCAACCTAAGGGGAAAGAAATATTCTTAAAACTCGTACAATCAGCGGATATCGTAACCGATAATTTTCGACCTGGCACTATGCAGAGGTTTGGGTTCGACCACGATAGCCTTAGTGAAATAAATCCAAAGATCATAACTTTAAGCAGCACGGCTTTCGGTTATACCGGACCGTGGAGACGAGCTGGATCCAGAGCTCGGACGGTTGACGCAGCATGTGGATTATCGTCCTTAACGGGTTACGAAGGGGGGCCATCTCTCAGGGCAAGTAATAATTACATGGATCACTCCGTTGGAAACAATGTTGCGTACGCACTTCTCCTAGCACTATACCGTCGTCGGAAAACTGGTCTCGGCATGCGGATAGACCTCACAATGCAAGAAACGGGTGTATCCGCCATTGGCCCAGCGATATTAGAAGCACAACAGGATATCACTCGTAATCGACTGGGGTGCTCTCATATTTGGAAATCACCACACAATGTCTATCCAACTCTCGGTGATGATCGCTGGATAGCGATATCGGTAGGTTCCGACTATGAGTGGGATAACTTAAAACGCGCCATGGGTCAACCCGAGTGGGCTAATCATCATCATTACGACACAGTAGAAGGACGATCAGAATGGCGCCATACTATAGACGAAGCTTTGGGCATCTGGACCAAGTCCCAAGAGAACAAAGCGTTAATGCACTACCTACAAACTAACGATGTATGCTCCGCCGCAGTATATACCGCGGAAGACCTACTTTCTGATCCGCATTTTACCTCTAGACAATTCTTTTGGACGGTTGAAAATAGATCCGTCCCTACAGTGGGACCGCGTCAGTACGCCGGTCGTCCGTTCCGGAGTACTGGAATTCCAATGGGCATAGAACGGGTCGCCACGTTAGGAGAGGATAACGAGCAGGTTCTCAGCCAATTAGCTAATTACAGCACCCAAGGAATCACGGAACTCTACAAAGACGGGATTATCGCAAACACCCCAGATGCAGAAGATCTCCAGATATAATCCCCTAAAATAACACACACAAGAGATGGTTTATGGAAGGTATACTCTCAGATATTCGAGTTTTAGAACTGGGTGAGTCACCCTCGGTCGCATTCTGTGGAAAATTGTTGGCAGATCAGGGCGCAACTGTCATCAAAGTTGAAGCACCAAGCGGCGATCCCCTGAGGCGCGAACCACCTCTCCTAAAAACTTTAGCAGGTGAGTTGATTAGCAGCGCCTTCATGGCGTTCAATACTAATAAATTTGGGGTAACGTTAGATCTGGCTCATCCTCACGCTGCCGATGTCTGCAAACGATTAGTAAACACATGCGACATATGTATAGAAAGTTTTGCGCCCAATTATCTAAGTACGCTTGGGCTAGGTTACGACGATCTAATGCGCCTCAACGACACGTTGATAATGCTATCTATAACCTACTATGGGCAAACCGGCCCATATGCCCAATACAAAGGTAACGACTTCACGAGTCAGGCCATAGGCGGCTTCTTACACGCAGTTACCGGTTCATCCGACAAACCCCCAATGGGTACTGTTCTTGATCAGATGGAGATAACAACAGCTCGAAATGGTGTAATCGCGCTCATGGCGGCACTACTTAACAGAGATGTCACAGGAGAAGGGAGCTATATTGACCTCTCAACAACAGAATCCGTCGTGGCAACCCCTTCACAGTTGATCCATCCATTCACATTTACTGGCCGAAACCCTCGGCGCGGAGGAAGTGACACAAATGTTATGGATGGAATGCATTTGCCAACAAAAGACGGGGAAGTAACTCTTACCACTGCAGGAACCGGTGGGAAGCCGATGGAGGTGTGGTCTGACTTTCTTGACGAACCGAGACTACGTGATCCGAAGTTCGGCACCAGACCTGGCAGGCTTGATCACTGGCAGGAGCTTTACGAGCTTGTGGCACCAAAACTCATGCAATGGGAGAATATCCCTCTTATGGAAGCTACCATGGCGCAGGGCTTAGTAATAGGGTTAGTTCAGAGTCCTATCCAAGTGCTTGAATCACCTCATCTCGCTGAAAGAGGATACTTCGTATCTATAGACGATCCTGAATCGGAAACTCTAGCCTATCCAGGCCCTGGATTTTTCATTGATGGGGAAAATACTATGAGGGCAGACAGAGTAGCCCCTAGACTAGGACAACACAACGACTATATCTATACGGACGTCTTGAAGATACCGAGCGCCGTTCTACAGGACCTACATTCAGAAGAAGTCATCTAGATAACTGGGTAAAGCGAGCCGCTCGATAAGGTCAGTCCCAGAATACAGGTACCGAGTCTTCTGGTAGAAAAAACGTGAACCCAGCTTGGTCAGCATATTGCTTATCGATGTTTGTATCACCAATATGATAATAGCAGTCGGCTTCGAACGCCTCTTTAACCGACTCTAATTGATGTTTAACGACAGTGAAAGACACTTCTATCCCCTGCTCACTCCAGATGCGTTTCTGATTGGTTACTGTCCTATCAGAACAACTTCCAATTATGTAACCTTTCTCTTTCGCCTTGCGGACCATTTCCATATCTATGCATCCAGGTGGATCCCCAACTTCTAAAGTCCCATCAATGTCAAAGCTTATTAACTCGGCCAAATTAAAACCTTTCCTATCGTCTAGTTTGGTTGTTTACCAAGCATCAACCAACCACCACTGCTCGGTGTAGTAAATGCGCAAAGTGCCGTCTCCGCTCGGACTGTAACTTGGCGCGGGCCAGCGGTACCCCTCAGTTGTTGGATACTATCAGTATACATGGCTGTGCGAGTTCTACCGTTCCCCAAATTACCACCACTAGAGCTGAATGGATGAGGCCCTTCCACACTAATATCCCCTGCATAAAACGCGAAGGCATCTCCCCTTTTAACGCCGTGCCATTGGAAGCCTTCTAAGAAAAATTGTGCCATGATTGAATACCCATCGTATGGATTGAATATGTCTACATCTGATGGGCCAAGGCCTGCACCCTCATACATTCTGGCAGCTGCCCGATCTGTCCATTCTTCTATCTCATCCAAATCCGGTTGGGTCGTCCTTTGACTGAAACTATGTTGAGAGTGATTGAGCACATAGACCGGCTGTGACTTCATGTCTTTAGCCCTTTCTGCGGTTGTAAACAAATAAGCTGTTGACGTGTTAACCGGACGGTCACAGTCCCAGATGCGTAACGGATTGAGGATGTAACGAGATGATACGTAATCCTCTCGCGTAATCATATCAATCCCATTATTAGCATTAAACCCCCATGGTGTCATCAACCCGTTACGATGCTGATTTTGCACGAACGGGAATACGTCATCATGTGTACCACCATACTTCAGGCAATATTGGTTATGGGGGAAGATATTAATAAAGTCGTTACCCCCGTGGTTTCCCCAAGGAACAGTCCATTGACGTGCCCCACGAGCATAGTCCTCGGAGTTCTCACCACCCCTACGATAGCGTCCTTCCAAGTTCCCACAGGGATAGATCACGAGACAGGTATTGCAAACCCCATCTCCTACTGCCTGAGCGGCCATACCGACCATTTCTCCAATAGTAGGGACTCCTGTCGGAGCGAATTTAACATTTTTCAGGCCCATGGTTTTCACTAACCACTCCGAATTCACGAGTGTTAGTCCCAGTTCTGAGTCATACGGGGCGTCAAAATACGGCCTTGGGGCCCAAGTCGAGGCTGATCCACCACTTGCTCCAGCTATGTGGCTATCGCAACATATAACACCATCGACCTCGTCCGGTGTTACACCTGCATCCTCCATAGCTTTTTGGCACGCTAAAATGGAGTAGGCGCCAACAGTTTCATCCATCGCCTTCCCGTCCCAACGTCGGTCTACCGGTGAATGCCCGTATCCAGATATACTTACCTTGCCTCTGTGCTCCCAAACACCTAAGCCGTCTTTATCTCTACGCCATCGATAATCGTTTTGCATATTTCGGATCCTCTTTTTCCTAATAAATCACAAGTATTCTCTGGTGTTGTTTTAGGCAACTACTTGCCACTCGTGGATTAACTGCCCTGGGGCAACTTCTTCAAATACGACCACCACGGGGCTGCCTACGGGCACTTCATAAGCCTGAACTCCAGGTAAATTCGAATAAAAATTAATCGTTGGATCTTCATCAAGGGTAACCATCGCCAAGTTGTATGGTTGGTCGGGCATACGCCTATTAAGTCGTCCGTCCTCTATAACGATAAAAGTCGCAACATGCCCTTTCCCTTCAACGTCCTTCCATCCGAGGTGGTCCGAAGAATCACAAATGTGGCACGTAGCTTTGGGAGGATATTGCAGCTTATCGCATGAATCACAATGTTGAAGCCTAAGTATTTTCTCGTTAACAGCATCCCAGAATGGTTTGCTCAGATCGTCAGCTTCAGGAATGATCTTGGGCATGTCTTTACTCCAATTCAACACAATTAAATAAACTTGAAATATCTCCGGGATACATTATAAGAAATAAATTCCCGGACAATTGAGCATAGATCACGTAGGGGAGCCTGTCAATCCTAGTAGCTTGTTCACTTGATTTTTCGTGGACTCTCAGATAAGGTCTCTACATTACGGCAACCGATAAAAAGTTAACCACGGAGCTATTTTGGATCCGACATGCTTATCGATGGCAGCGCACTTTGCAGGATTCCCGAATGCGTTGCCCCATTATCTCAACATAACCCAAAGAGAAGTCACCAGCACAAAACTTGATATTCGGACACTCTCGGACACATACCGCCTGATGATGTCAATTGTTCAACGAACCTCTGTCGCTGGACCCCACCGCTCTATTTCTTTCAAGCCTGCGCACCCTATGAACGTAGCTGCCAGTTATTTACCGCGCTACTCCACTACTCAAACATCTATCAAACCCTTAGATATTTTGGGGAGGTAATTCTTTGCCAGCGGATATAATCATAAGTTTAGCTCTAATAGCGATATTCATATTGTTTTCAGCTTTCTTTTCAAGCTCTGAAGCAGCGTTCCTCTCTCTACAGAAGACTCGGTTGAGTTACCTAGTTAACAACAACGTACCAGGGGCTAAAAGAGTCCAAGATATGGTCAGTAGTCCGGAGCGATTACTGTCTACCATTCTTCTGGGAAACAACTTAGTAAACGTAGCATTTACTGCACTTATCACCGCGTTAGCAGTTCAATGGCTGGACGAAGGACCGTTAGCACTTACTGCGGCCACTGTTATTGGGACTAGTATTCTCTTGATCTTCGGGGAAATCATACCTAAGAGTATTGCAGTAAAAAAATCTGAGAAAGTGTCCTTCTTGTACGCAAGGCCATTGAAAATGGTCGAATATTCATTATTCCCAGTAATATTATTCCTGCAATGGCTCTCACGCGTTACTCAGTCTATCTTCGGACAGGATAACAATGATGAAGAACGCGTAACCGAAGGAGAGCTACGTATGCTCATTGACATGAGTCGTCAAGGGGGAGCTGTTGAAGAATCTGAAGCTAAACTCCTAGAACAAGTATTTAGTTTTGGAGACAAACAAATTCGGGAAGTTATGACACCTAGGCCCCAAATAAGAGCCATCCAATCCGGCACCACTCTCCAGGAATTTCTTACACTGTTTGCTACAGATAGCCATACTCGATTCCCTATATGCCAAGATAATCCAGAAAACATTATCGGGACACTAACGACAAAAGATGTCCTGATGTCATTTGGACGACAAGAAATCACAGAAACGAGCGACGTAACCACATTGTCTACACCGCCTTTCTTTGTGCCTGAAACAAAAACTATCAGTACCACTTTCAGGGAAATGCAACAATCGCGTCACGGCCTCGTATATGCCATAAATGAATTTGGTGGTCTTGCGGGATTGGCAACTGCAAAACAACTCCTAGAAGTCCTAGTGGGCGACATGCCCGATACTGCCGAAGAAAGCCTACCCCAATCGGACTCAGAAGTATACGAACTTGTAGGCCAAACGTTGATATCCGAAATGCAAAGCGAGCTGAACCTAATCCTACCTGAAGGAGATTATCAGACGCTCGCTGGCTTCATTCTAGCGACACTAGGACATGTACCCGAAAACGGGACAACTTTCATCCAAGACGATATAAAACTCGTAGTACTTCAAGCCTCGGATACACGAATAGAACTCGTCCAAGTAGAGAGACTCCCAAATGCCGTCATTAATTAATAACTCCTGCCGTTGGGGACCCTAAGGTTGGGATGTGCTCAAACGAAACTTACGCATACCCAGTTCAATAGAGGTCTTTAAATACCGGGATTTCTCATTCGTATGGCTGTCGACAACCTTCGTAGCTACGGGAACTCAGATGGAATCTGCCGTACTAGCGTGGTACGTTCTCGAATTAACAGATTCACCAGTATTGGTTGGTATGATAGCGGGCGCCCGTATGGTTTTGAACTTCTTGGCTCTATACGCGGGAGCCATGGTCGATCGCTTGGCCAGAAACCGTCTCTTAGTCGCAGTTCAATTTATAATGGCCGGACTCGCGCTCATAATGCTGCTCCTTATCCCTACCGATTACATCCAAGAAGCAAAATCTGGCTCAACCCTAGTAAAACTAGGTCACATATGGCCTATCTTCGCAATCACAATGGGGGTCGGTATAGCACGTCTTTTCCAGATGCCATCGTCTCAATCATTAATAGCCGATATATTACCAAAAGAACGGATCAGTAGCGGCGCAGCCTTCAACTCTGTAGCCATGAATGTAGCCATGCTGGCTGGACCTCCTACCGGTGCTTTCATGTACAAACTTTATGGTCCAGTTGGTGCATACTGCCTGATAATGGCTTTATACATAATAAGCGCTGGAGCCGCGCTTGGTATTAAAACATCAGGACGAGACCAAGCCTCTAAAGCATATTCCGTCTTAGCGACTATTAAAGAGGGCTTGATCTATGTAAAAAGTCAGCAAGTGCTATGGGCTACTTTATTTGTAGCCGTATTAATCAATATCGCTGGATGGACTGTACACACAAGCCTTGTGTCAATCTTTGCTAGAGAATCCCTAGGCTTGGACGCCGGCGGATTGGGAATTCTGCTCCTCTCATTCGGGATAGGCTCACTCACAGGAGCGCTGATTTTCGCAGGACTCGGAAGTGTACAAAGGACTGGCCGCCTAATGATAGTAGCAGTAATAGCATGGCACATTCTTATTATCATGTTAGGCTTTAATTCTTCCTTCGTTGGTAGCCTGGTGAATCTATTCTGCATAGGCCTAGGTTTTGCGTCTTCGCAGGTGATGATATTAACTACTCTTCTACGTACTACTGACTTATCTTTTCGCGGGCGAGTGATGGGTCTCCGATCCATGGCAATTTTGGGGTTCAGTCTCGGAAGTGTCATGAACGGATTTATCGCGCAAGCAATTGGTATAGAGCTTACACTTGTGGTGGTCGGCACAATCGGCATTGTGTTAATGTTACTACTCATGCTCGTTGCTCCACAGTTACGCCGATCGTGATGAAGATCGAAAAGCACACTACTGACATATAGGAGGCCTAAATGACTCCCACGGATTGGTACGAGCTAGCCAAACAAAGAGTAGAAACCTTTCTGGCTCTAATGGATCCTGAACTAGAAGTAACAGTCGAACAGATTGGTATCAAACCGTATGATGATGGAACAGAATACGAGAGCTATGTTCTTCTTTTTTCACATCCGACTAATGACATGCTGCACTGGAGTATGGAAATCAATCCATCCCTAGACTTTATTGACAATGAACTGGAAACTACCGTACGAAATATATATAAACAGCGCATACAATAGCAACTTCACTAACTTATTTTTATAGGGGCATAGAATGACTACTCAAATGACCGGTAAACAGGCCTTACTAGAGATGCTTAAAGCAGAAGGAGTCGAATACATATTCGGCAACCCAGGTACGAGCGAAGGTCCCATCATAGACATGCTGGGGGATTATCCTGAATTCAAATATATCTTGGCCTTACAAGAAAGCGTTGCGGTAGGAATGGGAGAATCATATGCTCGTGCAACGGGAAAGGCTTCGTTTGTAAGCCTCCACGTTGATAGTGGCCTTGCTAATGGCATAGCCTTGATTCTAGATGCCTACAATACCGGAACGCCAATGGTTGTAACTTCAGCGAACTATGATGTGCGCAAAATAAACGAAGTGAAGACCGATCTTGCTGAATTAGTCCGACCAGTAACCAAATGGGCAGTCGAGCTAAGTACTCCTGATCAAATACCTAGTGTCATAAGACGCGCATTCAACGAAGCAAACACACACCCGAAGGGCCCCGTATACGTGGGCTTCACCTCCAATGCACTGGAGGGGATCGCCGAAATGAACATAGTACCATCCCAAAGGGTATATGCAGATACCTTACCTGACCCAGCGGGTATAGAGGCTGCTACACAATTAGTGGTCAACTCCAACAGAACAATTCTGATGGTGGGAGATCGGGTGTCAGATGACGACGCCATCGACTCAGCCGTGGCTCTAGCTGAACTACTAGGGATTCCTGTCTATCAATCGCGGGGGGCTGAAGTCTCTTTCCCTACCACTCATCCCCAATTTTTTGGCTCACTCTCTTTAAGGGTTGGCGAGCAACGTTCAATACTTGAACGAGTGGATCTCGTTATCGCAGTCGGTATGGATGCCTTTGAAGAACTGTTCTACTGGGGAGATGTCATACTGGGACCAGATACAAAACTAATCCATATAGATCCAGTACCAGGCAGGGCAGGCCGTTCCGAGCCTACAGATGTCCCGATACTTGCTAACTGCAAGCAAGGACTAGATGCTCTAATCACAAGCATAAAACCACAGCTATCCGAATCTACTCTACAAGAAAACCGATCCCGTACAGCGGCCATGGCATCAGAATCTGAAGCGTCACGAGAATCGTTTCATGACAGTATGCTGGCGAAATGGGATCATGTACCAATGACTCCGGCTAGGATGCTGTCTGAACTAGCGGACGCGGTCCCAGACAACGCAATAATCGTAGATGATTCCGTTAGTAGTCGAACGGTATTACGACACTATTTCAACGCCCAGAAACGAGGAGATATCAGAGGATATCGCGGCCAATCTATCGGCGGTGGAATAGGTTGCACCATGGGGACCCAATGTGCTAACCCTGATAGGCCAGTCATTGGCATCATTGGAGACGGCAGTGCCATGATGACCATCCAGGGACTATGGACAGCCGCCAATGACAAGATCCCGTGCATTTTTGTAATCTGTAATAATGGGATGTACCGTATATTAAAGGCTAATTTCAACGTCTACCAAAAGGACGTTCTAAAACTGGAGGAAACATCGGGCGCAAATTTGTTGTATTCCGATTTTGGGGTACCATTCGATATGGCCGCGATCGCCGAAAGCATGGGAGTTCCCAGTCAACGAGTCACTCGCCCCGAGGAGATTAAACCGGCCCTAGAGCGAGCTTTGGCTATTCAAGGCCCAGCTCTCCTAGATATGATCATAGACGGATCCTTATAGCAACACCATTACCGAGTAAGCTGGTCCTTTCCGAAGGACCAGCTTACTCTCACATTAACGCCCTACCCACTGACCGTAAACCGGATATTGGCTACATATGAATTCTATATATGCCGGCTTTCCTGACTCATTTGCCTCCAGTGCCCTCTTCATCGCCGGTATTATTTCATTAGGATCGTCAATACGCTCGCTATGGAATCCTAATTGTCCTATAACCTTCGACATATCTACTTCATCATATCCCAGTACGGAATGCGTGAACGGATCGTGGCCAGGCCCCCAAAATCCTGGCCCGTAGCCAGCAAACCCACCATTGCTTATATGGACTACAGTTATCCCCAACTTCTCCCGTAGAGGCACTTCCAAATTACCTAACATATAACCAAGACCAGCTTCGCCTGTCACGACTACAGCAGATCGATCTGGATGTGCCAGTTTCGAAGCCAATGCTCCAGCTAGCCCGAATCCTAGGGTAGACACATTTCCCCACCCTAGGAACCCGCGAGTGATTTCAGTTTGATAAACCGTGCTGAGCTGGTCCCTGGTATTTCCGGATTCATGAGTTACAAAAGACTTCTTGGGATCCAGAGTCTTCATGAGGTCGCCATACACACGATAGGGGTTGATTGGAGTCTCATTTGACACCATTACCTCGTTGTACTGTGCCAAACCTGAATCCTTAGCTGACTTTACTTCTTCATGCACTTTACTCTTATCTGAGTCTGCAATTGGGTTTCCGGAGGACTTAATTTCGTCTATTAGCGCCTTTAGAACAAACTTGCTGTCACCGATAACGGCGTGCTCTGTGGGATATGCCTTATTAACGTGTAATTCATTTATATTGCAATGAACAAACGTTTTCGAAACAGCATTTGGTATACCGTGGCTGAATCGCCCCGGCGACAAACTGGAACCCACTGCAAATATTACGTCACTCTCCGTTAGATATTTGGTGACATGATCTCCTCGTACGCCAACAAACAAAGGATGACTCTCAGGAAAAACACCTTTCCCCTTTAGAGTGCTCACCACCGGTGCGTTGGCTAATTCTGCAAACTCTACCAATTCGTCAGATGCTTGACCATATACCACACCTTCACCGGCGTAGATCAACGGTGATTGAGCTTGCCTAATTACATCTACCGCAGCTTTTACATCACTAGGATCTGGTGCTGTTTTCCAGCCTTTCACAGGAACATAAGGATCCGCCAATTCGTCGTAAAGAGCCATCGGATCAGGTACTGCTAAGATTACAGGACCTGGGCTCCCGCTTCTTAGCATAGTGAAAGCTCTCCTCATGAATTCCGGTACACGCTCAGGCTTATCGATGTAGCCAAACCACTTAGAGACGGTCTTCATGGCCGAAACGACATCATATTGACTGTTCTCGGACCCTCCAATGGGAACCCCATCGGTAATACAAAGGACAGGAGTACCATCTTCAAATGCTTGCGCCATTCCGGCGTAGGCATACTGCATACCGGCCGCGTTCACACCCCCTTGAAAAGTACATACTCCAATTCTCTGTCCCGCAGTGATCCTGGAGAAAGCATCGGCTAGAGCGACAGCATATCTATCATCCCGCATCATCACCATCGGCACCCCTTCCTTTCCCAATGCGTTATTCACTCGACAAACCGGAAAGGTTGATACCCACTCTATTCCTTCTTGCTTCAATATACGGACGATACCGGTTGCAACATCTATACTCATAACTTTTTCCCACCTATTTGATCGAAGTTCGTGTACTTTACCACTCCTGAGATATTACGGCCATAAACGCTCACATGATGTTATGATTCACTACAAATACCAAACGCACTATTACACTAAAACTGATCGAGGTTTAATGGATCATCTAGAACTAAATACCAATCTCCCTGAACTCGACGGAGTCATCTCAGTCTCCGGGCTAGAGGGTACCGTTGAAGTCTTTCGTGATTCGTATGGAATTCCACATGTACGTGCGGAGTCCATTGCCGACGCCTATTTTGGCCAAGGCTTCGTAACCGCACAGGATCGCCTTTGGCAAATGGAGTTCGACCGACTTCGAGGTTCCGGCCGATGGGCTGAGGTCGTCGGTATATCCGCCATAGACCAAGATAAAACGGTACGTAAGTTTGGCCTAACCCATAGTGCAAGACAAGACTATAACGAGCTGAACAAACAAACACAATCGATCTTTCAAGCCTATGCCAGCGGAGTGAATGCATTTATACAGACAACCAAAGCTCTACCCCCTGAATATAACTTGTGTAATTTTCAACCGGAAACATGGGAACCGTGGCACGGCCTGATAATCTACAAGATTCGACATATTCTAATGGGGGTATTTGAATCGAAACTCTGGCGCTACAAGTTACTAATGGAAATTGGCCCTAGCAAAACAGCAGATTTGTTTCCCCAATACCGAGAATCAGACTTCCTTATACTCCCACCGGGACAACGGTACTCGACAGGATTACACACTTTAGCAGAAGATTTAGAGAAGGCTATGAGTGCGTTAAATACAAACCATGAATCAGATTCAGGAAGTAATAGCTGGGTGATCTCTGGGTCACATACTGAAACAGGATTCCCTATCCTCGCCGGTGATTCCCATAGAGCGCTCGATACTCCCAATGTTTATTATCAAAATCATATAATGTGCCCCGATTTTAATGTAATCGGACTGTCCTTCCCTGGAATTCCGGCCTTTCCTCACTTCGGTCATAATGCAAGCGTTGCATGGTCAGTAACCCATACTTTTGCGGACTATCAGGATATCTACCTGGAAGAGTTTGACCATGAACATTCAAACCTATACCGGACCGATACTGGTTGGAAGGAGGTTTCAAAGTCGGAAGAAATAATCAACATTCGTGACACTGAACCCGAATCCATAACCCTCTGGCAGACTGAGCATGGTCCTATAATATCCGGAGGACCAGAAGAAGGATTTGGATTATCTCTAAAATATACCGCCATTGATGGACCCACGACATGGGCAGAATCACTCCATCATATGTTACTCTCCGAAGACGTCCATGAACTTAAATCATCAATGCAGAAATGGGAAGATCCCTGTAACAATCTCCTCATGGCCGATACAAAGGGTAACATTAGTTATTTCTGCCGAGGCCACATTCCTATACGCCCAAAACAAAACGGGTTGATACCAGTACCAGGATGGGATACCCATTACGAATGGACCGGCAGAATACCTTTTGATGAATTACCATCGGAAACAAACCCAGTGTGTGGTTTTATATCAACTGCAAATAATAAACCGGTCGGAGATGAGTATCCATACTTTATCTCTGTAGATTTCGTCCTTGGATATCGGATAGAACGAATTAACCATCATTTAGGCCAGAGTTCATCCCACAAATTAGATGATATGAAGAATATACATTCGGAAAAAAAATCTATACCGGCCTCAGTACTCCGTGAAAAACTTTGTGACCTAGATCTAGGCGGCAATCCTAACCTGAACAAAGCAGTGGAAACGCTCCGACAGTGGGATTGCAATATGGACAAAGATTTTATAGCTCCTACGATCTATAGTTTTCTTCGAGACAATATTATTGCAGAGCTACTAACGCATAATATAGGAGACACACTCTATAAACTCGTCTGGGACCCCACAGACCGAGGTAGAGTGACATTTTTAAATCGCTTTAAGGCCCTAGTAACAGATCACATTAATCAGAACAACACAGATCTCCTTCCTAGTGGGCAAACGTGGACCAGTGTTCTATCACGAAATCTATCCAAAACACTCGAAACCCTCAAGAAAACCATGGGGGATGATCCAAACAACTGGAAATGGGGAAACATCCATCAAGCTGAGGCTACTCACACTTTAAGCAGTCTGTACCCAGACATGGCGGAAACTTTGAATCCACCCAAAATGTCCGTTAGTGGCGATGGAGATACTCCGCTCGCCGGCAGTTACGCCCCTGCAAACCCCGCGAAAGTCACCAGTTTATCTGTGGCCCGTTACGCTTATGATTTATCAGATTGGGATAATTCCCTATGGGCAATACCACTAGGCGCATCAGGAAATCCCGTAAGTCCACATTATTACGACCAATCCACAGCCTGGCAGAATCTGGATATGGTACCTATGTACTATGATTGGCAGAAAATTATCTCCAATTCGAAACACCACCAGATTCTGCAGACATCAACCCAATTTGACTGATAAGGGGTGCGATTTATCCTTCAGGGATTACGATTGGCAGGTTCGCTTCCTTCCAACCATTGAATCCTGGGTTCATATAAAAGACGTTGGTGTAGCCCATAGCTTTCAGTGTGTGCCCTGACAGGGCACCTCTCCCAGCGCCCATTCAATGCGCAACTATACAGGTGCTTTTATCTGGAATAAGTTCCTCTATACGACCTTCTATACGGCCCCGTGGTAGGAGCATAGCCCCTTCTATATAGCCTTTCTCAGTTTCATCCGGCTCCCGAATGTCCAGAATTATGACGCCTTCTCCAGATTCTCTTCTATCATAAGTCTCCTTAGCTGAGATTTCCGACACAGTTAGCTGTGCCAACTCTACTAACTTGCTTCCAATGTTCTCCATTATCATCCTCCAATGTTGATCAGGATTACACCACCAGTGCACTTACGTGACAATACTCATCAGGTACAACCTGAGCATATTCCTTCCCGTTTTCTACTGTCAATTCCCAGTGTCGCCTAATATTTTTCCATCAACGCTTCTAGATTGGACTTCACTTCGGGCCAATCATCGTCGACGAACCCAAATAACACGGTATCTCTATGAGAGCCATCCTTCCGAATACGTTCTTTTCTTATAATTCCCTCCTGTATCGCACCCAATCGCTCAACCGCCTTCCTAGACTTCATATTCAGGACATCAACAGTCAGACCTACTCTGTGAGCGCCAAGCACCTCAAAAGCATACTTAAGGAGCATGTACTTACATTCGGTGTTCATACCAGTGCGTTGATATCTAGTGCCATACCATGTAGCAATATCCAGTGTTCTATGTTGACGATTGATATGAGAGTATCCTGATGAGCCCGCGAACTTTCCATCACTCATTGACATTACAGCGCAGACAAGTCTACTCCCAGATGCCTGGTCCTTCAGTCGATTAGCAATCCACTGTTCTGATTCAAACAAATTGCTCGGCCGATTATTCCCTAGATAAGTCCAGATAGCATCATCATCACCTGCCTCCAGAACCCCTTCGGTATGTTCGAACGTTAACGGAACCAACCGTGCGATTTTGCCTGTTAATTCAAAAGGTTTGGGATCAAACATTATTTTATCCGACATTTCTAAACTCCATATGGTTTGATGCGATTTAAATAATCCCGATACTAGCCTTTATCCTACAAATTGCTATCTCAATTATATATCGAGGACTCCGATTATGTGAACTTGACTGCATTTCGTTACCCGACTATCCTCATGGTACAAATACTCCAGCACAGGTTGCGAACATACTATCTTTATATGGAGTCCAAGATGAAACTCACTATATTGTCTCCGGCTGCTAATAGAGTCGATTTCAAAGTCCCGCAAGCAAAACGCTTGGATACTATAGACGGTAAAACAATTGGTCTCTATAACAATATGACAGGAGGAGCGGACGTCGCCGTAGACCGAGCAGCGAAATTGATATCGGACCGCTTTCCAAACGTAAAATTCGAACGATACGGAGGACCAGTAAGGGAAGGACGCCCTGTCTTGAGCAGAGGAGTCCACATAGATGACGAAGAAGCGGCCCAAATTGCCACTGAAGTTGACGCCATGATCGGAGCCACAGCGCATTGAGGCGGTTGTACGTCATGGCTTGCCCATGACATGGTAGCCATAGAAAAGGCCGGAATACCAGCTGTCGGTATAGCTGCAAAAAGTTTCGCTCGCGCATGGCAGTCGTGCGTCGACGGTTGGGGACAACCGAACACAGCATTTGTGACTATCCCACATGCAACGACTGGACAGCAACCACCGTACATCCATCAGATGGTTGATGGACAGATAGATGAAATCATAGCCGGATTAACAACCAACCCTTCTTTGCCACCGCTGCACCAACTTGCGACTGAGAATTCTCCCACAGAAGTATTCACTATCCAAATGGATTCCACAGCTTCTGGACTCAATGCAGTCAACGACTTTCTTGCAGAGCGAGATTGGAGCGATGGGATACCGGTAATTCCCCCAACACCCGAACTAGTAGAAGCCATGCTAAAAGGCACGAAACGTGCACCTCAAGATGTGTTGATGATCATGGAGCCAGGGTTTGGCATAGCCACTGTAGAAAAGATCGCTATAAACGCAGTGATGGCAGGTTGTAAACCAGCACAGTTCCCTGTCCTATTAGCCGCCATAGATTGTCTAGCACAACCCCAAAGCAATCATAGAGACATGCAAGTATCCGGCCACACAGAAGCGCCTCTAATCCTGGTCAATGGGCCAATCGCACACAGGGCCGGCATAAATTGTGGAACGTCCGCGATGGGACCGGGAGTAGTTAACGCGGCTAACACGTCTATCGGGCGCGCGCTCCGTTTGTGCTTGATCAATATCGGGTATTGTAAAGCTGGCACGGGCGATCCAAATTTCATTGGGTTACCCACAAAATTCGGTATGTGCATCGCAGAAAACGAGGAGGTTAGCCCGTGGGATCCATATCACGTGGACTTGGGTTACGCTCGCGATGACAGCGCTGTTACAGTAGTCACGGTAACTGGCCCAGCAGATATCCTAGACGCAAGATCCAAGAATGACCAAGAGACCCTTTCCAACATAGCTTCTATGATGTTCTATCCCGGAGCAGGAAACGGTAGCTACGTGCGCGGCCAATCGTCTGCTCAAATTGGTCATACTAATGAGCGTATCTCTTATCCAGGGCCATACCATCCGATTATATTGAGCCCATCCAGAGCGGTCATTCTTAACGAGGCTGGGATAGGAAAACGTGCGACCCAAGAATGGCTACACCAACACTGCCAAGTAACCATGGAGTCAGTACTTAATGGCGGTCCCATTCCAACCGATGAGCACGGGAAATGGCTCAATCATCCAGAGTTACAGGGACTGTCAGACATTCCCGGTGCGACCATACCTGCCCTGGAAAGCCCTGATCAATACCTCTTGTTTATCTCTGGAGGAACAACACACTACGGGAATTTCTTCTACGGTACCTATGGGATAGCTACCGTCGGTATAGAAGAATGACAGATTTACCTAAATTCCAAGGGCATACACGAATCTATGAATAAAAATGAGCTCGGAATCGGCATTATTGGCGCAGGACGCATCGGGACTCTAAGAGCGAATATGGCTTGTAGACATCCTTCTGTCCAATTTCTAGCTATTTCCGACATTGATCCAGAGAAAGCAGGCCTACTCTCGCAGCAAGTGGGAGCTGACTTTACATCCAGTGATAATTCAAGCGTTATAAGCCACCCTGAAGTGACCAGCGTAATTGTATCAACACCTGAGCATGAGCACGTAGCACCTATCCTAGAGGCATTGCATCTAGGCAAACCGGTCTTTGTAGAAAAACCGCTCGCGCTCACACTTGCTGATACAGACCTTCTGGTTGAAGCAGCAGATGCGACAGGAGTCGAACTAAGAATTGGATATTCACGCCGACACGACAGACGTTGGATGATGGCTAAAGAGCAGATTGCTCAAGGCCGACTAGGCACCGTATTGGGTATCCAGTCGCGGGTATACAATACCAGATCTCATATGGGCGAGATACTCAAGAGGTCTCCTGAAGCAACACCCGTATTAGATGCTCTCACTTACTACGTTGACATGGCTTGCTGGTACCTACAAGACAATCGACCAGTGGAAGTTGTAGCGCGAGGACAATCGAAAGTATATAAAGAGATGGGATATGATATCCACGACGTCACTTGGGCAATAATCACCTATGAAGACGGGGCCTTAGTTAACCTTGGAATATGTTATGCGCTACCAGCCAAGTACCCAACGTACGGGCAAAGTGCCAAATTCGAGGTCCTAGGCGACGAGGGTGTCATCCTTTTGGATGTCGATAATAAGGACAGTTTTTTATTTACTGAACGTGGAGTACCACATGCGTACGTACCAGACCATGATGTGACAGCCTTATTCATGCAAACCAACTCGTCCGGTGACTGGGCTTTAGGCGAATACTGGGGACCCTTAGCCAACGAAACCAGATCATGGTTAGACCATCTGGCTACTGGTTCACCATGTTCGCACACAACAATTCGGGAAGGACGCCGAACCGTGGAGGTTACGCTAGCTATAGAAGAAGCCGCTCGGACAGGACAAGTGGTAACGCTTTCAGATCGATAGGCTGGAATACACCGCCTAGACCTAACTTGGTCAATTGATATTAGAATTAAGCCAGAGAGGAAACATGATTTACAACGCGGAAAAAGCCAACATATCCATTGCTGTGGGCGGAGACGCTATGATAACGCGTCGGATGTCCCCTTTTAAAGAGCCTGAATTTCTAGAACTAATTGAAATCCTAAGATCAGCAGACGTTAGCATAGTAAACTTGGAAATGCTCTTTCACGATTATGAAAGCAGTTGGCAATGGAGTGGAACTACATACACCCGTTCAGACCCCCATAACCTGACCGAACTCCAATGGATGGGAATAGATGCTGTAACAACGGCAAATAATCATTCCTACGACTTTTCGGAAGGTGGCTTCCTCAAGACACTCGAACATTGCAAAGATATCAATCTACCTCAAGCTGGAGGTGGCCGCAACGCGGATGAATCCCGAGCTCCAGCTTACGTAGATTCTGACGCAGGCAGGGTTGCTGTCATGGCAGCTACCAGTACATTCAGCGAACAATCCA
Organism: uncultured Dehalococcoidia bacterium; assembly: GCA_964629875.1. Classification (GTDB taxonomy): domain Bacteria; phylum Chloroflexota; class Dehalococcoidia; order Lucifugimonadales; family UBA3495; genus UBA3495. Next base: position 51,114 of record CAZVRK010000001.1, on the reverse strand, counting down.
GATCCGGTCCAGGGCGTCCTGATTTCCCTGGACGGCCCGGCGTCAATGCTCTGAGGCATGAACTCACTCATCACATCAAAGACGACGTCTTTGACGCACTCGAGAAGGCAAATATTGAACTCGGATACAACGAAGAACAGATAGCCCGAAACTTTTTTGGGTTTAGGGGTGTCGAAAACGATAAAAATCCAGAGCAAGAACTGGAATTCCTTGAACATAACTTTGTCCGCAGCGACCACTTCGGAGTGCACACGACTATGAACACCTCCGACCAACTTGGTATCGGAAAGTGGATTAGGGGAGCGCAGAAACAATCAGACTGGGTAGTATACGGTGTCCATTGCCACGAGAGTGGTGCTACTGGTGATTTCCACGGTCTGTCTCGCATTTCCCCACCCCAATTCCTGGTAGATTTCGCACGATGGACTATCGACCAAGGCTGTGACATGTTCATAGGCCACGGCCCTCATTTCCTACGTGGTATAGAAATATACAAGGGTAAGCCAATATTCTACAGCCTAGGTAACTTCATTTTTCAAAATGAAAGCGTTTTGTGGTTGCCTGATGAGGCGTACAGAAGATTCCAGTTAGATCACAGCCATACGCCAGGAGATTACCTCGATACGAGATCAGGAGGCGGAAGCAAAGCGTTTGCCGCCGATCCCGTATTCTGGCAAAGCGTAGTAGCCGTCTGCAATTACAAATCCGGCTCGCTTTCCGGTATAGACTTACATCCTATTGACATGGGTTATCAGAGGCCTATTCCACAAAGGGGTAGACCAGTCCTAGCAAAAGGACAAGTCGCCAAGGAAACATTGAAGTGGCTGCAAGAAGTTTCACTGCCTTACGGAACGGAGATCGACATATCTGATGACGTGGGGCACATTACTCTATAAGATCCCTGAGAGTTTCCACCAGAATGACTCTGATAATATAATAGATCCCAGTAATACGAATGAAAGGTCCCACATGAAACCCTATGCAATCCTAGTTATCTGTCTAATTTTCGTCGCCTCGATCTTGGGATGTGCGCCTGATGAGAATAAGGACCCTAGGTCAATTGACCAGGGAAAGCGGTCCTCCATATCTTCTGATGAAGGTAAAACCAACAATGCCAAGCAAGACCAAAAAGACTCGGTAGATATTGCTATAGCTAAATACCGTACCAGTCTTGTGATCACAATAATGCAGCTCTTCCAGCACTCTGTATGGGTTCTCGGAGATGAGGAAGAAATTGGGAAGACACTAAAGGCAAATGACTTGAACATGGTAGGTAGTCTTATTAGGGGCGAAGATCATCCTTCAAGTTCAAAAGAGGTATGGGGAGTCGAATCCCCTCCCATGAGCGGAGGCCAAGCCTACGTTGCTGTTGATGACGATAACCTTTTCGTTATTTACCGATCTACGGACGCAGAGGACGGCTGGGATCTTACCCTGAATGTGCTGACAGATTTAAAAGCTTATTATACTGACCTGGACTTCCTCGATGACGACCCTGAGTTGGCAAACAAATTTGGGGCTCTGAAAGTCCATTCGGGTTTTCATAAAGAATACCTACGTTATAGGGATCAGGTACTAAAGAAAGTACAAGAACACCCCAACAAGCGTATACATGTAAGCGGCCACAGCTTAGGTGGCGCTCTAGCGTCTTTGACTAGCCTTGACATAGTTGCACAAACTGGTCGGGACGTTACACTTGTCACGTTTGGCGCACCGCGAGTAGGAAACGCAGCCTATCAAAAACTTTCGGATCATTTGATACCTGCAACTTACAGGGTTGTAATAAATGGTGATCCCATCCCACGCGTACCGGGTTCCCTACTTGATTACCAACACTCTGGCAAAGTCCTACAGATCGATGATACGGGTAATCAAGTAAGTCCACAGGAGCTCAAATCAAGCCCATTATTCCAGAAATTTGACTTTCCGAAACATAATTTGAAGGCTTATCACGGGAGTCTCGTTAAACTTCTAAAACATTGTATAAATGACCAGTCAGATTCCGATCTGAAACCGTGCATAGATTTGGCCTGGTTAGAGTCATCATCAGAGGCAGAACGAGCGGCTTCCCGCAAAGCTTGGCAAGTCGTTCCGGAGGGAAGCATCCCTTGGGATTCAATAGATATCAGTTCTATACCAATAGACACTCCCAAGCTTCCTGACTTAAACAGCGTCCTGCCTCAGGTAGATCTGACAGACGTTCTCCCTCTAGCACCCCTAGAGAAGTTTTTGATAGATGGCATATCTATAGACAATATACCCATCGATCGTTTGCCGTTGGATAAACTTGATTTAGACCAACTTATACCGGAAATACCGATACAGAAACCCGATTTAAAAAGCTTCATGAAATAGAAGTTAGCGGCTTCAGCAAATACCTGCGGATCATAAGTCGTAGTGTGTATACGATCCTCAAAAATATACAGAGCATGAACCTCATGGAACCGGTGCTTTTCGGATTATAGGCACACTCGAATAGGCCATCCATTATTCCTTACTCTTGTTACGGACTCCTATGATGTTTCTAGTGACTCTGTCAAAGCCTTTATCCATTTCTGCTCCCGACTTCTCCCCAATCATCAGGACTCAATTACATACGATCTCTTGGGATGTAGGCTCCTGTCATCTACTGGTTGCGTGAATCTTTATTCCGATAAGACAAAAATATAAATAAGAGCAAAGCAAGTATCGTAATGAGCGACACTCCGAGACCTAATAATAATTTCAACTTACACCCACCTGATCTTATTCATACAAAATGCCATTCACCCACGATTCGTTAATTGCTCAAACGCTTCCCGCCACGTCGGAACATTTCCACCTCCCATTACTTCCTTATAAATTAACGTCCCATCAGAGGTAATCCCAATTTTTGTGGATTGAGATAATACTCCCAGAGTCTGCAAAGTATTTTTCTCAGAGCGTCCAATCAACCAGGGATAATTTTGTGCTTTGCCATATCTTTTTAACTCTTCTAGAGATACACCTGGAGTAATATCTACAGCGATTATGTCAATCAGACCAACAAACTCAGAGTGAATTACTTTTAGTTCCTGCAACTCAGAAACGCATCCTCTTCAATCAGGAGTAAAAAAGAAGAGAAACACTGGTTGACGTTTCTTGAGATAGTCATCTTGGGTCACAACCTGTCCATTATCCAGTGTAATAGAATATACAGGAGGCTTTTCTGGAGCCGATTGCGACATATCTACTTGTGAACTACCGGCTCCGCACCCTGTCAAACAAATTAACGTACACACCAAACTCACTTGAACTAATCTATTAAGCGAAGACACCATCTTGGTAAGTTTCTTACCCAAGTGCATGAAGTTCTTCACAACCGTTTTTGTCTCTCTGTTAAGTTACACTCCAAACAGACAGATTCAGGTATTATGCCCAAACGCATCAATACACCGAACATGTGGCACCCAGCGCAAAATCCCAGTAGGCATTCTAATGCGGCAAAGAGGATTAACAACCCGATCAACCCCTTAGAATAGAATTCAAACCCCGACAAATATACCAGTACGGCTACGCTGACAACGAATAGACCGACACCCTGCGCAAATCTCTTTGGAGGTCCCGCAACCAGTTTCTCATCAAACGGCAATAAAGGAACAACCAGGTGAATAGCCATCCAAGCGGTAGGGCTAAAACGTGGGCCATTAAGAACTCTAACCAGAAACCCAAAAAGGAGAAATAACAGGACCCAGAAAGCCCCAGTAGCCACATATACAACAGATGTTAAGAGAACGAAACCCGCTACTGTACGCGCAACCACTTCATTTACAGGATTCGGAAATTTGAACATACTTCCAGAATACCATTCCCAAATTTAATCAGCTACGTCTATTTCTGCGGTCTATTCCTATTACTCGGAGCGATTATCTTAGTAGCAATAACAGCTACCGCACTAGCAGCGCTTAATCCACCTGCATAATAAAAAATACTTCCATATCCACCCAGATTCTCGATAATCAGCGAGGCGATAAAAGGAGTCCCGATTCCGATTGTCCCATTTATGCCAAAAAGCAACCCAATCGCAGTAGCTTCATTACCTTCTCCAACCACGTCAAGCACTGCAGCCTGTATGATCTGGTGTAATGCAAAACTGAACAGTCCAATACCCAGCATAATAAACAGGAGACTCACCTGATCATGCACTATCACGACTAACAGCGTAAAAAAGGCTGATAGGAGCAAACCAGGGATTAGGACAGCATTTCTTCCGAACCGATCCGATATAATCCCCATCAAGGGAGCAGAAACTATGCCCATCCCGGTCAATAGAGCAAAATATAAGCCTGAAACACCAACACTAAAAGACAAAGTTTCTCGCAAATAGAATGGTGTCCAGTCGAACAATGCGGTTAACCCTATTCCACGCAACAGCGCTGCAAATATTAAAAGAGCAATCACTGGATTTCGCAGAAGTCGGAAGGCATTACTAAACCTCCTAAATATGTCCTCTGGTCGCTCTGTAGAAGTTCCCGATCCAACATTTCTCAGAGATACCCAAACAAACACAGTGGCAAATACCGCAATCCCAGCGTAAATCAGAAACACGTCATTCCAATCAAGAAAACTAACTGCCAATAAACTACCGGCGAATATAGGACCGATAAGGTTCCCGAGATTAGAACCGAATCCATGGATTGACATAGCGAAACCACGCTTGTCTGGAAAAAGTTGGGAAATGGACGCCGCGGATGGTAAATGCCATAAATCTCCAGGCATAGAGACTAAGAAGAACACAGCAGCTAGTACAACGTAGTTACTAGATAATCCCGCTGCTCCAAACGCAATTATGTGCCCGATCATGCACGCAACCAAGATCTTTCCCCAGTAGGGCTTCAGCATATCTACTATTGGCCCGCCAGCCAAACTACTAACACTCGACCCTCCATGCCGCATAGCAAGAAGCCCTGCAGTATGCACGGTGCCTAACCCCATAGAACTACTTATAGCTGTTAACAATAGAGGTATACCCAAGTCGAACGTATGACAAACCGCATGCCCAACCGACATGCAGGAGAGAATTAATCCCCTCCTAGAATCTCTTTCAGCGTTACTCCCAATATCAGGACTCAATATACCTCTCTTCCATAGTCACTATATCCGCATATGAAAAGACACCCCTCCTATTCTAAAGGGGTGTCTTCAAAATGGATTCCCCAAAACTGGCTCCCCAGGTTGGAATCGAACCAACGACCGATCGGTTAACAGCCGATTGCTCTACCGCTGAGCTACTGGGGATCCTTCGCTCGCCATCGAATCGACAGCGTAGAGGATTTTAGCACCATTCGAGATAAGTCTCAAGATTTTGTGTTCACCAGAGCTTACCGTTAAAACGATACCTCTTATCCCATTATCTTCAATCTTGTCGGCTGGGATTTTAATGATTTGGCCAACCTGATTTCGAGAATGCCATTCTCCAATCGGGATTCAGATCGATCCGCCTCAACATCTTCCCCAAGTCTAATATCACGTCTCATTAAAACCTCTCTGTTTTTTCCATCTTGTTCTTTCTCTAAGTTATCAGATTGATTAGAAACTTCCAGAGTGACCAATCTTTCAGATACGGTCACCGTCAAATCCGATTTAGACACACCTGGTAGCACAGCTTGAACCACTATGTGATCCTCTTCGTCGTGCATTTGAACAGGAATACCAACTTGGGCAGGAAATAATCCTTCAGAAAATCTATACCGATAACCTATCTCAGGGGTTATCCGACGATTATCTGTTTTGCCCGCAAATGGATACAACAATGTAATGTTATTCATAATTACCTCCTCTAGTGTTCCTTATTGACTCTCGATGCTATTAACATTAAATACTTGAGTCTATATTGTCAAGTTTCCTACTGTTACATAACAATATAATTTAAGTACCATTCTATTGTAAATTAGCCTTGACGCAACACTTATGTTAAGATACAAACATCACATTGAGGTCAAACTAAATGCCCGAATATTACGATGTATTAGGCGTACATAGGAATGCTGACGAGAAAACGATTCGGCAAGCCTATCGCAGGTTGGCGCGTAAGTACCATCCAGATGTCAATCCTGGAGACAGCTCAGCGGAAGATTCATTCAAGAATGTTAATGAGGCGTACAGTGTCCTATCTAATCCGGAGGATAGACGCCAATATGACCGATTTGGAGATCAATGGAAAAACAGGCCTCATTATAACGAGAACAATTTTTCAAATTTTAATACTCACTCTGGATTCACCTTTGATCCCCGGTCCATGTTTGGTGGGTCCAATCATAGGAGCGTCTTTGATTTCCAAGAGGATACATTCGCAGAAAAGGAACCTGTGATTGAACCCAGAGAACATCCCATAGAGATTACCTTGCAGGAAGCTTTCTCCGGCACAACACGTACCTTAAGGCTGCTGAACGAAAAGAGAATAGAGGCTAAAATACCGCCCGGAGTTACTAATGGTTCAAGAATCCACATCCGTGGCGTGGATGGATCCAATGATGACTTTTTCCTCATCGTGGCTATATCCGACCATCCTACCTTCCGCCGAGAGAATGACGATCTGTATATGCGAGCATACGCCTACCCGGACCAGTTGGTATTAGGCGGAGAGCTCTCGCTATCAACCTTCCTAGGCACAGTATCTTTGCAGATGCCTCCCCTCACTCAGAACGACCATACATTCCGTATTGATGGTCACGGTATGCCATCATTAAAAGATGCAACTACTTACGGTGATCTGTACGTAACTATCAGTGCCCGATTCCCAGACTCTCCAACCCTGTCAGAAATAGAAATATACGACCAATTAAGATCTATCAGGACTTCGCAGGACGGCTAAGACTATGGTATCACCACATCAATTTCAAGAGGAACCATGTTTCGTGATCAGTATAGCGGCCCGCATGGTAGGAGTACACGCCCAGACGCTACGCTACTATGAGCGAGTTGGCCTCATCTGGCCATCCCGATCAGGCGGACGTCAACGATTATACTCACAGGCAGACATAGAACGCCTAAGGCGCATTAAAACATTTACTGAAGATATGGGTATGAACCTCGCAGGCGCAGAAGTGGCTCTGAAATTAGTAGAACGTATTGAAGAGCTCGAACATCAAGTACAGGAATTAGAAACTGAGTTACTACGTGTTAGGCAACTGAACGCGACACGCCGCCGCAGACAAGACTAGATCTGGTATATCAGGAGAATAAACATGGTATTGCGACCAGATAATTTCACCGAACAAGCCCAGCAAGTCATCACACGATCACAGGACCTCGTGCACAACTATCAACATACCCAATGGGACTGCGAACATATGCTCCTGGCGCTGGTATCGATAGACGATGGTGTGCCAGTGAAAATCCTAGAGGAACTAGGAGTTTCTTCAGAAGCTATGAAAAGTCGACTACACTCGTCTCTCGAAGAATCTCCAAAAGTTATACAAGGTTCACAACAGATTTACGCTACGCCCAGAGTACAAAGGTTATTAGAAAACGCCAAACAAGAATCAACCAGATTGAACGATCAGTTCATCAGTGTAGATCATTTATTCATTGCTGCCGCGATGGAATCACAAGGCCACACACACGCTATATTCAATGAGTTCGGCATTAATTCAGACATGATATATCAGGCTCTGCTCAAGATAAGAGGCAATCATCGTGTCGATGACCCCAGGGCAGAAAGCAAATACAGAGCTCTAGAAAAATATAGTATCGATCTAACTCAATTAGCTAAAGACGGGAAACTTGACCCCGTAATAGGGCGCGACCATGAAATCAGGCAAGTGATGCAAACCCTTACAAGGAGAAAGAAAAATAACCCAGTTATAATCGGTGAGGCTGGCGTAGGTAAAACAGCCATCGCCGAAGGCCTAGCTTCACTAATCAATTCCGGAGACGTTCCTAGTGGTCTAAAAGGGCGAAGAGTGATTGCCCTTGATATGGGAGCACTCGTCGCAGGCTCTAAATTCCGAGGTGAATTTGAAGAACGCCTAAAATCGGTCATGGATGAAGTCTCACAAGCCCAAAGAGAAATCATCCTATTCTTAGATGAAATTCATACAATGGTTGGCGCTGGCGCCTCTGAAGGTGGCATAGATGCCAGCAACCTCCTCAAGCCTGCGCTCGCTAGAGGTGAACTACAAGCTATAGGCGCAACTACTCTAGATGAATATCGTAAACATATAGAAAAAGATTCCGCATTAGAACGCCGTTTCCAACCAGTCTACCTTGAAGAACCTACTGTAGAAGATACGTTAGAAATCCTGAAAGCTCTCAGGCCGCGGTATGAAGCCCACCACAAGGTTGTCATCGACGATTCAGCGCTATCGGCTGCCGCGAGACTCAGTGACCGTTATATAACAGACAGACAACTGCCAGACAAAGCTATCGACTTCATAGACGAAGCCGCTAGTAAAATTCGGATAGACGTGGAAACACCACCTGGGCTACTACAATCCCTCAAACGCCGTATGGCGCATATTCTAGACCAGGAAAGCTCTTCCGCGGAAAGGTCGGATTATGAAGCTGCTGCGACTCTAAAAATGGAACGATTAGCTCTTGAGACCCAATACTCGCAAGAAACTGAACGACTTAGCTATGAACCCAAAACAGATTTAATCGTCACAGATACAGATATTGCCGACTTGGTTTCAAACTGGACCGGAATCCCATCAGGCAAGTTACTACAAAATGAAAGCCAAAGATTGATCAACATGGAAGCATTCCTCCAGCAGAGAGTCGTCGGCCAAACGGAGGCAATTGCGGCCGTGTCTGAAGCAATACGTAGATCACGATCCGGACTTAGTGATCCTCGTCGACCCATGGGAAGCTTCATCTTCCTTGGACCCACCGGCGTTGGAAAAACTGAACTCAGTAAGGCCCTAGCCGGTTTCTTGTTCGACAACGATGCTAATCTCCTCAGGATCGACATGTCCGAGTACATGGAAAAGCATACGGTATCGAGGCTTATAGGTTCTCCACCCGGATATGTAGGCTACGATGAGAGCGGACAACTAACAGAAGCCGTCAGACGTCGGCCGTATCGCGTTATATTATTTGACGAAATCGAAAAAGCTCATCCAGATGTGTTGAATCTGCTCTTGCAGGTCCTTGATGACGGACGACTCACTGATGGGCACGGCCGTACCATAGATTTCCGTAATACTCTAATTATTATGACAAGCAATCTTGGCACTTCAGATTATGGGCGGCAACGTTTCGGATTCCGATCTGACGACAACGATTCCAAATCTGAACACGAGCGTATGAGAGAGTCCGTCCATGACGCTTTAAAGAAAACCTTCCGGCCAGAATTCTTAAACAGAATCGAGGACACCATAACTTTTCACCCACTCTCACAGGAAGATATAGTAAAGATAGTTGAGCTGATGACATATGATTTGCAGGAGCGCCTAAATGATCTTGGTATATCCTTTGAGCTAACTCCCGAAGCGAAGCAGTGGTTGGCTACAGACGGCTTTGACCCAATATACGGCGCACGCCCGCTACGACGATCATTACAAAGACATTTAGAAAACCCTCTCTCCAAAAGCATTCTATCTGGAGCGGTAAAACGAGGGGACGCTTTATGTATATCTGAATCAGATGGTGCTTTGAACATCTCCAAAGCACATCCGGAACAAGATCTCATATCGATATAATATAGCCGCCAACAGAAAACAGGGAACGTGGCATTTTCGCGATAATAGTGCTATATCTAAACTTGTATCTGATCGTGTCTTTTAGCCGCAGATTTTATATCGCTAATAGACTGCCAATCTCGATCCCGCATTAATTCCAGAAGTTCGTCCTTAATCTGGAATGGAGCCGACAGGTTGGCCAAGCTTGCGCTGCCAATCTGTACAGCTATGGCTCCGGCCATCAGAAATTCGACAACATCAATACCAGAAAATATCCCACCCACACCTATAATTGGAATATCTGTAACTCTCGAAGTGCGGTAAACCAAGGCGAGCGCAACTGCTTTCAAAGCCGGTCCTGACAAACCGCCAGTAATCCCCCCCAATACAGGCTGCCCTGACACGTGGTCCCAAGCCATGGCAGGTATTGTATTACAGAGGGTTATGGCATCCGCTCCACCGAGCTCAACAGCTTTCACTATTTCAGTAATGTCTGGAACATTAGGAGCCAACTTAACGAGCAATGGAAGCTGAGTTTCTGCCCTTACGGATTCCGTCGCTGCTCTTGCAAGATTGGGGGAATGGCTAAACATTGCACCATCTTCGATATTTGGACAACTCAGATTCAACTCTATAGCATCAAATCCACTCACGCCGTTGGTCATCCGTGCCATCTCGCCGAATTCCGAACTTGAGTCGGCAGACATACTTAAGATGACTGTGGCGTCCCATTTGTCCCACTCTGGCGCCATGATCGTCATTGCATGCTCTATCCCAGGATTAGCCAAGCCAATAGAATTGAGATATATAGCTCCCTTGGCCTCGCGCGCTTCCCTAAAGGATTTCGGGAACCAGCGCGGCTCGGGATTGCCATCCCTTTTAACTCTGGTGACGGTCTTCGGTATAACGGCACCAAGGTCTCCTAAAGGCATATCTGGGGTAAGACCTCTCCCGTAACCATCGTAACCGAAAGTGCCAGAGGCGATCATAATAGGATTTTTAAGGTCAATCTGCGCACCCGTCTTGCTTCGTATAATGCTGGTCAGATCAATACCTTCCATACATCCCCCCTGGCCCTATTCTCTACAATTTATTCTTCTGTTGGTGAAAATATATTTGGAGTATCACCATCCACGTCGAGCTCAACAGGCCCGTCGTCTTCGCTTTCTACTCCACTGAGATCCATTGCTTCATCCACAACAGATATCATACTGCCAGACTCCGAATTCACATCCTGAGAAGAACCCACCGGGCCCAATCCCTGACTGGCTATCTCAAGCCAATCATCCGTCATACTTTCTACCACTGGGAGGACTGGGTCAGCTAAAGCTTCTGCTTCCATCTGTAGGCTGTCCACCTGAGCGGGTATTAGTCGGCCGATGATTACGTTCTCCTTCAGTCCTAGCAACCAGTCATGAGCACCGCTAACTGCTGCTTGAGTCAATACTCTAGTAGTTTCCTGGAACGATGCAGCAGCCAAAAAGCTGTCAGTCAGTAACGAAGCTCTTGTTACTCCTAATAGCATAGGTTTCGCGGTTGCAGGTTCACCACCTTCCGCTAGCACCCTTGCATTACGATCTTGAAATTCAAACTTATCAACCATCTGACCAGGTATTAATTCAGTATCCCCAGTTGATTCTACCTGGACCCGTTTCAACATCTGACGAAGAATGATTTCAATATGCTTATCGTGAATAGCAACACCCTGAGAACGGTACACCTGTTGCACTTCATTTACTAGGTATTTCTGTAATTCGTCCTTACCACGTATATTTAAGATATCATGCGGATTTAAAGGACCTTGAGTAAGGGCTTGTCCTGCCGTAACTTCATCTCCAGTATTAACCAGCAACAGGGAAGCTCTAGCTATTAAATGCTCTCTCTCTTCTACGTCTTCCCATACAATACTCAGAGAACCTTTAGACAGTTGCACTCGCCCCGCCATATTGGAAACCAAGTTATCGGCTACCTCAGTACTCTCAGATTCTTTCTTGGTTTTCCTAGCTTTTGGTGTCGCCAAAACCATACCCGGCTCCACATATTCCCCGTCATCCACGAGAACCTGACACCCCGCGGGCAATTTAAACTCTTCCCGATATTCCTCTTTGCTTACTACTCTTAGTCGCCGAATATCTTCGTCTTCAGTAATCTCTACTAGTCCGTCGATATCTGTCAAAAGAGCAGCCCCTTTTGACACTCGAGCTTCAAATAACTCTTCAACCCTCGGTAGACCGCTAGTAATGTCTGTACCTGCGACACCTCCAGTGTGGAAGGTACGCATTGTTAACTGAGTACCTGGTTCTCCAATACTCTGAGCTGCGATTATCCCAGTTGCTTGACCTAATTCAACTATCTCACCTGTCGCAGGCAACCGACCATAGCAGACCTGACACACACCTCGCCTAGCTTCGCAAGCCAGAGTAGATCTTACAGGAACTTGGCTAATACCACATCCAACCAGTTCTCTGGCGAGAGGTTCAGATATTTCTTCATTACGTTCTACTATGATTTCGCCCGTTTGTGGATTCGCAATTGTAGTAGCTGCAGTCCTTCCAATGACCCGTTCGACTAAAGATTCGTTGCCAGTATCATCGGGGCGTTTCTCAATCCATATTCCATCAAAAGTACCGCAATCTTCTTCTAAAGCGATCAGTTCTTGAGAAACATCGATCAACCTGCGGGTAAGGTATCCACTGTCAGCTGTCCTTAGCGCCGTATCTGCTAAACCTTTACGGGCCCCGTGAGTAGATATGAAATACTCTAACGCAGTCAACCCTTCCCGGAAACTAGATTTAATTGGCAAATCTATAATTCGGCCTTTAGGATTGCTCATCAAACCGCGCATTCCAGCCATTTGCTTAATTTGAGTAATATTACCCTTTGTCCCAGACTTAGCCATTACGGCTATACCACCATAATTCTCAAGTTCATCCCGAACTAATACTTCAGTACGGTCCGAGGCTCTTTCCCACGCGCTAACTGTATGAATGTATCGCTCATCTTCCGACATTAATCCTGAAAGGTATTGATCCTCATAACTAGCTACTGCCTCGTTTGCCTCTTGTATTATTTCTTGCTTATTTGGAGATACCTGAATATCATTAATCGCTATCGTGAGACCTGAAGTCGTAGCATAATGAAATCCGAGAGACTTTATACTATCCAGAACTTCGGCTGTCTCATCATTAGTCAGGACTCTATACAATTTAGCAGTAAGCTCTTTGATCGCCCCTCTATCTAACACCTCATTTTGATACTCCAGATGCTCAGGGAGTATTTCATTGAAGATCAACCTACCCAGGCTTGTGCTTAGCCACTCCTCGCCAACATGGCCCCTAGCGATCTTAACTTCAATTGGAGCTCTTAAATCCAGCAGATCACTGGAATGTGCTAATTGTGCTTCTTCCAGATCATAAAATTGATTTCCTGCACCTATTCCAGATTCGTTTAATTCGGTTAAATAGTAGCACCCCATTACCATATCTAGCGTAGGAGATACCAATGGGTCTCCAGAAGCTGGAGACAACATATTGTGGGTACTCAGCATGGCCACTTTTGCCTCGTTAACCGCCATGCGAGACAACGGTACATGTACAGCCATTTGATCCCCGTCGAAATCTGCGTTAAACGCTGAGCAAACCAAGGGGTGCAGTTGAATTGCATTCCCCTCAATCAGTGTCGGCATAAAAGCTTGTATACCCAGCCTGTGCAAAGTAGGAGCCCTATTAAGAAGAACGGGGCGATTTTTGATTACCTCTTCAAGAATGTCCCACACTTCCGGCCTAGATCTTTCCACCATACGTTTTGCACTTTTAATGTTTGGAGAAAGGCCCAGAACCACTAATCTATGCATTACAAATGGTTTGAACAATTCCAAAGCCATTCTTTTCGGCAGTCCGCATTCGTGCATTTTCAATTCAGGGCCCACGACTATAACCGATCGTCCGCTATAATCTACTCGTTTACCCAAGAGGTTCTGCCTAAACCGTCCTTGTTTACCTCTCAGCAAATCAGACAGGGATTTCAATTTATGGTTATGGCTACCCTGAATAGGTCTTCCTCTTCTCCCGTTATCTATTAGCGCATCTACAGATTCCTGCAACATACGCTTCTCATTTCTGATAATAATCTCTGGAGCTCCCAGATCCATCAGTCTCTTCAAGCGATTATTCCGATTGATTACTCTTCTATAGAGATCATTCAGATCGCTAGTTGCAAACCTTCCACCATCAAGCTGAACCATCGGACGGAGTTCTGGCGGCAAAACTGGCAAAACAGAAAGAACCATATCCTCCACGCGATTTCCACTCTTTCGAAAGGATTCCATTACTCGAAGGCGTTTTATAGCTTTTTTCCGTCGTTGACCTGAAGTAGATCTCATCTCATCTACCAATGAATTTTTCCCAAATTCTAGATCAACGCCCTTTAATATCTCTAGGATGGCCTCGGCGCCCATTGAGGCCTGAAATACCTCGCCAAATTTCTCTTTTAATTCCCGATACTTGGATTCAGCCAACAATTTTTGTTTCTTAATATCCAAAAGTTCGTCAACTTCATCACCGTGTGCTTTATCTAACTCCTGCACTGCAGTCTCGAGTTGAAGCTCTAATTCTTTAATTTCGTCGGATTCTTGAATTGCCTCTGGTTCTTCAGTATCGTCCGCAACGACAGGAGCATCAGTGGCCGGTCTCAGGACGTCTAACTTAGCTTGTATTTCCTTTGCAATATTCTCTTTGTCAAAGTCCAAGCGAACCTGGAGTTCCTCGATTTTCTGGTCCCTAGCTTCTTCATCTACCGAAGTAACAATATGCTGGGCAAAATATAATACTCGTTCTAGGTTTCTCGGTGACAAGTCGAGCAGCAACCCTAAGCGACTAGGAGTCGTTTTACTAAACCATATGTGCGCCACAGGGGCCGCTAACTTGATATGGCCCATCCTCTCTCTGCGCACTTTTGATCTGGTTACTTCCACTCCGCATCGATCACAGACAACCCCTCTGTATCGGATACGCTTGTACTTCCCACAAAAGCATTCCCAATCTTTAGTCGGGCCAAACAAGCGCTCACAAAAAAGACCATCTTTCTCTGGTCTGAGCGTCCGATAATTTATAGTTTCAGGTTTAGTAACTTCTCCGTGCGACCAGTTTAGGATCTGATCCGGAGACGCAACTGATATCTTAATTGCATTGAAGTTCCCTGAACTTGCATCAGATCTATCTTGCATTCTGACCATTAAATTGCCTCCAATGGTTGATATAATTCTGCATCTTCACTACTCATTTGAGCCGACTGAATCCTCTCAGTCTCATTAAGCAGTTCTACGGACAAACCAAGGCTCTGCAATTCTTTTAATAGCACATTGAATGACTCTGGAACCCCTGGTTGCCCTATTGGCTCACCCTTAACTATCGCCTCATACGTCCTGACTCTTCCCGCTACATCATCAGATTTCACCGTGAGTACCTCTTGCAGGTTATGAGCGGCGCTATAAGCTTCAAGAGCCCAAACTTCCATTTCACCGAACCTTTGACCACCGAACTGTGCTTTACCACCTAAAGGTTGTTGAGTGATCATAGAGTAAGGACCAGTCGATCGTGCGTGTATTTTATCTTCTACGAGATGAATCAACTTAAGCATGTAGATGCAACCCACGGTAATAGACTGATCGAAAGCTTCCCCTGTACGGCCATCAAATAACTCAAACTTACCAAATGTAGGTGGTGTTATTAAACGATCTCTATGAATCTCCAATGCTCGCTGCAACATTTCACCAGAGCTCAAACCGTCGGTCTTCTCCTCTGCCACTTCCTCAAGCCACAACTTCAGCGAAGCGTATCTCGCCTCACCATTAATGGACTCATCGAACAACCTCGCCCTGTCGTATCCTCTAGCCTCAAGCCATTCTCCGACTTTCGCCTCATCTATACCTGAGTTGGCACCATAACGATTATGATCTATAGCATCCGCTTGTTCGGCAAACCACAATCTGGCTAGAGCGTCTTCTATAGAATCGTCAGTTGCGCCATCAAACACTGGAGTAGCCGCATTGAAGTCCAGGCCCTTGGCTCCAAAACCCAAATGTGTCTCCAAAACCTGTCCAAGATTCATACGTGAAGGTACTCCGATTGGATTCAGTATTATATCCACTGGAGTCCCATCGCTTAGATAAGGCATATCTTCAACCGGCAATATACGGGAAACAACACCTTTATTACCATGTCTCCCTGCCATTTTATCTCCGACTGATATTTTTCGTGTCTGGGCTATCCATACTCTGACGGCTTCGTTGACTCCGGGAGGGAGATCATCGCGATTCTCTCGGTTAAGTATCTTCACATCGATAACTTTTCCTCTCTCTCCATGAGGAACGCGTAGAGAAGTGTCTTTGACATCACGTGACTTCTCTCCAAAGATCGCTCTTAATAGCTTCTCTTCAGCAGTTAGCTCAGTTTCACCCTTAGGTGTAACCTTTCCCACCAATATATCCCCAGGGCTAACGTCGGCACCTACTCGAATGATACCTCTCTCATCTAAATCCCTCAGACTAGCCTCACCAACGTTGGGTATATCCCTAGTTATTTCTTCAGCTCCCAGCTTGGTTTCTCTAGCTTCCATTTCATGTTTTTCTATGTGAATTGATGTGAAAAAGTCATCCTTGACTAATCGTTCACTCAATATAATTGCATCCTCGTAGTTGTAACCCTCCCATGACATGAACGCCACAGTCACATTCTGACCCAATGCCAGATCTCCTAGATCCGTCGACGAACTATCGGCCAAGGTTTCACCTTTTGAGACAACATCTCCTGCCTGAACAATGGATCTTTGATCGAAACACGTGCCTTGATTAGTTCTGGAAAACTTTACCAAGTTATGATGATGCGCTGTCCCTTCGACATCAGTCACGATAATATCTTTTCCATCTACGGAAGTAATTACGCCATCCGCACCGGCCAATATAACCTGACCACTGTCTTTAGCAACACGCGATTCGATTCCGGTTCCGACACGAGGTAGTTCTGGGCGAAGCAGCGGAACAGCCTGTCTCTGCATATTACTTCCCATTAATGCTCTGTTGGCATCGTCATGCTCCAAAAACGGAATCAAAGCTGCTGATATGCTGACAATCTGCATTGGAGACACGTCCATCAAGTCAACAGTCTCCGGTGGCTCTTCAATATAATTTTCCCCTTCCCGAACTTCGACTTTATCGTCCACAAACTGATTTAAGTGATCCAATTTCGAATTAGCCTGTGCTACCCTGTACCTTTCCTCTTGATCTGCCGAGAGGTAGATCACATCACCTTCTCCACTCGGTACGAACGGTGTCACCTGTATCATCGATCCTTTAGGTAAGTCTCCAATCATAGCTAATCGTGGTTTTGTTATGGCCTTTCCTTTGGCGACTATCGTCTTTCCAGTCTTATCTAATACCGTTTCTGAGACTGTCCTCCCCAAAAGATCGTCTGAATTAGACGGGAGTTCCTTAAGGACTTGCCTATACGGAGATTCAATAAACCCGTAAGCATTAGTTCTTGCATAGGAAGCCAAAGAGCTCAGCAGACCAATATTAGGTCCTTCAGGAGTTTCAATGGGGCATATCCGGCCATAATGAGAAAAATGGACATCTCGAACTTCGAATCCAGCTCTTTCTCTTGACAAGCCACCAGGGCCCAAAGCAGAAAGCCTTCTCTTATGTGTCAATTCAGCTAAGGGATTCGTTTGATCCATAAATTGAGACAGCTGGGAACCGCCAAAGAACTCTCTAACTGACGCCACGACTGGCCGAATATTAACTAGACCTTGTGGTGCTGCGGCCTCAGGATCTACCAGTGTCATCTTTTCTTTGACCATCCGTTCCATTCGCAACAACCCGACTCGGACTTGGTTTTGAACCAGCTCACCAACACCTCTAACTCTACGATTGCCTAGATGATCTATGTCATCTGTATTACCTACCCCTCGATTAACAGTGATCATCGTACGTACCACAGCTATAATGTCAGCTATAGTCAAGGTTCTTTCTCCAGAATTTTCCTCCAGAGCTAATCGGCGATTCAACTTATATCGCCCAACCTTCCCCAAATCGTACCTACGGCCGTCAAAGAACAGAGTTTGTATTAAGTTTCGAGCATTTTCTAGTGTTGGCGGCTCACCAGGGCGCAATCTCCTATAGAACTCGACCTGTGAGTATGCAATTTTCTTCGCTAAATCAACATCATATTCCTGATCCGGCTTCAACCACTGCCACACCGCCATCAGATCATCATTTCTAAAATTTAACTCACGGCCTTCCGGAACAGGGTCTTTATCAAGAGTCGTTTCGATATATTTATGATTTTCGTCCAGATCTACATCAGCAAACAGACTCATTATGTCATCGTCAGATGCAATCCCAAGAGCTCTTAGGAAAGAAGTAGCAGACACTTTCCTCTTTCTATCAACCTTTACTGATAAAATATCTTTGCTACTCGTCTCGAACTCTAACCACGCACCTCGCGAAGGTATCAGCTTTGCAAAACAAAGATTCCTATTCGATACCAGATTTTTCTCATACACAAAGTACACTCCTGGCGAGCGCACCAACTGGCTTACAACGACCCGCTCAGCTCCATTTATGATGAATGTCCCATTATTGGTCATCATTGGGATATCACCCATAAATATGTCTTGCTGCTTTATCTCCCCCGTCTCTTTCATCTGTAGCCGAGTTGTTACGTAAAGTGGCCTTGAGAAAGTTATCTCTCTTTCTTTACATTCTTCAGGGCTATACTTAGGTTCTCTAAATTCGTGGGTTAAGAAGTGCAATTCATACTTCTTGGCGGTGTAATCAACGATCGGCGATACTTCTTTTAGTACCTCATCGAGACCCTCGCTCTTAAACCAATCGTATGAACCTAACTGACTTTGTATTAAATTAGGCACATCTAATATTTGTGCTATATTCGCGTAACTCTTCACACTATGTGATCGCGTAGTAGTCGATTCATTGGGCAGTGAAATAACCATGTAACCTACTCCTTAATACGACGAAATTGTCCGGGAACTTAGCGAAAATAAAAAAGGCGCACGTCGGCTGCCAGATTAAAGTTTGTTTGAAAAATAGCCAAAAATGGAGCAATATCCATAAAGCAGTAACAAAACATTATAATGGTTTTAGAGTTTATGTCAAGCTACAGAAGGCCCCAATCCCGCGATCTAAACTAGTAACGTGCCAGATAGCCCACGCACATCACCCAGCACCTCCCTTAACTTCTAGGCCGGGCTTCGTCATATCCTGGGGATTAAGTAACTGAGCTAGTTGTTCCTCTGTCAATTCAGTTTTCTCAATTGCGACCTCACGAATAGTCCTACCACTCGCGGCGGCTTCCTTAGCTATAACAGCAGATGCATCGTACCCAATCGCTGGTGCGAGTGCGGTCCCCAGCATCAATCCCCGCTCTACCATTTGAGGTCCAACCGACGTGGCTTCTATACCAGCAACGCATTGGTCTGCCATATTGTTAGCAGATGTAGCTAATAACGATATTGACTGCAATAAGTTGTAAGCCGCTACTGGCATCATAGTATTAAGCTCAAAATAGCCTCCTTGGCCCGCCAAAGACAAAGTGGCATCATTTCCTACCACCTGTGCCGCTACCTGAACTACCGATTCAGATATCACTGGATTGACTTTACCGGGCATTATTGAGCTACCCGGTTGTACTTCTGGCAACAATATCTCCCCGATACCAGCTCTCGGCCCACATGACAAAAATCGTATATCGTTAGCTATCTTGTGCATACTTATCGCTACGGTTTTCAGTATGCCGCTAGCTTCAACAACTGCATCAAGCGTGGATTGAGATTGAAAATGATTTCGAGTCTCTTCAACATCTACTTTAGAAGCGGAACTTATATATCTGCATGTCCTTTCAGAAAATTCGAAATGAGTGTTCACCCCAGTCCCAACAGCTGTTCCCCCCAATGCTACTTCGCGCAGTGCGATTTGACACCTTTCCAATCGTTCAATACTATACTCGGCTTGGCCCGCAAATCCTGAAAATTCCTGCCCCAACCGAATAGGCGTAGCATCTTGCAGATGTGTCCGACCGGTCTTCATTACATCCCAAAATTCCTCCGACTTTTTGTATAGCGTGGCCTGAAGATTCTGCAGAGCAGGAACAAGATTTTCCTTTATTGCTATTAGTCCTGCAACATGAATGGCAGTCGGTATAACATCATTGGATGACTGGCCCAAATTTACGTGATCATTGGGGTGAACGAGTCTTGATCCTAGATCCCCGCCCATGATCTGAGTAGCTCGATTCGCGATCACTTCGTTAGCATTCGTGTTTGTTGAGGTACCGGAGCCAGTTTGAAATATATCCAACACAAATTCTCCATCCCAATCCCCATTAATGACTTCTTCGGCGGCCGTTACTATAGCTTGCCCAATATCTTTCCCCAAGACTCCCAAGTCCATGTTTGTCTTGGCAGCACTCTGTTTCACTACCCCTAATGCTCGAATAAATGTCCTTGGAAACCTTAAATCACTGATGGGAAAATTCAAGACAGCTCGCATCGTAGACGCACCGTACAGCGCGTCGATTGGCACTTCCATTTCTCCCATTGAATCTCGTTCTATCCGCATCTTGTTTTCTACCATTCAATCCCCTTTTGATAATTTACTTTTACTCTACTGAGGTCACATATAATCGATCAGCGTGAAAATTCTACTGATTTATCCACTCTGCTACTTTCTCGGCAATCATAATAGTAGTAGCATTTGTATTTGCACGTATAACATCAGGCATTACGGACGCATCAACTACTCTTACTCCGGTAAGGCCACGGACCCTACAATACTGATCAACTACAGCCATCGGGTCGTCGTCAGGTCCCATTTTGCAAGTACCAGATGAATGGTGCTGCGTATATACATTACGCAATAACCAATTATCCAAGTGGTCATCCGAAGACAGATCCTCGTCAGTTGGGTTAAGTCGCTCAGCTATCAACCCGTCAAAAGCTCCATCTTTTGCGAGCTCGATTCCAAGCCTAACAGCCTCTCGCATACGGGCTCTATCCGTTGCATCTGACAGATAGTTGTAATTTATAATAGGCTGCTCATATGGATCTGCTGATTTTAGCTTGAGTTCTCCTGCCGTACGAGCATTTTGCAACGCTGCGCTAAATCCAAAATGAAAATCATCCGAATCAATTTGTACGCTCGCTGGTCTATGTTCCGATGTCATTAAGATCGGGCTTACCTGTATATCCGCTCTAGTATTAGATGAATCGGGACTATATCGCAGTCCCACTTGTATACTTGGTGCGCTATCTGGTGGACCATCGCCCACTCCTTTGAATAAGGTAAATACCGCTGGATGATCCCTAAGGTTAGACCCAACCCCCGGAGCATCGTGGATGACAGATATACCAATGTTTTCTAAATGTTGCGCAGGCCCTACTCCTGATAACATTAGCAACTGAGGAGACGCAATAGCGCCACTCGCCAATATGATTTCCTCCGCCTCAACTGAGAATACCTCTCCCCCACTCTCTGCTAAAACTCCTGCCGCGGTCTTCCCCCTGAACATTATACGGTGCACTGTAACAGATCCCTTCACAGTGAGATTCATCCTATGCCTAGCGGGATTTAAATACGTCAGAGCAGTACTCATTCGTACACCATCTATGTTGTTCAACGGTCTATGTGCGATTCCATCTGAATCAGGGTGATTTTGGTCTGAGTCCTGCGGAAAACCCAACGCTACACACGCATCGTAGAAAGCTGAAGATGTGGGTAGCAACTCTGCTCTTTTAAACCTTCTAACCGGTATTGGTCCACTTGATCCATGGAAGTCATCGCCCGGAAAGTCCAGATCATTTTCAAGCTTTCTAAAATACGGTAAGACCTTCGTGAATGCCCATTCATCATTCCCCCAAGACGCCCAATTATCATAATCCTCAGGGACGCCCCTAAATAGCACTTGACCGTTGATAGAGCTAGAGCCCCCTATTGCTTTTCCTCGAGGTATTTCAATTGTCGCATCCTGTTCCGGAGTACCCTTAGCCTGGTAAGCCCAACTGTGTGGTCCATACGCTGATCTCCACACGTTGTATCCATCTTTTAAATCTATAGGTAATTCCTCAAAGTTGACGTAATCGGGACCGGCTTCTAACAAGAGAACCGATCTATCAGAATCTTCCGTCAACCGGTTAGCTAAAACGCATCCTGCAGATCCACCCCCAACAATAACCACGTCGTATTTCATATAATTCCTCGATCATAACTAGGTTCCCGACTATCAGAATTTAGTCATTAGCTGTTATTGCATCGGCGAATAATTTGTTGGCCTTAGAAGGCGATTGTGGACTCGAGCGTTGATAGGCCCATCAACTTCAGATTCAGCCCTAACTCGATTCCAATCCGGATCAGATTGGAATGCTGCCCATTTCTTTTCCCGATCTGCCAAACTATCGAATCCCAGCATATAAACCAACTGATTGCTGGTCCCGACTTCTTCCGTCCAGAAACCTACTACATGTATTCCATGGCGTTTAAAAAACCCGACAGTATGATTTGCAAACCTATCATTCAACGCGGGAAGTCTGCCCGGTATAGTCTCGTAAGTTCTCAATTCATAAATCATCGCTACACCCCTTAATCAAAACTCTTATAGCTAAGGAATATTAGCGTGAAATCCTGCTGTCGTAAAGTCGCTCGCTAGGGCCTTTCGTGGTCCTATGAGGCTCTAAATATCCGAAAATCTACCTTGATTTGAAGCTGTGTCATCGCTGCGATTATTCGGCACTCCCAAGTATTCATAAGCAGAACGCGTCGCCACGCGCCCTCTACTTGTACGCTCCAACAAACCGAGTTTCATCAAGTACGGTTCCCACACATCCATTACGGTGTCCGTATCCTCACTCAAGGCGGCCGAAAGTGTATCGAGGCCAACAGGACCCCCATCAAATTTTTCAATGATGGTCGATAACAATTTGTGATCAGATTCATCTAAGCCTAATCTATCAACCCTTAAGAGGTTTAGTGCCTCCATAGCCACTTTATCTGTCACGCGGTTGTCGGCTTTGACTAGTGCATAGTCACTGGTTCGCTTTAACAAGCGATTGGCTATTCTAGGCGTACCCCGAGATCGTTCCGCGATATGTCTGATACCTTGCGTATCTGCCTCGACTGACAATATCTCTGATGACCTTGCGACCACCCGTTCCATATCGTCCATTGAATAGTAATCCAGTCGGAACACTGAGCCGAACCTATCACGAAGCGGCGCGCTAATTAAAGAAAATCTAGTAGTCGCCCCAATCAATGTGAATGGGCTTATTCGAAGGTTCACATTTCTAGCCGACAAACCTTTGCCAACCATCCATGATAAGAAGAAATCTTCCATAGCGGAATACAGCACCTCTTCCACTACACGATTTAAGCGATGTATCTCATCTATAAACAAAACATCGTTTGGCTGTAGAGAAGTCAATATAGCGGCTATATCACCGGCCCGTTCTATCGCAGGACCTGATGTTACTTTTATATTCACGTTCATTTCATTGGCTATAATATTGGCCAATGTAGTTTTACCGAGACCCGGCGGGCCGTACACGATAACATGATCAAGAGGCTCCTCACGGATCGTGGCAGCCTTTATTCCAATAGCCAAATTCTCTTTTACTTGGGATTGCCCAACAAAGTCTTCAAGATAACGGGGGCGAAGAGATTGTTCCGCCAGTTCCTCATCTGGCTGGAGATCACCAGCCACGAGTCTTTGCGACGGTTCCGTAGGCTCATTAGATTGAGAGAATCCCTTCTCTGAAATCTTAGGATCGTACATTATTTCTTTACCCCAAAGACCCTATAGAACGAATTGTAATCTCGGCTATATTCATGGTCAATCACCGCATGTCATTTCCAACATCGACCCCATTTCCTGTCTCTCACTAGTATATAATACTCCCTAATCATCATGACAGATATTGGAACACCGTCCGTCCAAACGTTTACTGGAACATCTTTCATCGCTGCAATGAAGAGCGCTCAGGCTGCCCTCAAAATCCACCAAAAAACTATCAATCGTATAAACGTATTTCCAGTACCAGACGGAGACACGGGAACAAACATGCTAGCCACTCTAACTTCAGGCTTAGATCACATTGGAGACGTTTCCCCTGAACATTTGGGAGAAGCGTTAGGCATCTTAGCAAATGGATCTTTTTGGGGAGCACGTGGTAACAGCGGAGTATTGTTGTCCCAATTCATCCAAGGTGTATACCGGCACCTCATTACACATGAAACATGCACAACTCGGGATATGGTCGATGCCATAAAGGTAGGCCATTCTACTGCTTTCTCCTCTATGAGCGAACCAGTAGAAGGCACAATGCTCAGCATCATGGAAAGCGTAAGTTTATCTTTCGAATCTTCATCCACCATACCGTCAGGTTTAACCCCATTTTGGCAGCAAATAGTAGCGTCATCACGAGATTACGTGGACGACACTCCCAACCAGATGCCGTTATTAGCTCAGTCTGGCGTAGTTGATTCAGGCGCTCTCGGATTACTCACCATATTCGTAGGAATATGGGCACACTATGCTGATCTACAACTGGAAAACATTCCTATATATCAAGACATCATTCTACAAACCAGCATTCAAACTTCTACCACAACCCATCCAATCGCTTCTGACGATTGGGGGTTTTGTACCCAATTCGTAGTAACGAACGGTGGTAATTCCGCCAAAGACCTCCGGACTTCCCTTTCATCCTTGGGAAACTCAATACTAACAACTGAACTAGACAATTCTATAAAGCTCCACATTCACACCAAACAACCCCAACTAGTGATAGATACAGCCTTAGGTTCTGGAACGCTAAATACCTTAATGATTGAGAACATGGACGACCACGAGACAACTACTACTCCCCTGTCCTATGAGACCGATCCCGATAAAACTTGTTGCCTTATTAGCATCACCGACGACGGATTCGGACATATATTCACAGAATCAGGTCTAGCCTCTAATATTGCTACTGAACAAAACGATCCTACATTTTTCACATCTTTAACCCAAATCATCGAACAGATCTCCCCTTCCGACATTATTCTCATGGCCACCAGTCTGAATCAGCTAAAGACAATCCAACACTTAGAGGAGGCCAGTATATGCGGATCCACTGTAAAGACCATGGTGTTTCACACCCCAGTACACGCAATTTGTGCCGCACTCACCTTTAACCCTTACAATGACTCGTCGGTGAATTTCGCAAAAATGTCCTCGCAAGCCTCACAAACTCTTTGTATATCTATTAATCCGCTACCTAACGATCAACTACCTGTATATCCTTCCCAATCTATTGATTCCTCCCAATACATCTCAACGATTGAGTACCAAGAGATTGCAATTCATACAGACATTGCCGAACTCATAAGTGCATCCCTTCCAGATCTTTGCACATACACCCATCCTATTCTCACTATCTACAGAGGATCTCAAACGTCAGAATCGGAAGCAATTGAACTAGTGGACAAACTGGAGCAAATACTCCCCGACACTACGATCGACATGTTATTCGCCAATCAATCAAGTCCTCTGTATTTGATATCATTAGAATAACGTCTCGCAGGAGTTGTACATGACCATCTCAATTATTACTGATAGTTCCGCAGATATACCTCAAGATCTGTCCTCAGACCTAGGTATCATCGTTGTTCCCTGCCATGTCTTAATCGACGGTAAAGATTGTAAAGACGGCGTCGATATTTGCTCAAGTGAATTTTACGAATATATTGCAAATTCCAGCAATCTCCCCACTACATCCCAACCCAGCATCCCAGAATTCCAAACAGTGTATGAAGAAGAGTTGAATAAAGGCCATGACATCATATCTATCCATGTTTCAAGCAAGCTTAGCGGAACGGTCAACTCGGCCATTCAAGCAAAAACAGCCCTGGGTGCTCCACCAAACATCATCATCATTGACTCAATGCTAGCCTCATTTGCTCTAGGATTAATCGCTATCCGAGCAGCTTCCTTAGTCAACCACGAAAAAGACCTAGCCTCCATACACGAATCACTCCTTGATTTGTGTAACCGAACCCACTGCATAGTAGCTCTTGATACACTAGACAACCTATATAAAGGCGGCCGAATTGGCAAAGCACAAGCTTTCCTCGGGGGAATGCTGAATGTAAAACCCATATTGCACTTAAGAGAAGGGGAGGTCCATCCCCTGGAACGGTCTCGCAGCATCAAACGAGCCACCAATAGATTAAGTGAGCTATTCGGAGAATACCTTCCCGTAACCGATGTAGGCATTCTTTATAGCACTGACAGCAGTCATTGCGACTATTTATCGGACTTATTACGACCAGTTATTGCTGATAACCACCCAATAATAAGTCAATTTGGACCGACACTAGGGACACACGTTGGTCCAAATGCGATAGGTATTTGTTTTATAACCTCAAAATAGGTTTCCAGCCCTGACACATAACACATGTAAACAATTTTAGCGATGATATAATCACCACTAAGCCTATCCAATGGCAAATTTACTTTAACCCAAACCCACGTCGCAGGAACCCAGTCTAAGTGCATTATGCCATCAAACCATGACACACCACCAACCTGGCTTACAGCCTTCTGGCACATACTTAAACTTGAGCAGACCAGAAGCTATGATGATAGAGCGGTCGCTGGCGGCCTAGACAAATTTCTCTCTCATTGGGAAACAGAATTAACGTCATTCCTAAGTTCCACCCCCCAGCTTTCAAACACTTATCTCACAAAGTATTCTGACCTCAACAAACAGCAACGCCAAGAATGGGTTTCCGGTTGGCTACAAACGCTGAACACAACAGAACTCACTAATCCACCTACTCCGATTAGTATCTACCCTGACACCCCGGACCATCACGACAAGTCGAAAATCGTTTCTGGCAGTAATAAAGCCCAGCGCACAACCTCTAATAACGCCTCTCAGATTAGCACCAGACTTAATCCTGATGTAACCATAGATAGACTTCGAGGCATAAGCGCAAAAATCAGTGATCGTTTCGGAAAACTGGGAGTATTCTCTATAAGAGATTTATTGTATTTTTTTCCACGACGCCATATTGACTACTCCCAAATAGCATTAATATCGGACATCAAACCAGATCAGGAAACCACACTTCATGGCGTGGTATGGGAATCTAGGGCTGTGAGTATGGGATCTGGAGGAAGACTAAAATCGACTGAGGCCATCATCAGCGACGAATCAGGAAACATCAAAATTACCTGGTTCGGGCAATCATTTCTAGCCCGCACGATAAAGGCGAACTCCAGAATAGCAGTAAGCGGAAAAGCGACAGTTTACCGTGGGCAAATAGTACTCCAGTCCCCCGAATACGATATTCTGAGTGACTCAGCGAGTCCTATCAACACTAGCAGGCATGTGCCTATTTATTCTCTTACGAGTGGTATCACCTCACGGAATCTCAGAAGATTCATGTGGCAATGCATACGGGAATGGTTGCAAGGGATCAATGACCACATCCCACAGGAAATCACGGGGCGATGCAACTTAATGCCTTTACAGGATGCTATTTCTGAGGCTCACTTTCCTTCTAATGAACTCGCACTATTTAATAGCAGGAGACGCTTAGCATTCGATGAACTCTTTACATTACAGATTGCGGTTCTCAGACGCCGTGCCGAATTACAGAAAACAGAATCCAGCATTACAATAATTCCTAATCAGACAGTACTAACCTCTTTTGAAAAATCGTTATCTTTCCCTCTTACTCCTGCGCAAAAACGGTGCATTGATGAGATCATTACCGATTTGTCACAAGGAACGTCTCCAATGAATCGCTTGCTACAAGGAGAAGTAGGTAGCGGTAAAACCATAGTCACACTAACCGCGCTAATCGCAACTATCACTAGCGGCTACCAAGGCAGCATCATGGTTCCGACCGAGGTCTTAGCTGAGCAACACTTCCAAACCCTTAAAACCTTATTCAATGATGCGACCTCGCCTCCTAAAAATAACAACATTCTTACCATACAGTTGCCCTCATTCGATCGCACCATGCAAGTAGCATTATTAACTGGAAGTACCAGAGCTCGTGCAAAGTCCGAAATAATCGACAAATTGAAATCATGCGAGATAGATCTAATCATCGGAACTCATACCTTAATAGAGTCGGATATCGAGATACCCAAACTCGGACTGGCAGTTATGGATGAGCAACATCGCTTTGGGGTATTACAACGGTCTGAATTAAAGCAAAAGGGTAGTGAGAACCCTCATAGTCTTGTCATGTCAGCCACTCCTATCCCCCGGACTTTGTCTCTCACTCTATACGGTGATCTAGACGTGTCTACTATAGACAGTTTGCCGCCAGGACGACAATCTATACAGACAAGATGGATTGGACCAGACCGAAGAGAGGTAGCCTATGGGTTCATTTCTAAACAAATAGAAGCAGGCCGACAGGCATTCATTATTTACCCTTTAATCGACGAATCAGATGCCATAGAGGCAAAATCTGCTATAGAAGATCATAAGATTCTTTCACGAGACATATTTCCTCAGTGTAATGTTGGATTATTACATGGCCGTATGTCTTCTAAAGAAAAAGACAAAGTCATGCGCGCGTTTCGAGATAAGGAAATCCATATCCTGATATCAACGGCAGTCGTCGAAGTTGGCATCGATATTCCTAACGCCACCGTAATGATGATAGAGAGCGCAGATCGCTTCGGGCTCTCCCAACTTCACCAATTCCGAGGTCGTGTCGGCAGAGGCGAACACAAAAGCTATTGCATCCTAGTATCAGACGATCCCTCGGAACTAGCGAAAGAGCGATTAGCTGCTCTAGAAAATATCAATGATGGATTCAAGCTAGCTGAGGTCGATCTAGAACTGAGAGGCCCTGGCGATTTCTTTGGTACCAGACAAAGTGGCCTGCCCGATCTCAAGATGGCAAAACTATCCGACAGAGATATATTGGAAATAGCGAGAAGAGAAGCGAGCGGTGTATTAAAAGAGGATCCCGACTTATCTTTTGAGAAGCACGTGGGAATCAGTGAAAGAGTATCGGCATTCCTGAGCAGAGTAACCGATGAATCCACTTAGCATCAACGGATGATTGACTCAACTGACAATGAATCTATATCCCACATTCCAAATGGTTTCTAAATATATTTTATCTGAGTCCTCAATTTTTGATCTCAGTCTTCTTATATGTACATCCACAGTTCTAGTACCGCCCAAATAATCGTATCCCCAAAGTTGACTGAGTAGAGCATCTCTTGTATAAACCCTGCCAGGATTCGACGCCAACAGAGCTAATAACTGAAATTCTTTATAGGTAAGCGCAACCTTCCTGCCAGACAATGTCACTTCATATCTCTCAAGATCGATTGCCAATTCGTTAATTTTCAACACGTTCTCGCCAGATGGGCCCGACACTCTATAGATTGCTTGTTTTACCCGAAGTCCTAATTCCATAGAAGTACTCGGGGATAAAATTAGCTCATCGGGATTTAGCGAATAATCATAGTCTTCAGCAAAATCTTTTGGTAAAGACAAAACAGAAGGTTTCTTCAGATGGCGTGCCTTCTCCAGAACTCGTAGTGCGCACTGTCTACTGACAGTTCCCACGTCGATAATCACAGCATCAATTTCAGCTGCGTCGCACAACTCCGAGAAATTGTCTGCTTCACTACACACTTCAAACCCAATCCCTATTTCACGGAGATCAGCTGCTAGACGACTGATTCCGTCGTCCGCATTCTCTACCAAACAAATATTAGGCACTTATTTCACATCTTTCGTGGGATACACAGCGATTATATATAGCTCAGGATGGCTTTGCCAACTTAGGGTTGTAAATTGCAACATTGACGGCTTACTTCACACACCATAATATGAGTCCTAAACAAGTAAAGGAGAACCTGGAATGCCACCCACTTCTCCAAAAAGTGAAAGTCCTTCAGATATTCGTCTGGATATTAGGTCTGGCAGAATGACTAATGTTACATCAGGATTAGCGGAGGGCTACGTACAGGCTAATTTGGTTATACTGCCTAAATCGCTGTCTTTTGATTTTTTACTGTTTTGCCAGCGCAACCCTAAACCCTGCCCTATATTAGAAGTAATAGAGCCCGGCCTCATTGACCCACATCTCACCTGCAGTGGCGCAGATATTCGTTACGATGTTCCTTTATATAACATATACCGTAACGGCAAGTTATCAGAAACATGCCAATCTATCGAACACGTCTGGAGCGACGATCTAGTATCTTTCCTAATAGGTTGCAGCTTTTCATTTGAAAATGCTCTCAAACAAGCGCATATACCTCTCAGACATCAAGAGATGAAATGCAACGTACCAATGTACAAAACGTCCATTCCTACAGTCACAGCCGGTATATTTTCAGGACCGTTAGTAGTTAGTATGCGCCCGGTCAAACGAAGTCACATCTCTAAGGCAATCCAGGTTACATCTAGGTTCCCAGATACACACGGTGCCCCTATACACGTAGGCAGCCCAATCAGTATAGGAATAGCAGATCTTACCAACCCTGACTATGGAGATCCGGTAACTATCCTTGATGACGAGGAACCGGTATTTTGGGCATGCGGGGTAACTCCTCAGGCAGCGGCCATAGTATCTAAGCCAGAACTAATGATCACACATGCCCCAGGACATATGCTAATTACAGATAAAACCGACAATGATTTCTCCATATTCTAATGCAACCAACACCTGTTACGAACATAGACCACAATGAATATTAACAGCCATTCCATCGAATCAGTCATATTATCCAATGACAAGCGCGGCGTCTCTGAGATAAGTCATCATCTGGCTCCGAATTTTTGCGAAACCGCTGCCAGGTTCGCTCTAGCTAACCGGGGCCATGCACTTATAGTCACCGGCTTCTATATAGCTTCGGCCAAGGCAGCAGAAACAGATGGGCCTCCGGGCGCAGTCGCCATTGGTAACGCTCTAAAACACCTGGGATTCTCGGTCACTTACGTATCCGATCTCTATTTGTCCCGATTATTATCTGACTTCGCAGGCAAAGACTCCAGAATAATAGATTTCCCAATTACTAACCACGATAACAGTCAAACATTCGCGGAGAATTTGATCTCCGAAGAGAGACCTGATTTGCTTATTTCTGTGGAAAGATGTGGGCCCACTGCTGACAATGCTTATTTAAACATGAGGGGCCTAGACATTTCTAATCATACTGCACGAGTTGACTGTCTGTTCCAATCATCAGTGCCTTCTATTGGAATTGGAGACGGAGGCAACGAAATCGGCATGGGGTCCCTAGCAGAGATGATTCCATTGATTAAGACACTTCCACCGAAACCGTGCATTACTAACACTGACGAGCTTATATTGGCTAGCGTATCCAATTGGGGAGCATACGGACTTGTGGCTGCTCTCTCGAATGAGACCGGAGAGAATCTCTTACCATCAGTAATCATAGATCGACAACTAATAGAATCCTTAGTCCACAACGGCTTAGTAGACGGGACCACTGGACAGAGCACTTATAAAGTTGATGGGTTTACTCTGGAAGAGAACGCACAGGTTTTAATAGCTCTGACTAGGTTGATTCACAAAGACCACAGATAAACGCAATTGGTTATAGAGTCTGCTTCTCCAAGGCCAATATACGCCGCAGATCCAGCATCTCATCTCTAACCGCCGCGGCCTTTTCGAATTCCAAGTTCCGAGCTGCCTCCTTCATCTGGACTTCCAAGTCTTTTACAACCCTGAACATATCATCAGTAGACATTTGTTCTCTTACTCGCACGTGCGGTGCTTTATCATCAGACGATAATTTAATTGCTTCCGTTATGTCGTGAACAGCTTTTTGGATACTCTGAGGCTCTATTCCATTATCAGAGTTAAACTGATCTTGCAGACTCCGTCGCCTATTCGTTTCTGATATAGCGACTTTCATGGAATCAGTCACCCTATCAGCATACATAATTACATGTCCCTCTGAATGCCTAGCAGCACGCCCAACGGTTTGTATCAACGAGGTAGTAGACCTAAGATAGCCTTCCTTATCAGCGTCCAATATTGCAACCAGACTGACTTCAGGCAAATCTAGCCCTTCTCTCAGAAGATTGATCCCAACAATAACATCGTATATTCCTAATCTCAGATCCCGAAGTATTTCAACTCGATTCAGTGTATCAATATCAGAGTGCAGATAGTGGTTCCGAACACCCATTTCAGACAAATAATCAGCCAATTCCTCCGCCATCCGCTTTGTTAACGTGGTTATCAGGCATCTCTGCTTATTATCAACTCTAAGGCGTATTTCTCTAAGCAAATCATCTATCTGGCCCTCAGTTGGTTTTACCTCTATAGTTGGGTCAAGTAACCCAGTCGGTCTTATCACCTGTTCAACAACCGCTGCGCTGTGCTCAAGTTCATAGGGGCCAGGCGTGGCGGACACATATACTACTTGATTAATATGCGATTCAAATTCGTTGAAATCAAGAGGACGGTTGTCTACTGCAGATGGCAATCTAAATCCAAAATCTACCAGTGTACTCTTTCGGGCAACATCTCCTCTATTCATTCCCCGAATTTGTGGGATGGTCATATGTGATTCATCTATGAAGAGCAAAAAATCTTCAGGGAAATAGTCAAGTAGTGTCCATGGCGTAGACCCACAAGTTATCGCTGTCTTACCGTTATGGGCATTATGCCGGCGTGCTAAATGACAAGCATAATTCTCAACTCCATGACAGAATCCCGCTTCAATCAACATCTCCAAATCGTAATTGGTACGACTCTCCAATCGAGCCGCTTCCAGCAATTTACCGTCTTCTTTCAGATCAATAAGCCTCTCAGATAATTCTTGTCTAATATCGTCTATAGCTAGTTGAAGCCGCTCTTGAGTAGTCACAAAGTGTTTAGCCGGATATATAGACGTGGATTTACGTTCGGCCAGCAATTCCCCTGTGAGAGGGTCTATCTCTATAATTTTCTCAATCTCATCCCCGAAAAACTGGATCTGGACCGCCACCTCTTCGTAGGCTGGTACAATCTCGACCGTATCACCCCTAACCCTAAATTTCCCTCTCGCTAAATCGAAATCGTTCCGTTCATACTGCATATCCACGAGTTGTCGCAAAAGTCGACTACGATTTCTAATCTCTCCTACCTCTACATCAGCAACTAGATTAAAATAATCAGCTGGGTCACCGAGTCCATAAATACATGAAACCGACGCTACAATCAGCACATCACGACGCGTCAATAGCGAAGTTGTAGCTGACAATCGAAGTTTATCCAACTCCTCATTTACACTAGCGTCCTTCTCAATGTAAGTATCAGATTGCGGCACATATGCTTCTGGTTGGTAGTAATCGTAATACGACACGAAGTATTCAACTGCATTCTTAGGAAAGAACTCTTTAAACTCCGTAGCAAGTTGAGCTGCTAGAGTTTTATTGTGGGCTAGAACCAGTGTAGGCCTCTGAACTTCCTGGACTATATTAGCCATGGTAAAAGTTTTACCGCTACCGGTTACGCCTAACAGCGTTTGCTGTGTCTGACTATCATTCAAACCTTGGACAAGCTTATGTACGGCCTCTGGTTGATCACCTGTCATACGGAAATCCGAAACTAGTTCAAAATCCGGCACTTGATACCTAACCTCCCCCAATATTAAGCAACACAGTCCTAATACTATCTTCAATGGACATGTCTCTTGAAAGCTTGGCGTCAGCAACTCGCCGCCGAGCTTCAGCGGGAGAATACCCTAAAGCCATCAAGGAATCGACAACTTCCTGATCAACAGTCCCAGAATCAGACGCCACAGTGACAGAGTCTACGTCCAGTTTCCCCTTAAGATCCAAAATTATTCTACCAGCAGTTCTCTTTCCTATCCCAGGCGCCACGCAAAGAGAAGTAACATCTTCTGTCTCTACTGCAATTTTGATACCGCCAGAACCCAACGACGACAATAAGCCCAATGCACTTCTTGGTCCAATTCCTGAAACACCTTGCAACAGTACAAATGTATCAAGATCATCTGAAGAAACAAATCCGTAGAGAGTCACTTGCTCTTCCCGAATTCTAAGATACGTGTGTAGGGAAACCACTTCACCGACTAAGCCGATATCATGCACTACCGAAGCCGGTACTGAAACGTGGATTACGAATCCAGAGACCCTGATTCTGACCCAATCATCGCCAACGCTATCTAATATACCTGTCACACCAGCCAGCATTATTTCCTCTCTTCTCCAGGACTGATTTCCATACGAGTTAAGTCGTTCAATATCTGGTTTCTGATATGACACAAACCGATAGCCAGAGCGTCAGCTGCATCCGTAGAAGGTATTTTGTCTAATCCAAAATCGCTAGCTACTATCTGTTGAATCTGAGACTTGGTAGCCCGCCCATAATCTGCAACCGCCATCTTGATTTCAGCAGGAGAATAACGGAAAAGTGGAATATCTTGACTAGCAGCCCCTATAAATACCACTGCCTGAGCTTGCCCTAACGCGAGAGCTGGAGCCACGAATTGCCGATCCCCTTTTCCAATAAACGGTTGTTCTATGGCAATCACATCGGGATTGAATGTATGGATCATATTAAGTATGTGGGTATGAAGTTGGTAAAGTCGTTTCTCTAAGGGAAGACTTCTAGATAGGGCCACAACTCCATAATCATCGGCGACGATTTTGGGATTGTCGTCTACTACACCATATCCCATACGAATGGTACCTGGGTCTATCCCAAGCACCCTCATCCAGCCGCCTGGTACTGCTCCAGAACTTCGGGCGGGAAATCCGCATTCGTATAAGCTTTCTGAACGTCCATCAATTCTTCTAAGTTATCCAACAGCCGTAGTGTCTGCTCTGATGACTTAGCATCAAGTGCGATGGTGCTTTTTGGTACTAATGATATGTCAGACGAACTTACATTTACCGCGTTCTCATCAAGAACGTCCTGTATTCCCTGAAGATTCTCCGGTGCGGTAAATATCTCTAGCACACCATCTTCATACTTTACATCGTCAGCCTCTGCCTCTATAGCCATGAGACTCACCTCATCCGCTTTATCAGAATCTCCGGTCTCAACCGTAATAACACCTTTCTTCTCGAAATTCCATGATACGCATCCCGCCTCACCAAGGCTTCCGCCTATTTTATTAAAAGCGGACCGTACATCGGATGCTGTGCGATTCCTATTAGTAGTTAGTGCTTGGAGAAGAATTGCCCCTCCTCCAGGGCCATATCCTTCATAAATTATTTCTTCAAACTCTTCTTTGCCTTCGCCACCTTCACCAGTTGCTCGCTTAATGGAACGGACAATATTATCCTGAGGCATATTGTTTGACTTTGCCTTGTCTATAGCCAAACGGAGTCTGAAGTTCATATCAGGGTCTCCTCCTCCTCCATCTCTCACGGCCAGCACAATGTCACGCGCTAGTTTCGTAAAAAGAGCACCTCTTTTTGCGTCCGTTGCTCCTTTAGCTCTCTTAATGGTGGACCACTTAGAATGACCTGACATGCAACCACCTCGTTAGGTACCAATTTGGTATATACAACAACATCATAACAACTGCCTGATGTCACAGACTTGATATAATACTTCTAGATTTTAGCACTACAAATCTGAGAGGGTCAAAACTACCTCATACCCTTCATTAGCGTCACTAGCATCCTCTTGGCTTTGAAATCGATATCTTTAATCACTTGTCCAATGGCCGGCACAAGTATCTCACCGCTTTCTCCGGTCACAACGTACACATCGTTACTGCCAGTTTCAATAATGTTCTCTATGGAACCAAGGACTTCGCCGTCTTCCGTTTCTACGCTCAACCCTATCATCTGATAATGGAAATAATTATCCGGACCCAAATCTTGGTTATCATCAGTAGGGATTGTTAACCATTCACCCTGTAACGATTGAGCATCTTCAACGGTATTTATACCTAAGAACCTTAATAATACATGGCTAGATGCAATGTATTCGACTTCAGATATCCAATATTTACGTTGCCCTATCTGAACATAATTGCCTTCGTCGAACCTATTGGTCAATGCCGTGAGTATACGAGCCCGCACGAATCCGGCGTAGCCCCTAGCTCCGAGAATTTGGCCTATCACAACATTGCTATCGTCTAATGGGGGTGGTGTTGATCGCACGTAATCAACTCTTGATTGGGGAAACTATACTATCTCAAGCATGGCATGGGTGCCATTTTTGGTTGCGGATGCCCTGACCAGAAGCCTCATAGCCTGTGCAACTCGCCCCTGTCGTCCTATGATTTTGCCCTTGTCCTCAGGAGCAACTTCCAAACGTATAGTCACTCGACCATCTACGGTTTCCTCAGTAACAACCACAGCGTCGGGGTTACTGGTTAATGACTTGGCTAGGTATTCAACAAGTTCTCTCATACCTGCTCTGCATTCTCAAGAATGCCATCTTTCTCCAGAATTCGGCGAACTGCGTCGGAAGGTTGCGCCCCATTATCTAGCCACGCTTTTGCCCTGTCCGCTTTAATCGTTACGGCTGGTGGATCTACCATGGGATCATAGTTTCCAATCCATTCCAAATACCGACCGTCTCTTGGTGAAGACGATTCTGCCACCACAATCCTATAGGACGGATGACCCTTTTTTCCAACTCTTCTTAACCGAATTCGTAGCATTTAATCTCCGTGTTTGCTTTGTTGTAGCTAGCGACCGATTGTACGGCGCCCTTGATAACATGTCAATTACAATAAAAAGGATCGGGCCCAGCCATATTTTTCTGGGACATCACCCTTATAAATCCTTGGAACTAGGGGCGATGATAGACATTGGCCTGGGCCCGACTGACGGGTCTTATGTTTCTGGTCTAATTAGGAGTTGATCACCCCGTCGTGTCCAGACTGATGCCTACCATCGCCCCTGAGTATTAAACTAACATCCATGCGCAATCACCTCCTTCTCAATTTAACCGCCAAGCGGTAAACTGATTTTATCAATCCCGTGACCATCAGTCAAGAAATTTGGGCATGTTTTCCATCATTCTCTTGGGCTTGCCAAGGTAAAATTATCAACTATCGGAAGGAACAATGCGTATTGTCTTCATGGGCACTCCTCAATACTCTGCGGACGTTTTAAAACATCTAGTTGAAAATAATACGGGCGACGTAGTAGCGGTAGTAACACCTCCTGATAAACATAGCGGCCGGGGCCGAAAACTTGCGTTATCCCCGGTGAAACAAGCAGCGCAACAACTACAATTACCAATACTACAACCTGCTTCACTCCGAACAGATGATGCCACAGCCCAAATTAACGCCTTATCCCCAGACATCATTTTAGTTGTCGCATATGGATTGATACTTCCTCAAGCTCTCTTAGACATACCAAAATACGGATGCCTGAACCTACACCCATCCTTACTACCGAAATACCGTGGTCCATCACCAGTCGTATCTAGTATTAAGGAAGGAGATGAATCGACGGGCATCACATTAATGCTACTCGACTCAGGAATGGACACAGGTCCCGTAATCACCCAGGAAATCCTCGAGATACGCTCCAGCGACACAGCCGTGACACTGACAGAGAGACTTTTTGCGCGCGGAGCTGACCTTTTAGTTAAGTCAATCACACCATGGGTAGCCAATGATATTGGGGCAACAGCGCAAAATGACGATCAAGCAACCATTACGAAAAAGATAAGCAGAGAAGATGGCCTGGCCGATTGGACATTACCCCCTTCAACGTTAGATAGATACCGGAGAGCTTTCACACCATGGCCAGGACTGTATAGCCACTGGGATGGTAAAGTAATCAAATTCTTAGATACTAGTTATGAAAACTCGGTAACGACTGACTACGTACCCGGATCAGTTCTGAGGCTTTCAAATCCCGAAAATGGTATGGGAGTGGCATCTGGAAAGGGTATCCTAACTGTAAATGTCATCCAACTAGAAGGTAAATCTGCAATACGAGCTACCGACTTCCTAAAAGGATACCCTCAAATAGAAAATGCGGTACTACAATAATGCCAATCCAAAGCCCCTACCTTTAGTAAGCAAACGTTCTAATTTTTGAAAATCTCGAGGTGTATATGGATCCAAACATACCGACAGAAAATGAAGTATTAAACTGGATGACTTCCCTTAGCAATTGGGGACGATGGGGTAAAAATGACCAGAAGGGATGTCTGAACCTCATCACTCCCGATAAAACCAGACAAGCCGCTGGTCTAATTAAGTCAGGTTTAACTGTTAGCTGCGCCCGCCCAATTACAACTGAGATGGCACCTGACATCACATATCAAGTGCAACGGTTTATGGTTGACTCTGGAGAAGGAAGGGATACCGATACCGAAGAACGAAGGCTAATACGTAGGGGTGCGGCAGAATTTATCGGTATGGTTTTTCACGGCCAGACCATAACTCACATCGATGCACTATCACATTACTCATGGAACGCACAATTGTACAACGGGCAATCCGCCAATCTGATCACTTCTCGGGAAGGCGCACAAACCCATTCAATAGAATTGGCGGAAAATGGCATTGTCACCAGGGGCGTCCTCCTAGACATACCCAGGGCTCATGGTGTCGAATGGTTAGAACCTGATCGGCCAGTTATGCCAGATGACTTGGAAGAGGCGGCCGCCCTCCAAGGTGTAAATGTTAGCGAAGGAGATATTCTTTTAGTAAGAACCGGAAACTACAAAAAGCGTCTTACAGAAGGTGCACAGATCAATGGAGACCCAGCAACCGCATGTCAGGTTGCGTGTACTCCATGGTTCAAGGACAAGGGTATCGCAATGCTCGGCACCGATACATCTAATGACATACGTCCCAGCCACTACGACAAAATTACTGCTCCACTACACACAGTCTGTTTGGTAACTCTAGGACTCTGGTTAATAGACAATGCTAATCTTGAAGACCTAGCCATCATGTGTAACAAAACTGGCCAGTACGAATTCATGTTGTCACTAGCACCACTGCGGCTTCACAACGTTACCGGCAGTCCAGTGAATCCAATAGCAATGTTTTAGTAGGCCGTGCTAGTGAGGGTCGTTTTGATTAGACATATTCCTCAATCTCCTCGCTCTTTCCTCTGTCGGAGGATGGGTTGAGAACAATCGAGACATGGTATTTCCCCGCAGTGGATTAACTATAAATAGGTGGGATGCAGGTTCGGCAACTTTCATAGGAGAATTTACCGCACCTCTCTCCAGTTTTTCCAAGGCACTCGCTAAAGCTTCTGGCTGGCCTGAGGTCAATGCCCCGGTTCGGTCTGCCTGAAATTCTCGGGACCTAGATATTGCCAATCTGACAATACTAGCAACTATCGGCATAACAATAGCAACGATCAGTAAACCAACAATATTACTACCACCTCGCTCTCGACCGTGACCACCGAAACTACCGAATATAGCAGAGAACTGAGCCATCATAGCGAGCATTGATATCGCTCCGGCTATGGTTGCAACTATAGTCATTATTAATGTGTCTCTGTTACCAACATGCGCCATTTCATGAGCCATCACAGCTCCTAATTCATCCCTGCTCAATAACTGCCGTATCCCCGTCGTCACTGCCACGGTCGCGTTCTTAGGATTGCGTCCCGTAGCAAATGCATTCGGCGAATTACTCTCTATTTCATACACTTTAGGCATTGGAAGACCGGCAAGAAATGCCTGCTCCGCAACTAGCCTGTACAGGTCTGCGTCATCCTCTTCAGAGACAGGATGAGCCTTAGTCATACCCAAAGCAATTCTGTCACTAAACCAGTAGGCACCAAAATTCATTGCTATTGCGAAAAACAAGGCAATCACAATTCCAGCCTCACCGCCCATGATACCGCCTACCATTAACAACAACATGGTCAAAACTATTAATAAGAAAAACGTTTTCAATGTATTCATATCACCAACATTATCAGTTCGTAAGCACTAGAGCTCTGCTCCTGCTCGTATCACATAGATCCTATCTATAATTATATCAAACATGTAACATGATCACGCTCAGATTGACACTAAATTTACTGCATGATACATTTTTATTTGTCCCAAACCTAACGCGGAGTAAATATTCATGCCCATCAAAATTGGCGTACTAGCTAAACAAGTAATAGATCCAGATATGCCAACCGCTGCCTTCTCGATTGACCCTGCAGTGAAAGAAGTTACAGTACCGACTACCATTCCACCAGTAGTCAATGGCTTTGACGAAAATGCCGTTGAGGCGGCTTTACAAATCAAAGACTCCCAAGAAGCAACAGTTACCGTTATATCATCTGGTCCATCATTTGCTCTGGATGTCATGAAGAAACCATTATCTATGGGGGCAGATGAACTGGTACTTATCCAAGATGATGGCTTTAAAAACACTATCGACAGCTTCTTTACAGCACGTCTATTAAGCGCGGCTATAGAGAAACTCGGCGGATTTGATCTCATAATATGTGGGCGTCAGGCTTCTGATTGGGACAACGCACAAGTGCCTCTCGGGGTTGCAGAACTCCTCGGAGTAGCCTGTATTTCCCTAGGACGTAAAGTTGAGGTCACTTCTAGTTCGGTAATTGTTGAGAAGATAATACCGGACGGCTACGAGGTAGTAGAAGCAGACTTACCAGCATTAGTTACAGTTAGCAACGAGCTTGGCCAGCCACGTTACCCCACGCTGAGAGGGATCATGGCAGCAACACGGAAAAAGCCAACCATATGGGCTGCCGGCGACCTAGGCCTTGACGCTGCTAGCCTCGAGCCTAGGCTGAAACTCCACGACCTGTTTGTCCCTGAACGAGACCAAATGTGCGAAATAATCGAGGGCGAAAACGATGCTGATTCAGCACGTCTTCTAGCTCTTAAACTCAGGGAAGCAAAGTTAATCTAAATTATTTGAAATTTCCACGGCACTCCATACAAATGAAACAGTGCCAAGAAACACGGAGGGGAACATGGCTGATGCCACAGGAATACTGATAATCGGTGATTTAATTGAAGGTCAATTAGGATCAACTTCAAAAGAACTCTTAGCCGCCGGCAGACAAATAGCTAGCGACCTAAGTGAACCGGTATCAATTGCCTTGTTGAGTTCTTCAACAGAAATCGCGGGCTCGCAGGCTATCGAATCTGGTGCCGATATCGTATACCTGGTAAACAATCCACAATTGGCTTCTTACCATGTCGACCTTCATCTAGCCGCGTTAAAAGCGCTTGTCGATGAAGTTTCTCCAAGGATTATCCTCATGGGACGCACTGCAGAAGGCAGGGAATTAGCTCCGAGGCTAGCATTCAGGTTAGGAGTTGGCCTTGCACAAGACTGTCTTGAAGTATCACTAGATGCATCTAAACAGACCCTGTTAGCTAACAGACCCGTCTATGGTGGAAGTGCAGTCGCGGTAGTCAGCTGTGAACAGACTCCTCAGATCGCAGCCATACGACCTAAAGCCTATGAACCTTTAGATAGTGACGCCAGTCGCTCAGGTGAAACAATTTCCTTCCCTGTAGAGCTGGATAGTTCAATAGCAAAAACCAAGGTAACTAATGTAGTTAAAGAAGAATCTGAAGGCGTAAAATTAGAAGATGCACGTATAGTAATAGCTGGAGGCAGGGGGTTAGGTGGACCTGAACCATTCAGTGAGTTACAAAGCCTCGCAGATATACTTGGCGCAGGGGTCGGTGCTTCCCGTGCAGCTGTTGACTCGGGATGGGTCCCTTACAGCTATCAAGTGGGGCTTACCGGAAAAACTATCACACCGGAAATTTATATAACCGTCGCGATATCTGGGGCTAGCCAGCACATGGCAGGGTGTTCAGGATCAAAAGTCATTGTAGCAATTAATAAAGATTCCGAGGCAAATATCTTTAAAGATGCGAAATACGGCGTAGTGGGTGACTGGGAAACTATATTACCCGCATTTACTGAGACTGTCAGGGAACTCACCCAGGATTAGCAAGCAACCGACAAAGTTATTTACTAAAGCACATTATCCCAATACCACGTTATCTATTAACCGTACCGATGCTATCCTTACGGCCACTGACAACATCGTTTCACCGGAGATCACATCTACTTCATTCAAGGTCTCAGAATCCGCAAGGCTTATATAATCTATGCCAGTGATCAGATCGGCTCCCCGCAGTACTTGTTCCACTGATCCTCGAATTACATCCGCTTGTCTTTCACCGCTTTCCCATTTCTCTCTTCCAGCGACAAGCGATCTAAAGATTACTGATGCCTCCCGTTGTTGCGCTGCAGTAAGATAACTATTCCTACTACTCAACGCCAGTCCGTTCTCATCTCTAATAGTTGGACAAATGACCAGATCTACTCCTAAATTCAAGTCTCTTGCGATCTGCTTCAAGACAACCGACTGCTGCCCGTCTTTCTGTCCAAAATAAGCGGCATCCGGTCGGATAATGTTAAATAACTTTGTTACGACAGTTGCTACCCCTCTAAAGTGATCTGTACGCCATTCTCCTTCCAACTTACTGGATACAGATCCTACGTCCACCCAGGTATCATAACCGGAAGGGTAAATTTCAGTTGCTTTTGGAACAAATACAGCATCAACATGTGCATTCTTCAGAGCTTCCAAATCAGATTCTAAATCCCTTGGATAAGAGGTTAGGTCCTCAGATTCCGCAAACTGAGTAGGATTTACAAATATAGTTACAGCCAGACTAGCGTTCTCCACTCTGGCTCGCTCGACTAGCGACAAATGTCCTTGATGTAGTGCTCCCATAGTTGGGACTAAGCCAAGGCTTTTCGAAGCATGTCTCGTCCAAGCGACCATCTGTGGAATCGTTTCGATTATTTCCATATTCTCACAAACAACCTAGAGAAAAAGCGTCAGAGTAACTTAAAATAACTCGTTAATCTCTCTTTCCATGCGCTCAGCTGAAGTTTCCCCCGGCACCACACTTCGGCGGCTACCGGCACCATATTCCAATTGGCTGTAAAAAGTTTCATCATATGACCGTGTATGCACTACTACTGGCATAGGTAGAGCATCACCGAATATTAGTGATTGCTGCTTCGCTTCTAACCTTGAGATCACACCTCTCAAATGCCTGCTTCCCGACACTCCCGATAAAACCGAATCTATGTCCCTCTCATTGT
The DNA here is from genome assembly GCA_964629875.1 of uncultured Dehalococcoidia bacterium. GTDB lineage: Bacteria > Chloroflexota > Dehalococcoidia > Lucifugimonadales > UBA3495 > UBA3495. The sequence goes on along the minus strand of CAZVRK010000001.1, from coordinate 8,336 downwards.
CTAGAGAACAAGTCAATCTGGTACCAATCTGACTCATAACCTCAGAATCAATCGCACTTGGCCTTTGATCAATAACCATCAAAGTGACGTTATATTTCCGCATTTCACGAGCGATAATCCCGAATATTGTTTGTGAAGCTACGCCTGGATTAAGAAACTTATGGGCTTCTTCTATAACTATCACGACAGGGCGCGGATCTCTTCCTTGCCCCCCATCTGCAGCATCTTTAATCTCTATGTATCGGTTATGAATTCTACGAGTCAAAAGGTTACTGATCAGAATATACGCGGTCAGATTATTCCCATACTTCCCGAATTCCAGAACCACGTGCTTACCACGCTCCAAATGTTCTATTACTTTTGCTGAAGCATCAAAAGGTGACTTCTCTCCCAGAAACTCAAATCTACCAAGCCTTGTACTCAACCTGTTATGCAATGCTGCCATAGCCTGCGGCTGCACGTTCAACCGAGAAGCTAACTCGACTATATCGGGCCCCTGTCGGTCAAGAAACTGTTTCATCCAGTTCTGCTGCCCAAATTCCCTCTGTAAATTGTAACAAGCTGAAGCCGCTACATCGGACAAATCCAAGGTTTCCCGTAAGAGTTCAATGTCTTCTGGTTCTATATCCGAATAACCAATGCGCACTACCTCGTCTGCGGAAGATCCTCTTCTCCGAGAGTGCTCTTCATCAAGGGTGAATGTTGACACTTGAGAAGGAAATAATTGCTTTAAGCCTTTTACCATCGTGTTAGTGTCTGCATCTCTTCCGGACCATCCATATTCACTGTGCATATCAAATATGAGTGAAGAAGCTTGCCCACCCTGGAGAATTCCCACTAGTAAAAGTCTAGTCAAGAAAGTTTTACCCGTACCGCTTCTCCCGAAAACCCCTATAGATCGCTTTACTAATTCATCCAAATTCAAACAGACTTTTGTTTCCATATCTAATGGAGTTCCAATCCAGAAATGCCTATCATCTTCCTCACCAAACACCATAGCTACATCTTCTTCAGTAGCTGTGTAAACCGGCGAAAAATGAGAGGGTATAGTCTTCGTAGTCACAGGACCCTGCGCCTCATCTCCGAGTATATTTGGCATAGTGAGAGTCGGTAACACAGCGATCGTGCCGTAAGCGATGGTTCCAGACACTATCTCTGCTATTAATGGATTTTGAATCCCCGCAGGTGCATGCTTTAATCGGGCGTCAGAACCACCGAGAGAAACGTCAGTAACAACACAGAAAAACCGGCTCTTCTTACCACGTATGGTAACAAAGGAACCCACCTTTACATCCTCCACAGTAGTCCACGTGTTCCCACCGCCTAGCTTGATTTCCAGTCCTTGCCCCAGCGATCCTCCGACGACCAATCCTAACATCTCATTAGCCGCACCCTCTGCATGTCGATTAATCCCATCCCCATTCAAAGTCACAGGCTCACCCTCCTAAGGATCGAATTCAGTCTAGGAAAATCGCCAGACAACTCTTCAGCTAAGACCCTTCCAGCAGAAACCAAATATTCATTAGCGGACTCCTGATATTGCGCAGCGTTCCGCACGAAAGCGGCTATCACTTCGTCCGAAACCACTGATACCTGCGAGGCCATCGATCGCAGGAAGGTCAACTCAGACGTAATACGTTTCGTTGATTCCAAATCACATGTATAAATAAACGAATGGATTATTGGAGGGACTGGAGGGAGATAAGCTCTGTCAATCTCACCTTCCTGATACCCTATCAGCAAACCCTCAAATCGAGTAGTGAGAAGCCTGGGAATTTGTGGGTTATCCCTATAGACCTGCGACTCACTGTCTGCATTCTCACCCCTAGCCAAAATTGGACGGCTCGGGTCTAAAGGTTCCGTCTTTATCAGCTTTACTATTGCGTACACAGGAGGGGATCCGATAGTAATAACGCTGCCTATAGAAGGTGCCATATAAAGTTCGTAACACTGGGCGACCACCGAGTAAGTATCCGACTCGATCACCTCGCCTACTCTTCGAACCTCAAGGGATTTATCCAAAGCCATTTTTACCACACCACTGCACGCATACTTAGATAATCAACAATATTTTAGCACGCAGTATATCTATTAGCACTAAAGAAGCGTCACAAAATCTGGTCTTGCATAAGCATCAGTTTCATGCTAATTTTAGCTATTGCAAATCTTTGCAGGTGCTATTAACCGCATGACTCATTATGATGACGCAGTCTCTAAACTTCGCCAGAGTGGCAACCGACTGACCCCTCAACGGTTGTTGGTATTGTCCACTATAGCGGATAGTCAACATCACATAGGAATAGACGAAATATATAAGGCGTCCAAATCCGTTTATCCCTATCTCGACTTAGCGACCGTATATCGGACCATCCACTTGTTTAGGGATGTGGGTGTCGTTACGGAAATAGGAGTCGGAGATCGGCACACTTATGAGTTACGTACGCGTGATGGTCAACATCATCACATGCTCTGTACAAAATGCGAGAACACGTTCTCTTTAAGTCCTCATTATCTTGAATCTTTCCGAGCAAGCTTAGTCAAGGATTTCAATTTTGAACCCGATCTCGATAACTTTGCGGTAGCTGGAATATGTACTGATTGCAAATCCAAACTAAGCTAACTAGCTATTAACCAAACATTAGGAAGGCATTTACCTTGAAAAGATTATTTCTCGTAGCACTAGTCTTAATATTAACCATAGCCTGTTCCTCTGACCCCAGCACTTCTAAAAACACCATGGCAAATTCTGGCCTGAAGGTGGTGGGTACTGTATCACCAATTACAAGCCTTATAGAAAACATTGGCGGAAGCAAAATAGTCCTCAATGGCCTGATACCCGAAGGAACCAATTCCCACACATACGAGCCGTCTCCCTCAACGGTTTCACTACTTGCTAAAGCTGATTTGATAGTGGCCAACGGCCTTTACCTAGAAGTACCAACTTTGAAACTCGCCGAATCAAACAAGCGATCAGATGCTGTTATTCTGAGGTTAGGTAATACAGTACTCCCAGAATCCGAATGGGTATACGATGAGTCATTCCCCGAAGGAGGCCATCCAAACCCACATATGTGGACAGATCCTTTCTACGGCATAAAATATGCTGAAGTCCTAGCTGAAGAGTTATCTCGTCTGGACCCAGATAACTCTTCTTATTACCAGAAGAACTTATCTAATCTTAAAATCCGGTTACAGGACTTAGATAACAGAATAAAATCCGCAGTGGCAACTATTCCTCAGGATAACCGAAAACTCTTAACTTACCATGATTCTTTCCCGACTTTCGCTCCAAGATACGGATTTGAGACGTTAGGAGCTATACAACCTTCGGACTTTACAGAGCCGTCTGCTCGGGAGGTAGCAAGGTTAATAGAACAAATCCGGGAACACTCGGTCCCCGCAATATTCGGATCGGAAGTATTCCCAAGTCCAATCCTAGAACAAATTGCAAAGGAAAGCGGGGCACAGTTCGTAGACAAGTTAAGGGATGACGATCTACCAGGGAAACAGGGGGACACAGACCACACTTACCATGGGCTCATTCATTATGATATAGGAATAATTGTGCCTGCTCTAGGTGGAGATTCAACTAGCCTAGAAGGTTTTGACACCAGCATAGTACTGGAGGATACCAGTACAGCGATCTACCCAGAATAAACTATTGCTACTCGAAAGCGATCGATATTCTTGACAAGGTTATAGTGCAAAGTTAGAGTTATTTAGTAAAACATTAACAATATAAATCGCACTAGGACTATCAGAAAATATTGGGGAAGGCGGTGTAATTCCGCCGCGGTCGCGCCACTGTTAGAGTTTACTCTCTCGCGAGTACACTCGAGCCAGGAACCCAACCTAGAACGTGGGCCCAGCCTCTGCGCTATACATTGGCCGCCCTCTCAAATCAGAATCTGATTTGACAAAACCCCTGGTTATAGCCAGGGGTTTTGTAGTTTAAATAACCGAGCGAAGAGAACAAGTTAACAACAATGGCAAATATAGAAAATCAAAATCCAATAGTCGAGCTACGTAACGTAACATCAGGGTACCCTGAACACGTTGTTTTATCCGATATTAGTTTGACTATCAACGAGGGATCTTTTATAGGCCTCCTGGGGCCAAGTGGATCTGGTAAAAGTACTCTCCTCAAAACAATCCTAGGAACTGTCCCAATATTCCGTGGTGAAGTCCTAATCGACGGAAAAACGGTGAATGGCAAGCGTCCAAGACTAGGTTATGTCCCTCAGCTAGAGACCATCGACTGGAATTTTCCAGTGACCGTTCAGGAAGTCGTAATGATGGGACGAACCATGAACAATCCTTTGTTCCCGTGGTATAAAACGGACGAGAAGTCACGCGCCCTTGAAATCATGGAGCGATTAGGAATATCCAATCTGGCCAACCACCATATTAGAGCTCTCTCCGGGGGGCAACAGCAACGCGTCTTCCTGGCAAGAGCCCTGATTAGCAACCCGAGGATTCTTCTATTAGACGAGCCGACCAGCGGTGTAGACATAAGGACTCGTCACGAGGTAATCCACTTATTACAAGATCTGAATGACCAAGGTGTGACCATTATCATGACTACTCACGAGATTAATGCCGTTGCATTACACTTACCTTGGCTCGTCTGCCTAAATGGTCAGATAGTTAATAGCGGAAGACCTGAAGATGTCATCACCTCGGAAACATTAAGTAAAACATACGGTGCCGATATGCCCGTAATCCAACATGAAGGAATGCCAATAGTAGTGGAAACTCCCCGGCCGCTAGATGCCCCAGCTAGCTCAGATTTGTCTGACCCACACGAGCGCACTCATGCTTGAACCATTCCAATATGAATTTTTCGTAAGAGGTTTCATCTGTGCCGCATTGGTCGGGGCATTGTGCGGATTAATAGGCGTCTACATAGTATTGAGACGTATGGCCTACATCGGACATGGCCTGTCTCACGCAGTTTTTGGTGGTGCTGTAGTAAGTTACGTTATGTCAATTAATTTCTTTCTAGGTGCCAGCATATGGGGATTCCTTTCGGCTCTCCTAATAACATTCACAACTCGAAAAAATAAGATAGGCACAGACGCAGCTATTGGGATAATAACTACTGCTAGCTTCGCCCTAGGTGTTGCCATCATTAGTCGCTTCAAAAGTTTCACACGTAGTTTCGACGCAGCACTGTTCGGCAATATCCTAGGAGTTACTGAGACAGACCTCCTAGCTATAATAATAGTTGTCGTCTTCGTAGGATCCGTCGTATTTTTAGGATACAAACTGTTCCTCTTTGCTACATTCGATCCAGATGTAGCGCAATCCTACGGAGTCCCCACTGCTTGGATGGATACTCTGTTCTCGCTCATCCTGGCCGCTACCATAGTTGTATCAATACAGGTCTTAGGTGTCACACTCATATCAGCGGCGATAGTGATTCCGCCCATCGTGGCGCGCCTCTTAGTGGATAATTTCAAACTGATGATAATTTTATCCACACTCCTAGGCTCTTTCTGCGGGATTGGCGGCATTTACGCAAGCTACTACATTGATGTATCCTCGGGCGCTAGCGTTGTCCTGTTCTCTGCACTCATTTTCATCCTCGTCCTTGGGTACACTAATGTAGCTGGACGACTCAAAGTGCGCCGAACTGTCTCGTCACACGAACAGAGACGAATTCCCCAAGATTCCGGAACATTTGACTAAATATACCCATTACCGCTTCAGATTCGTTCCGTAATGACTCGATATTATTACCAAGTAAGAGTATTATTAGCCGAAACTGTAGGACTTATTGGAGGCCCATATGGCACATCACCATCAGGGTCCCCCAGTAGATACTGAAGGTAAAACCGGTTTCCGCAAAGGCGGAGCCTTCCTTATCGGGGGACTAACAAGCGGACATGGAGTATTCCATTGGTTTACCCGGAGTTTCGAAGTAATGATGCCCGAAGTACGGGATGCTTTTAACCTCACGGGAGTAGGAGTAGGTGGTATTGCCACTACTCGCGAGCTGGCTTCAGGAATCATATCACTCCCCGGCGGTATAGTAACCGACATGCTTAGAAAATATTGGGGGTGGGTTCTTGCTGCGTGCATGGCTCTGTTTGGTATTGGTTGGCTGGTGATTGGCCTATCGCCAATATACCCGCTATTACTAGTTGGAATGGCCTTGGTAGCCATAGCTGCATCTGTATGGCACCTTCCCGCAATGTCAGCATTATCTCACCACTTCTCCCATCATCGCGGCTCTGCTCTATCATTCCATGGAGTTGGCGGCCAGATTGGAGACGCAATTGCACCAGTAGCAACAGGGTTCCTACTCGTGGTGCTTGCCTGGAACCAATTAATAAGCATTTACGCGATCGCGCCCCTACTATTAACCTTCCTCGTGTTTTGGGCATTTAGAGACCTTGGTAAAACCGCAGGCAATCAAGCTCAGGAATCTACGCCTAAAGAACAATTAGCTGCCTCGCGAGCCTTATTAAAGAACGGACGCTTACTGGCTATTACGCTAGTGGCAGGATTGCGTGGTATGGCCTTCGTAGCTTATATCCCTTTCCTAGCTTTATATTTGAATGACGCACTGCAAATGAGCGCTCAAGCCCGAGGGGCTCATCTAACAATCTTAGTAATCGTAGGCATAGTATCCACTCCGATTACAGGATTTTTATCGGACAAGTTTGGAAGAAAACTAATCCTAATTCCCGGAATGGTCTTCCTTGCGATAATGACTTCGCTATTAGTACCATTCGGCCAAGGCTGGTTCCTTATCGCGATCCTAGCTCTACTCGGAACATTTCTTTTCAGTGATCAGCCGATACTCACCGCCGCCGCCCTCGACGTCGTAGGCGAAGGCGTAGCTGCAACAACTCTTGGGGTAATCTCATTCTCACGATTTATTCTAAGCGCTGCATCACCAATCATTGCAGGCTTACTGTACAACGCAGATGTCACTTACCCTTTCTATTACATAGCAGGCTTGTTCGTAGTGGCCGCAATCATTATGTTCATGATTCCACTACCAAAACTACAACCCGCAGGACACCATGGCCACCACGGACATGATGACCACGGACATGATGACCACGGACA
>CAZVRK010000001.1:0-1156 GCA_964629875.1 uncultured Dehalococcoidia bacterium | reverse complement strand
ACCACGGACATGATGACCACGGACATGATGACCACGGACATGATGACCACGGACACGATCACGACGAGCATGATCACGACGGACATGATCACGACCAGCATAACCATTAAACCTAGGTAACATTGATAGATCTAACAAGGACCCTTCGCTAGATACGAAGGGTCCTTAATTTTGCTTCACGATCGAACCCACATGCTAGAATAAGACTAACATCGAAAAAGGAGCCATCCTCATGCCAATCAACACAGTAGCCATTCTCAGCCCAGGTGATATGGGGCACTCAGTCGGACAATTACTCAAACAACACGAACTACGGGTAATCACTTGCCTCACTGGTCGAAGCACAAGAACTAAAGCCCTGGCTGAGTCTGCCGGAATTGAGGATGTACCGGATTTTGACAGCATGGTCTCACTCGCCGACATAATATTGTCTATCACAGTGTCAGAAGTGGTACCAGAAGTCTGCAACCAGGTAGCTGCCGCCCTAAAAGCTAATCCCACTTCTACCCTCTTTGCCGAATGCAACGCACTAGCTCCCAGTTCTGTAAAGCAGATGGAAGATATCATAACGACCTCTGGTGGCCGCTTTGTAGATGTTTCCATTATCGGCAGTCCACCTCGTACAGGAATCAGCCCACGATTTTATGCTGCTGGTCCTTATGCACAAGAATTCAGCGGTCTTACAGATTTCGGACTGGATGTCAGAGTAATAGGTGATACTACAGGCCAAGCCTCAGGTATAAAGATGTGTTATGCAGCGATGACCAAAGGTACCGCCGCATTACATTCACAACTCCTAATGGCTGCCGAATCCATGGGATTGTACGAGCCTCTAATGGGAGAATTTGAATCCGGCCATGGAGCTGTCATTCAGAGAATGGAATCTTGGATACCAGGGGTTCCCTCCAAATCACGTCGATGGGTAAGCGAAATGCAAGAGATAAAACAAACCTTCGCTGAACTCGGAATGACACCCAATATATTTGAAGGTGTAACCGATATGTACAAGCTTATGGGGAGTACCGAATTGGCCGACGAAAATCCAGAGTCCAGGGACTTAGACCGGACATTGAAACAAACCGTAGAAAGATTAGCTCAAGAATTACCAAATAAAGATTAACCATAACAAAACTAACCAAAAAGAGTAGAGCCTCTC